>DASZKN010000170.1:0-18314 GCA_035552855.1 Trebonia sp. | reverse complement strand
CAACGGGCTCCGCCCAGGGCTTGCCATGGTGGCGAAGCAGCTGGCCGATGAGCTCGGCCCGGACGGCATCAGGGTGCTCGGGCTGCTGCCCGGGCGGATCGCGACGGCGCGGACCGCGGAACTCGACGCGAGCGCGCCCGGGCGGCGGGCGGCGGCCGAGGCCACGATCCCCCTGCGCCGCTACGGCACGCCCGAGGAATTCGGCCGGGCCGCCGCCTTCCTGCTGTCTCCCGCCGCGTCATACCTGACCGGGATCGTGGTGCCGGTAGACGGCGGCATGCTGCGCTCGCTGTGACGCCGCCCGCCGGCCGGCGCTACCAGATCGGCGGCGCTGAAGCTGCGGCTCACCCCACCGGGGCGGGGACGTCGAGTTTCGCGGCGATCCCGGTTAGCTCGCGCCAGACCTTCTGCCCCAACCTGACCGAGCGGTACGGGCCGGAGTTCAGCAAGCCCGAGCGCGGCGGCTACGACCTGGACTACGTGCCGCTGCGCGACGACTCGCTCGGCGCGATCGATCTGAAGCCGGCGGTGCTCAAGGAGTTCGTGCTCGCGAACCGCGACGCGCTGCTGGCCGAGGCGGGCTTCAGGGCGTGACCGCAGGCGGTCACCCCTCCCAGGCCAGCGGCTCGTAGAGGTCAAGGTCGAAGTAGGCCAGGGCGACGACGGTGTGCGGGTTGTCTTCCAGGCAGTGCGGCAGGGTCTCGCGTACGTCGCCCTCAACGACGAGGGTGCGCTGGATGTGGCCGAGCGGTTCGAGCCGCTCGTGTGCGGCCAGCACTTCCCGCAGGTGGTCCGGGTATTCCCTGGCGACGGCGAACCGGCCGGGAACGGCGCTGCGGGTGCTGTCCTTGCCGCTCACACCGGGGAACCCGGTGAACGTGTCGAAGCCGACGATCCTGTGGTGCGGGTTGTACGGCTCGTGGTGAGCGCGCAGTGCGGACTGGATCGCGTCGAGGGCCCGGTCGCGGAAGGCAGTGAGGCTCTCGCCGCCCGGTAACGCAGCGTCCGGGTTCTGGACTCGGTGGCGCCGCCAGTCCTTGTAGTTATCCGGGTACTGTGCGGGCGCGAGGCCGAGGACGCATGCGGGCGCGTGCCACTCGTCGAACACCGGGACTGCGGGCAGCAGCGCGAGGCCCGTGCGGTCGGCGATAGCCAGCCAGGTCGATGCGTCCGAGCTGGGTCAGCACCGAGGAGACGGCGACGATCCGGCCTGTGCCGCTCACGGTCAGGCGGGGTGTCAGCAGGTGCATGACGGCGGCGTGGGTGAGCAGGTTGACGTCGATCTGCCTGGCGAACGTCGCCGGGTCATGGTCGTGCCACGGGACGCGCGGGTAGGCGCCGGCGTTGGAGAAGAGGCCGCGGACGGTCCTGGGGTCCCCGGCGATGGTCGTGACGGACGCGCCCGTCCGCGTCGCGCGCTCGGCCACGGCGGCAAGGTCGGCGTCATCGTGGAGGTGCGTGAGGAGCAGGTCGTGGTCCGGTGCCAGGCGGCCCGCGATCGAGGCCCCGATGCCGGTGCCGGCTCCGGTGACGACGGTGAGGGGCCGGGTCGCGCTCATCGTCTCGCCCACACCGGCGCGGTGGAGGGCTTCGGGGTGGTCGTCGAAGGCAGTCTTGTTGTAGCGGGGCGTGCGCCAGGGACCGTGCAGCAGCTGGTACATCAGGGAGCAGCCGAACTCGCCGGCGATCACGTTGATGCCTGCCGTGTCGTAGTCGAACCAGACCGGCCCGGCCGACGGCGACCAGGCGAGATTGAAATCGGTTGGATCGCCTGCGTGACGGCGGCCCAGATCCGGGCACCGGTGCCGGTCGCATCGCGGAGAGTCTCGATGATCCGCGGCAGATCGGGCCGGCGGCGTGTCCCGTTCACGAGGATCTCCGTGCCGTCGGGCCACCACGGGCCGGTCGGCAGCCGCCACGGCGTGCGCGCGGCGTAGTACTGGTCGAGGCGCCCGCCGGGAGCAGCGCGGTGCCGGTAGAGCTTGCCGGCCGTCTGCCAGCCGGGGCAGCGGCGGGCGGTGGCGAGGATCGTGGCACGGTAGTGGCCCAGGACGTCGCCGAGGAGCTGGTCCAGGATCGTGAGGTTCTGCGTGGTCTCCACGCGGGCGATGGCATCGACGAGCAGCAGGCTGTCGGCGACGTGGGGCGACCGCTCGTAGACGTGCACGGTCCAGGTGCCGGCCCGGCCGGTCCAGCGCAGCGCCGGGACAGGATACATGTCGGCGATCGTGTCGCGGCCCGCGAGTTCCTGGCGGGCCTCGTCAGCGTTCGGGTTGGCCTTGACGAATAGCCGGTGCTGGCCGATGTCGAGGTGCCAGCTGTGGTTTCGCGTGTATTTCCGGTGGTGCCAGAGCCTGAGCATGGGAGTCACTTCCGTCCGAGGAGCTGCAGGGCGAAGGCGGCGATGGTGGCCGCCGGGATGGCACGGAGGTCAGCGGCCGGGCCCCAGACGGCGTCGTCGAGCCCGTCCCGGACGGGGCAGCGGTCCGCGAGCGACAGGAGCCGGGAGAACGGCGCGGCCACGGCATGGTGGTTCGGGCGGCCGGTAGTCCACTTGGCGTGGGAATGGCGTGCGTAGAGGCCGGTCACCTGCGGGGATGGGCTCAGCGCCTCGTCTCGTACCTGGTCAGGATCACGCCGCAGGGAAACGTCCGCGTCTCCACCAGGTTCAGCTTCACCCAGCTGTCCAGCGCGGTGAAGAACGGCGTGCCGCCGCCCACCAGGACCGGCGCAGTGGCCAGCACGTACTCGTCAATCAGCCCGGCCCGCATGGCCGCCCCTGCGAGCGTCGCGCCGCCGATGTCCATCGGGCCGCCGTCCTCGGCCTTGAGCCGGGTGATCTCGGCGACCGCGTCGCCGGTGACCAGGCGGGCGTTCCAGTCGACCTTGTCGATCGTTGAGGAGAACACCACCTTCGGCATGTCCCGCCAGCGGCGCGCGAACTCGACCTGCGCCGGGGTGGCGTTGGGCTGCAGGTCGCCGGTCGGCCAGTAGGAGCTCATCGTCTGCCACAGCTTGCGCCCGTACAGCGACAGGTCGGTCGCCTGCAACTGGTCGGACCAAAACTGGAACAGCTCGTCGCTCGGCACGCTCCAGCCGATGTCGTCGCCGGGCGCGGCGATGTAGCCGTCCAGGGTCAGGTTCATGCCCCAGATCAGTTTCCGCATGGCGCCAGCCATCCATGAGTCGGTCTCACGCGTACAGACCGGCGCGGCGCGGAAAACTCATCGGTGCGCGATCTGAGCTCGCATGTAGTCCTCGTGTTCGGTGGCTCAGCCGCAGACTCATCGTTCCGCCGAGGAAATGGCATCGATCTGAGACTGATCTTGGGGTCCGACACCGTAGGTCGCGCAAATGACACCGCGAGACCCTGTGTGTTACGGTCGGCCAGGGCCGGCACGGCGCTTCGTGCCGCGGCCCCGTCGCGCAGGTATCCCGGCTGCGCGACAGCCGGCCGGGCGACGAGCGCTGACAGCGCCGCCAAGCAGGCCAGCCCGCCGGTCAGTGCCGGCCACCGCCGGAAACGAAGAGGCCTCTCGGCGTGCTCAACCCTCGAATCCATCGCGCCTACCTTCCGAAGTCACCGCGCCTACGGAAGATCACGCTAGGCACGCGGCCACCTGGGCGGGAGCGGGCTGACGGCCGTCTTCCGCTAGGGGATTTCCCCCAGGCAGGCACGGAACGCGGCATTACCCAATGGCCCGTTCCGCGGCCGTGGCGACTAGCAGGAGGTCGAGGTCGCCGCCGCGCCTTCCGGCCAGTTGCAGGCCCACCGGGAGGCCGGCCGCGGGCACCGGCAGCGAGATCGCGGGATGACCAGACAGGTTGTACGGCCCGGTGAAACGACCCTCGCCGGAGTCTTCGCCGACGCCGAACGGCGGGTCCTGCTCGGGCGCCTGAAAGCCCACCGTCGGCCCGGCGAGGGCAGCCACTCCGTCCAGGCTGACGTCGATCGCGGCGGTTAGCTCATCGCGCCGGGCCCGGGCCTGTGCGTAGGCCGCGTCGTCGACGGTCGCGCCGTACTCGAGCAGTGCCCTGGTGCCAGCGGCGTAACGGGCGGTGTCACGGCCCTGGTGCGCCAGCACCGCCTCCTTGGCCACGATGACACTGAGGACGTGCTCCCAGGCGGGAAGGTCGTCGAGCCACGGCGCGGAGAACTTACGCAGCTGCCAGCCAGCCTCCGCGAGGGCGGCGAGGGCCGCGTCCAGGGCGGCCCGGACCTCAGGCGTGACCGACGGGTCGGCGATCTGGGCGGTCAGCACTCCGAGAGTGTAGGTTGGCGCAGGTACCGCGCCTGGCGCCGGTGCCGGCTTGCCACCAGCGGCGAGGGCGCCAGGGCCGGCCAGCACGGTGAGCAGAGCCTCAGTGCCGGCCACGGTCGCGGTTAGCGTCCCCACGTGATCGCAGGACGCTGACAACGGGAAGACGCCGTCGACCGGCAGGAGACCGTAGGTGGGCTTCAGCCCGACGACGCCGCAGTAGGCCGCCGGGATCCGCACCGACCCGCCGGTGTCGGTGCCGAGAGCCAGGTCGCAGACGCCCGCCGCTACCAGCGCCGCCGAACCGCCCGACGAGCCGCCGGAGGTGCGAGTGACGTCCTTCGGGTTGCGCGTGTCGCCGATGTCGGGGTGCGCGAAGCCCGCCGCGTACTCAAGGCACTGGGTGGTCGCGAACACTTCCGCTCCGGCGGCGCGCAGCCGCGCCACCACCGGGGCGTCCGCCGCCGCGGGCGCCGGGTCGCTGGCCGGGCTGCCGCAGCGGGTCGGCAGCCCCGCGACCGCGATGATGTCCTTGACGCCCACCGGGCGTCCCGCGAGCGGGCCGTCGGCCGCGCGGGCCGGCAGCGGTGCCGCTTCGGCGACCGCGTTGACCGGCCTGCCGAGCCGCTCGAGGCGCTCGTAGGCGGCCAGCAAGTCCAGGTTCTGCCTCGCCCGCGGCCGCCGGCCCCGCTCGATGGCGTCGGCCAGTTCCTGGACGCGGGGGAGCAGCGGCCCGCCTGGCTCACGTGCGAGCGCGCTCACCAGCGCGGCGTAAGCGGAATCAGCGGTCACATCCAGCCCCGCGAGCCCGCTGAGGTCGGCAAGTCGTTCCGCCACGGAGCCACCCTGGATCTCTCGCATGCCCCGCAACGCTACAGCAGCCCGAGAAATCCCCTCATGGCAGGCGATAGGCTCACCGGCCCGGTCAGGACGAGCCGGTTGCGGAAGCAGAGTCACCATTGTCGTTTAGAAGAATCAAAAGCCTTTTGCCCGGAACGACGGTGGTGACTCCGGCCGGTCAGCGGCGCGGCCGGGGCCTGGGAGCGCCCCGGTCGACCGGGCGGGTCATCGTGACTGCGCCGGTACACTTCGCTCAGGTCTTTCCCGGGGCACGCCGTCGGCCAGCCTGTGGCGCAATTTCCCCAGAGCCAAGCCCCGGGTGGCGACCGTTTCGCGCGCCCGGCTCGGAACCGCTACTGCAGGCCCGCCCGCACGGACGTGATGCGCTGGGTGTTGAAGCCGAGCCAGTGCATCCGGCCGATGTAGCGCGCGTGCTCGACCTTGAGGCAGCGGTCCATGATCACCGTCAGCCCGCCGTCGGAGGCGATCCGCGCCCCCTCGGCGTTGATCACGCCGAACTGGCACCAGAGCGTGCTGGCGCCGATCGCCACCGCGTCGCGCGCGATCCCGGGCAGCGCGTCCGGCGCGCGGAAGACGTTGACGATGTCCACCGGATCCGGCACGTCGAGCAGGCTCGGGTACGACTTCTCGCCGAGGATCTCCGGCTCGCGGGGATTGACGGGGATGACACGGTAGCCGTGCCGCTTGAGGTAATAGCCGACGAAGTTGCTGGCCCGCAGTTCGTTCGCGGACAGGCCCACGATCGCGATCGTCCGGGCAGCGTGCAGCACGCGCTGGATCGTCAGCGGATCCTGGTACCCCGCGAGATCGAGATCAAGATCGGTCATGAAGTAGCCACCTTCCCCGAGCCAGTGTTCGCCGCCAGCGCCGCCACCAGCGCGAAACCCTGTTCGAGATCCCAGATCAGGTCCCCGACGGACTCGGTGCCCACCGACAGCCGCACCGTGCCCGGCCCGACGCCGGCCGCCCGCAGTTCGTCGTCGCTCAGCTGCCGGTGCGTCGTGCTGCCGGGGTGGATGATCAGGCTTTTCGCGTCGCCGACGTTCGCCAGGTGCGACCAGAGCGTGACGCCGCGGATGAGATCCTGGCCGCCGTCCCGCCCGCCGGCGCAGTCGAACGAGAACACGGCCCCGGCGCCGCGCGGCAGGTACTTCCCGGCCAGCGGCCGGTACTTGCTCGACGGCAGGCCCGGGTAGGCCACGTTGGACGCCAGCTCGTGCCCGGCCAGGAACTCCGCGACCGCCAGCGCGTTCGTCACGTGGCGTTCCATCCGCAGGCTGAGCGTCTCAAGCCCCTGCAGGAACAGGAAGGCGTTGAACGGCGACATTGCCCCGCCCAGGTCGCGCAGGGTCTCGGCCCGGAGCTTCATCAGGTACCCGTAGGTCCCGAACGTCTCATGGAACTGCAATCCGTGATACGCCGGCGACGGGTCGGCGACCACCGGGAACCGGCCGTTCGACCAGTTGAACGTGCCCGCCTCGACGACGACGCCCCCGATGCTGGTGCCGTGACCGCCGATGAACTTGGTCGCCGAGTGGATCACGATGTCGGCGCCCCACTCGATCGGGCGGCACAGGTAAGGCGTCGCGAACGTGTTGTCCACGATCAGCGGCAGCTCACGGGAGTGCGCGATCGCCGCCACGGTCTCGATGTCGAGCTCGTTCCCGGCCGGGTTGCCGATCGTCTCGGCGAAGAACGCCTTGGTGTCCGGCCGCACCGCCTGCCGCCACGCGTCCGGGTCGTCCGGATTGACCCACGTCAGCTCCACGTTCATCTTGCGCAGCAGGTGCTTGAGCTGGTTCACCGTGCCGCCGTAGAGCGCGGTGGAGGACACGACGTGGTCGCCCGGCTGCAGCAGCGTGAACAGCGCGGCCGCCTGGGCCGCGATGCCGCTGGCGAACGCCACGGCGCCGGCCCCGCCCTCCAGGTTCGCCACCCGCTCCTCGAACACCGCGACCGTCGGGTTCATGATCCGGGAGTACGTGTTCCCGTACTCCTGCAAGTTGAAGTACGCGGCCGCGGACTCCGGGTCCTCGAACACGTAGCTGGTCGTGGCGAAGATCGGCACCGCGCGGGCGCCCGTGTTCGGGTCGGGCCGCTGCCCGGCGTGCAGCTGCCGTGTCTCGAATCCGAACGCGCGCGCCTGCTCGGCGCGGGACTGGCTGTCGGTCACGAGATCATCCTCCCAGGAACGTCCGGACAATAGGCGTCTGCCGTGCTTCTTCCAGCAGGAAGCAGTCGTGGCCGTACGGGGCGTCGATCACATGGAACTCGGCGGGCTTGCCGAGCTCGCGCAGCGCCCCGGCGATCTCTTCCGACGCCGCCGGCGGGTACAGCCAGTCCGAGCTGAAGGCGATCAGAAGCACTTTTGCCCTAACGGTCCCTAGTGCCTCGCGTAGCGAACCGTTCCCGTACTGCCGTGCGAGGTCGAAGTACGTGAGGGCCCGGGACAGGTAGAGATAGGTGTTGGCGTCGAAGCGCTTGACGAACGAGCCGGCCTGGTGGCGCAGGTAGCTCTCGACCTCGAACTCCGGCTCGGTGATCGTGTACCGGATGTCGTCGGCGAACTGGAGGCGGCGGCCGAACTTTTCGCCCAGCGCCAGCGCGGACAGGTACGTGACATGGCCGACCATCCGCGCCACGCCCATGCCCGCGTCGGGCGCGGCCCCCGTGCCGTAGTAGCGGCCGCCCTGCCAGGCCGGGTCGCGCATGATCGCGTCGCGGGCGATCGCGTTCCAGGCCACGCCCTGCGGCTGCAGCGCGTGCGTGCTGGCGATCGATACGACGGCGCCGACCTGGCCGGGGTAGCGGACGGCCCACTCGAACGCCTGCATGCCGCCGAGCGAGCCGCCGGCCACCGCGGCGAGCCGCTCGATGCCGAGCTCGGCGAGGAACGCCCGCTCCGTGCGCACCATGTCGGCGACCGTGATGACGGGGAAGTCCGGCCCGTAGGGCGCGCCCGTCGCCGGGTTGACCGACGACGGCCCGGTTGTCCCGCGGCAGCCGCCGAGCAGGTTCGTGGCGACGACGAAGAAGCGGTCGGTGTCGAACGCCTTGCCAGGGCCGATCATCCCGTCCCACCAGCCGAGCGCCTTCCCGGCGGTGCCGTCGCGGTCGGCGGCCGCGAACCCGTCGCGCGTGCTCTCCGCCGCCGGCTGCTGCGCGACGCCCGCCGCGTGCGCGTCGCCGCTGAGGGCATGGCAGACCAGGATGACGTTGTCGCGGCTGGCCGAGAGCGTGCCGTAGGTCTCGTACGCGACGCGGACCGGGTACAGCTCACGGCCGCAGTCGAGCGGTACCGGGTCAGGGAGGTCAAGGTGCCGGGTTTCGACGGTGCCGACCGAGCCGGCCGTAAGTGTCGCCCCTGACTCCGCCATGGGGCCTATGGTAACCCGGCCTCGCCAGGGTATTGTCAATCATCCCCACGGAAAAAACCGCCATGGGGGGAGAGGGGCAACACGGACATGACCACGCTCACCAACGGCGTCAACGTGCAGGCGCTGCTCGAGGCGCGGGACGCGCTGCGCGGCGCGCCCGAGGCCGCCCAGTTCACCTGGCGGGCGTCTTCTGCCTGGACCAACGGGGTGCACAGCACGATCAAGGTGCGGGGCTTCTCCGGCCTCGGCCAGGAGCAGGACCACAAGGCGGAGTGGGCGTTCGAGGCCGACCATCCGGCGGTGTTCGGGGCCGAGGACAACGGCATCACGCCGATCGAGTACCTCCTCGTCGGCCTGGCGAGCTGCCTGTCGGCGGGCGTGGCGTCCGTCGCGGAGAACCGCGGCATCAAGCTCCGCTCGGTCGAGGCGACGCTCGAAGGCCACCACGACATCCGCGGCATCCTCGGCGCCGACAGCGACGTCCGCAACGGCTTCAACGACATCAAGGTGACGTTCAACATCGATGCGGACGCGTCCCGGCAGGAGATCGAGGCGCTGGTGGCCCAGTCGCAGAAGCGCTCCGCCGTGTTCGACGCGCTCACCAACCCGACGGACGTCACCGTCGAAGTGGCCTGAGGCTGAGGGGCCGAGCGATCGAACGCATAACCACGGTCGTCATCGGGGCGGGCCATGCCGGCCTGGCCGCGAGCCATTTCCTCAGCGAGCGGTCCATCGACCACGTCGTGCTCGAGCGGGGCGAGGTGGCGAACTCGTGGCGGCGCGAGCGGTGGGACACCCTGCGGCTGCTCACGCCTAACTGGCAGACCCGCCTGCCGGGCCTGCGCTACGACGGCCCGGATCCCGACGGCTACATGACGGCCGGGGACGTGGCCGCGTTCATCGAGCGTTTCGCGGCGGTCGCGCGCGCTCCCGTCCGGACGCACACGGACGTCACGTCCGTCCGGCGGACCGGCGACGGGTACGACGTGCTGACGTCCCGCGGCGCGATCCGCTGCCGCGCGGTCGTCCTCGCGAGCGGGGCCTGCAACCGGCCGGTCGTGCCGCCCCTGGCGGACGCGGTGCCGCCGTCCGTCGAGCAGTTCACGGCCTTCGACTACCGTGACCCGGCCAAGCTTCCGGACGGCGGTGTGCTCGTGGTGGGCGCGTCGGCGACCGGCGTGCAACTGGCGGCCGAGATCCGGCGGTCGGGCCGCCCGGTGACGCTCGCGGTGGGGGAGCACGTCCGGCTGCCGCGCGTGTACCGGGGAAAGGACGTGCTGTGGTGGATGGCCGCCGCGGGCGTGTGGGACCAGCGGCATGACGAGGTCGACGACCTGGCGCGGGCCCGGCGGCTGCCCTCGCCGCAGCTCGCGGGGACCCCCGGGCGGGCCACGCTGGACCTGAACGCGCTCGCCGCTGACGGGGTGGAACTGGCGGGCCGGCTGGCGGCCGTGCGCGACGGCTGGGCGCTGTTCTCCGGCGGCCTGCGCAACGTGTGCGCGCTCGCGGACCTCAAGCTGGGCCGCCTGCTCGACACGTTCGACGACTGGGCCCGGGCGCACGGGGCGGACGCGGGGGCGGGGCCGCCGGAGCGCTTCCCGCCGACGGGCGTGCCCGCCGCGCCGCGACTGCGGCTGAACCTGCGCGGCGGCGAGATCCGCGCGATCGTGTGGGCGACGGGGTTCCGGCCCGGTTATGAATGGCTCGACGTGCCGGTGACCGACGGGAAGGGCCGGCTGCTCCACGACGGCGGCGTGGTGGACAGCCCCGGCCTGTACGCGCTGGGACTGCCGGTGCTGCGGCGGCGCAAGTCCACGTTCATCTACGGCATCGAGGACGACGCGCGCGAAGTGACCGGCCACCTGGCCCGCCACCTGCCGCGCTGAGCGCTTCCGCCACAGCTCACCCCCGCCGCAGTGTGTCGAGTGCGCTCTCCGCCACACTCTTGTGAGGTCGAGTGCGCACTCGACATGTTTGCGCGCGGACACCCTGACGAGGGGCCGGGTCACACAACCACGGACACGGCCGCGGACGTCGACGTTCTCATCGGTACCAACGCCGGCGACTGGACTGATGACTGGGCAGGCGTGCGCGCCGCGTGGGGCGCGGCCGGGTAGGCCCGCTACCGGGCTACAGGAACGCGCTCAGGCCGGTGATCGCGCGGCCGACCACGAGCGTGTTGATCTCCCGGGTGCCCTCGTAGGAGTAGATCGCCTCGGCGTCGGCGACGAACCGGCCGACCTGGTGCTCGAGCAGGATGCCGTTGCCGCCGAGCAGTTCGCGGGCGTAGCCGACGGTCTCCCGCATCCGCACGGTGCAGAAGACCTTGGCGAGGGCGGAGTGCTCGTCGCCCGCCGCGCCCGCCGCCTGCAGTTGCGCCAGCCGGGCGCACATGCACGTGGACGCGGTGATGTTCGCGAGCATCTTCACCAGGAGGTCCTGCACGAGCTGGAAACCGGCGATCGGCTTGCCGAACTGCTGGCGCTCCTTGGCGTACGCCAGCGCGTGCTCGTAGGCGCCGGCCGCGCAGCCGACGGCCTGCCAGGCCACGCCGGCCCGGGTCAGCCGCAGCACCGCCGCGGTCTGCTTGAACGAGGAGGCCTTCTGCAGGCGCGACGACTCCGGCACCCGCACGCCGTCCAGGCTGATCAGCGCGTTCTGGACCACGCGGAGCGCGATCTTGTCGTGCATCTTCGTGGTGGTCAGGCCGGGTGTCCCGTTCTCGACCACGAAGCCCTTCACCTGGTTGTCCGCCACGTCCCGGGCCCAGATGATGATGTAGTCGGCGAACGTGGCGTTCCCGATCCATTTCTTCTCGCCGTCGAGGATCCAGGTGTCGCCGTCGCGGCGGGCGGTCGTCGTGAGCCCGCCGGCGACGCCGGAGCCGACCTCCGGCTCGGTCAGGCCGAACGCGCCGATCTTCTCCATCCGCGCCATCTGGGGCAGCCAGCGCTCTTTCTGCTCCTCCGAGCCGCACAGGTAGATGGAGCCCATCGCGAGGCCGCTGTGCACGCCCATGAACGTGGACATCGACGGGTCGGACCTGGCCAGCTCCATCGCGATCACCCCGTCGAGGAGCGGCCCGCCGCCCGGGCAACCGTAGCCCTCGTAGGCGACGCCCGCGATGCCGAGCTTGGCGAAGCCGGGGATCAGCTCGTGCGGGAATTCCTCCCTGGTCCAGAGCCGGTTGATCACCGGCTCGACTTCCCTGGCCATGAAGTCCCTGGTCCGCCGCGCCGCGTCGCGCCCGGAGTCAGTTAGCAACTCCTCGATGCCGTAGAAGTCAGTCACCTGGTCCTCCGAGGATTCACCATGGACGCCATGTGCCCGCTCGCCGGGCGTGCAAACCGCGGGCGGGGAGACACCAGGGCGCGTTCAGTGGCCTCCTCTTAGCCCTGCTGGAATTCCTCCGGTCGTCGGCGCCAGAAGCCGCCGCTGCCACCGCGTCAAGCAATCCAAAAGCTGGACACTCACCCGGCCCCGCCCCGGCTGGCACCACTGGACAGCCCCATCCGGCCGCACCTACATCCAAGGACCCATGCAATACCCCGCGTAACCACCGCGGTTTCCGCTTATCGAATCGCGGGTATCACTGCGGCTCACGACAGTGGTGTGCGGCATCGACTCGGGGGAGCGTGGTAATGCCTGATTTCGGGAAGCTTGCGAAGAAGGTAAAGGGCCTGGCCGGCCAGCATCCGGACACCGTGGGCAAGGCGGTCGAAAAGGCCGAGGAAATGGGCGAGAAGAAAACGGGCGGCCAGTATGACGGCCAGATCGAGCAGGCGGGCCACTGGGCCGAGGGCTACCTAGGCGCCGAGGACCCGGGCGCCGGAAACAAGCCCGCGCCGCCGGAGGGCGGCAAACCCGACGGGACCTGACCGGCGGCCGCCGCGGGCTTGACTCTCGGGTTACCCGAGGGCCGATGCTGGTGTGTGGACGACGATGAACTGCCAAGCTTGATGCTGAACGGCAAGGCCGGGGCCCGGTCAGCGGGCCGTCCCCGGCCGCAGCGCGTCCACCAGGAGGTCGAGCAGGCGCCCGGTCCGCTCGGGCGTGTTAACCGCGGTGGTGGACAGGAAGATCCCCAGCAGCATCGTGGTCACGTCCTGTGCTTCGACGTCGGCGCGCAGCACGCCGGCGGCGGCTCCGCTGGCCAGGATCGTGGCGATGGCGCCGGTAACCCGCTCCCTGGTGGCCGGCGTGGCGATCCGTCCCGAGCGGAGCGTGCCGGCCATGCCGCGCTTCGTCGCGAAGAAGGCCGCGTAGCGCCCCATCCACGCGCGCAGCGCCGCGTCCGGCGGCGACTTCGCCAGCAGGCCGGGCACGCAGCCGGTGACGTCGTCCAGTTCGGCCGCGTACACGGCCTCGACCAGGGCCTCGCGGGTCGGGAAATGCCGGTACAGGGTGCCGATGCCGACCCCCGCGTCGCGGGCGATGCCTTCCAGCGGCACGGTGTCGCCCGCCGCCGCGAACGCCACCCGGGCAGCCTGGAGGAGCCGGTCGCGATTGCGCTGCGCGTCGGCGCGCGCGCTTCGCGGCTTCTTCCCGGCCGCGGCGGGAGTCGAAGCAGCCGCGGCGGAAACAGAAGCGGCAGCGGCGGAAACAGGATCGGCGGCCAAAACGGAGGGACCTCCGGTATAGTGCTATCGTCGATGGAAACGGAGGAAACTCCGCTTATTTTACCGCCCGTGCCGCCGTAACCCCCATACCGCGGTACCCCCGTCTCGCGAGGAGTTCCCATGACCACTTCGCCTTCCCAGCTCACTGCCTCCGGCACCCCGCGCGCGGTCGGTGCCTGGCAGCTCGGCGACCGCGCGATTTCCCGCATCGGCTACGGCGCGATGCAGCTCGACCGCCTAAGTGCCGACCGCGACGCCGCGATCGCCCTGCTCCGCCGCGCGCTGGAACTCGCCGTCGACCACGTCGACACCGCCCAGTTCTACGGCGACGGGTTCGTCAACGGGGTCATCCGCGACGCGTTCCGTCCCGAAGACGGCGTCGTGGTCGTCAGCAAGATCGGTGCCGACCCCAACCCTGGCGGCGCCACCCCGCTCCGTCCCGCCCAGCGGCCCGAAGAGCTACGGGCCAGCGTCGAGGACAACCTCAAGTCGCTCGGCCTCGACCAGATCCCGGTGGTGAACCTGCGCCGCATGGACGCGGGGCCGGGGCTGCGGCTCGAGGGCGACCAGCAGGTTGACCTCGACGACCAGCTGGCGACGATGACCGCGCTGCGGGACGAGGGCAAGATCGGCGCGATCGGCCTGGGCAGCGTGACCGTTGACGTGCTACGCCGGGCGCTGCCGGCCGGGATCGTCTGCGTCCAGAACCTCTACAGCCTGGTCTCGCGCGACGACGAGGACCTGCTGCGGCTGTGCGCCGGCGCGGGCATCGCCTGGATGCCGTTCTTCCCCCTTGGCGGCGCCTTCCCCGGCAGGCCGAAGGTGACCGACAGCCCGGCCGTCATCGCCGCCGCGCGCTCGCTCGGCTGCACGCCCTCCCAGGTCGGCCTCGCCTGGCTGCTGCGGCACGCGCCGAACGTGGTCCTGATCCCGGGCACGGCCGATCCGCGCCACCTTGAGGAAAACGTCGCCGCCGGAACGATCGCCCTGGACGACGCCGCCATGGCCGCCCTCGGGTAACTCGCTGTTCGTCGCGGCCACTGGCCGGTAGCACATCAGCGTGCTGCCCGAGTCGAAGGCGGTCGTCCGCAACAGCCGCATCCGGACCCGGCGCCCGTGGAACGCGCGGTCGCCGGTTCCCCAGACGACCGGCTGGACCCAGAAGTGCACCTCGTCGACAAGGCCCCGGCTGGCCAGCTCGTAGGCGAGCCCGCCGCAGCCGAACGAGAGCAGGTTGCCGCGGTGCTGGCGCTTCAGCGCGGTCACGGCTTCGGTCAGGTCCCCCTTGAGCAGCGACGCGTTCCAGGTGAGCGGCCCTTGCAACGTCTGGGAGGCGACGTACTTGGGGATGCTGTTCGTCCGCTCGGCGAAACCGGTGTCGTCGGTGGCGGTGGGCCAGAAGCTGGCCAGGCCCGCGTAGACCTTGCCGCCGAGCAGGAACGCGTCCGCGGCGAGTAGCTGGTCGAACTTGTACCGTTCGCCCTCGCGGTCGAAGGTCGCCCAATCCTGTATGGCGGGCCCGACGACGCCGTCGACGGTGGCGTGGGCGGAGATGATGAGCTTTCCCATGTCAGTACAGACGATCGGCCGGCGCGAGACTCATCGCCCTACCGGGAACGCCGGGCCGCCCGCAGCCGTGCCGCCCTCAACCGTCTCGTCCGCCACGCGCTCCAGCATCGCACACGAGCCACCGTGCGGAAATGCGTGCCGCCGTCACGGTGACCGCCGGCGACGACGGCGAGCCAGAGATCAGCCGCTGGGCGGCGTTTCCTCGTCCTCGACGGGGCGAAAGCGGGTTGCCGCGCACGGAAACTCGCCAGTCGGCATAAACCATGGCCACGGGGGAAACAGGGTCTCGTGATAATGCCACCTGCGCGGGGGCGGCTAAGTGCGTGGCTGTCGGCCACGCTCCGCCGCGAGCCCGCGGCGACGACTGCTGTCCGCACGGGACGGCCGGCCGCCTGTCCGGCGTGGGCGGATGAAGATCTGCAGCTCGCCCTGTGGTGTTGTTATGAGCTGCATTACCGCGGGTTCGAGGATGTGGCCGACGACTGGGAATGGCATCCGGCCGTCCTGGCTTTCCAGGGGGCGCTGGAGCGGCGGTGGGTGGCCGCGCTGCGCGACCTAGCGGGCACGAGCGGCGCGCTGCCGGCCAGCACGAGCGCCGCGGCCGCGGCCGAGCAGCTACCCCGGGCGCTCCGGGACCTGGTCCGCCGCGGAGACGGCCCGGACCTGGCCGGCTACCTGGCGCGCACGGCGAGCAGGGAGCAGTTCGCCGAGTTCGCCGCGCACCGGTCCGTGTATCAGCTGAAGGAGGCCGACCCGCATAGCTTCGGCATCCCGCGGCTCGACGGCGCCGTGAAGGCGGCGCTGGTGGAGATCCAGGCCGACGAGTACGGGGGCGGCCGGCCCGAGCGGATGCACGCGGAACTGTTCCGCGAGACGATGCGCTGGCTCGAGCTGGACGATAGCTACGGCTACTACGTGCCGGCGGTGCCGGCCGTGACGCTGGCGGTGAGCAACCTGATGTCGCTGTTCGCGCTGCACCGCCGGTGGATGCCCGCCCTGCTCGGGCACTTGGCCGCGCTGGAGATGACGTCGACCGGCCCTAACCGGCTGTACTCAGCGGGCGCGCGGCGGCTCGGCGCCGGCCGGCGGGCGCGCTGGTACTTCGACGAGCACGTGGAGGCCGATGCCGTGCACGAGCAGGTCGCCGCGCACGACCTGTGCGGCGGGTACGCCGCCACCCACCCGGGCGCGGTGGCGGACATCCTGTTCGGCGCGGCGTGCTGCCTGGCCATCGACGGCGCGCTCGCTGGTCACCTGCTGTCCTGCTGGGAGGCGGGCCAGTCGTCGCTGCGGTCCCAGGCCGAGCCGCAGACGGCCGCGTGAGTTCCTGATGCCCGCCCCCAGCCGGCCGTGCTACGTCCTGCCGCTGCGCTGGGAGACTGACCGGGACACCGGCGAGCTGACGGGCTACTTGCGCCGGGTGGCGGCGACGGGCCAGGTGATAGTCGTGGACGGGTCACCGGACGCGGTGTTCGCGCGGCATCACCGTGACTGGGCGGCGTTCGAGTGCCACCTGCGCCCGGACGGGGATCTCCGCTACCGCAACGGGAAGGTCAACGGCGTCATCACCGGCCTGCGCGCCGCCGGCGGCGACCGGGTGGTCATCGCCGACGACGACGTCCGCTACGACGACCGGTCTCTCGCGCAGGTGCTCGGCCTGCTGGCGGACGCGGACCTCGTCATCCCGCAGAACTACTTCGACCCGCTGCCCTGGCACGCCGCCTGGGACACCGCCCGGACGCTGATCAACCGGGCGGCCGGCCTGGACTACCCAGGCACGATGGCCGTCCGGCGCGGCGCCTTCCTGCGGGCGGGCTGCTACGACGGCGACGTGCTGTTCGAGAACCTCGAGCTCATCCGCACCATGCGCGCGGCCGGCGCGCGGGTGCGGCCGGCGCCATGGGTGTACGTCCGGCGGCTGCCGCCCGACGCAAGCCACTTCGCCGGGCAGCGGGTCCGGCAGGCGTATGACAGCCTGAGCCAGCCGCCGCGGCTGGCGGCCGAGCTCGCCCTGCTCCCGGCCATCGCGCTGGCCGTCGGGACCAGGCGCTACGCGGCGCTCGCGGCCGCGGCGGCAGCGGCCGCCGGACTCGCCGAGATCGGCCGCCGCCGGCATGGCGGCACCGCGGTCTTCCCCGCCGTGACCGCGCTGTACGCGCCGGCCTGGCTGGCCGAGCGGTCGGTGTGCAGCTGGCTCGCGCTAGCCTGCCGGCTGCGCGGCGGTGTCGCCTACGCAGGCGGCCGCCTGCCGCGGGCCGCCACTTCCCTCGCGGTCTTGCGCCGGGCGCGGGCGCTGGGCGCCGCCGGGGGCGCGGAAGCCGGTCCGTTCGTGCGACCCGTCGCAAAACGGCTTGATCGCCGACCGGCCGCACCGGCATAGCGCGACCGTCCGCCGGCCCGCCGGGACCGGCTGCCCGTCCTGGCCGACGATGTCGAACTCGCCGCGGAGGATGAGCGGCCCGTCCGCGTACACGGTCACCACGGTCACGGCCGCGCCGCCACGATCGCCGGGGCACCGGCGGCCGCCGGTGCCGCTCATGACGGGCGCTCGTGCGTCGCCGGATCCGGCGTCTCGCGCTCGAACAGCTGGATGATGTCCTCCACGGAACGGCCCTTGGTCTCGGGCAGGAACCAGTACACGAACGCGGCCGCGGCCAGCGCCAGCGCGGCGAAGCAGACCAGCACGCCGCTGAGGCTGATGGCGTTCTGCCACACCGGGAACACCTCGATCAGCGCGAAGTTCGCCAGCCAGTCCACCGTGGCGGCGATCGCCGCGGCCTGGCCGCGGACCGCGGTGGGGAACACCTCGCCCTGGAGCGTCCAGCCGGTGCCGCCCACGCCGACGGCGAACGAGGCGATGAAGAAGTCCAGGCCGACCATGATGATCACCAGCCGCGTGGTGCCTGACAGGAAGGCCAGGCCGAGGGCCGCGACCAGCGCGAAGACGATCATCCCGGCGTAGCCGCCGATCGCCAGCTTGCGGCGGCCGAACTTGTCGATCCACCGGAAGCCCAGATACGTGGACGCGACGTTGACCGCGGTCATGATCGCCGTCACCTCGACACCCGCGACCGTGGTGTTTACCAAACTGGCGTGCGCGCCGGAGAAGATCGGGCCGAGCAGGTGCGGCCCGTAGTACAGCGGCACGTTGATCCCGGTGATCTGCTGGAAGATGAAGAACACGCAGACCACGACGAGTGCGCGGCGCACCCCGGGGGTCCAGGCTTTCAGCCGCTGCGCGCGGTCGCCGCGTTCCGCCCGTTCAATGACCGCGCCCGCCCGGCGGGCGTCCTCCTCCGACACGTCGCCCGCGCCGAGGGCGGCCATCGCCCGCTGGACCTGGTCGTACTTGCCGTGCCGGAGCAGCCACCGCGGGGACTCGGGCATCTGGGTCCGCAGCGCCAGGCCGATCAGGGCCGGGACCGCGCCCAGGCCGAGCACGAGCCGCCAGCCCACGGTGGCCGCACTGTGCGGCCAGATGCCGAAGATGATGATCGCCACGATGTAGGCGAGCAGGATGCCGACGGTGATCATCCACTGCTGCAGCATCGTGAGCGACCCGCGGCGGTTGCTGGGCGCGTACTCGGCGATGTAGGCGGTGGCGATGGCCGAGTCGGCCCCGATGGCCA
>DASZKN010000169.1:0-13958 GCA_035552855.1 Trebonia sp. | reverse complement strand
CCTTCCCGGTGCCTGCCGGGCCGGCCCAGCGGACCAGGGCCTCGACTGTGGCCGCGGAGGTGCTCGATGAGCCGATCCGTGTCACCGGGATGGTCAGCGTGACCGATTGGCCGGGCGTGAGGGTCTGGTCGTCAGATACCGGGCCGCCGGCGCTCCAGCCTTCCGGCACCACGACGCTGGCGCTCACGTCGCGCACCGTCGCCGGCCCCGGGTTCGTGACCACTACCGGGATCGCTGTCGGCTGGCCGGCCTGCAGCTCGATGGTTCCGCTGCCGCCGATCGCGGCGCTGACCTCGCTGGCGCCGGAGGCAGGCGCGCCGCACGGCGACGGCGGCGCCGCCGACACGGCCGTCGCCCAGGAGCCCGGGGCAGCGCCGAGCCGGAAGTCGAGCCGGGCTCCGGCGCTGATCTGGCGGTGGCTGACCCATGCGGCGTCCAGGGGAGCGCCGTTGATGGTCGCCGACTGCACATAATGTTCCCCGCCGGACGCGCCCGGCGCGTCGATAACCAGATGCTTGGCCCGGTACCACGGGCGCTGCAGGGTCACGACGGCTTGGTCGAATGCCGGCGTGGTCAGGCTGTAGAACGGGTCGCCGGGCATCATCGGGTACAGGCCGAGCGACGACATGACGTACCAGGCCGACATCTCCCCAAGGTCGTCGTTGCCGGGGATCCCGCCGGGGGCGGTCGAGTATAGCTGCTCGGCGGCGTCCACCACGTCGGCGGTCTTCCACGGCTGCCCGAGGTAGTCGTAGAGGTAGGGCGCCTGCAGGTCTGGCTCGTTGCCCGGGTTGTAGCTGGCGTTGCCGCCCCAGGCGGCCGGCCGCTGCGGTGTCCCGCTCGCGATCAGCTGCGGGTAGCCGAAGAACTGGTCGAGTTTTGCCGCTGTCGCTGCCCTCCCGCCCAGCCCGTCGACCAGGCCGGTGACGTCCTGCGGCGCCAGCCAGTTGTACTGCCAGGCGCTCCCCTCCCGATACCCCGTCTGCGTGGTGGGGGTGAACGGCGTCAGCCAGCTGCCGTCGGCCTGCCGGGGGACGATGAATCCAGCCTGCGGATCGAGGAGGTTGAGGAAGTTCTGGCTGCGGGCCAGGAACTGCTGTGCGTCGGCCCGGTAGCCGAGGTGGGAGGCGGTGAGCGAGATCGAGCAGTCGGCGATGCCGCCTTCGAGGGTGTCGGACACAGCGCTGGACGAGTCACCCTGGTCGCCGCCCTGGGAGCCCAGCGAGACATAGCCCGAGTCCAGGTACTCGGCCAGGCCGATCCGGCCCTGGAACGGGCTGTTGTACGGGACCGGATCGCTGGCCTGGCCGAGCGGGAGCTGGGTGGCGTTATGGACCATGGCCTGATAGGCGGCGTGCGCCTGGGCCGGCGAGAGGAATCCCCTGGCAATCGCGTCGGCCAGGACTGGCGCGGCGGGGTCACCCACCATCTCGTTGGTGTAGTAGCTGTCGTAGGGCCATCTGGGCAGCCACCCGCCCTGCTGGGCATCGGCGACCAGGGACATCATCATCGGGGCGATCCGCTCCGGCGTCACCAGCTCCAGCAGCTCGGCCTGGGTCCGATAGGTATCCCAGAGGGAGAAGTTGGAGTAGTGCGGTGCCGACGCGCCGGTGGCCCGGTGCACCTTGCCTTCGAAGCCCATATAGCGTCCGTCGACGTCGGACACGATGTTGGGGGACAGCAGCGAGTGGTACAAGGCGGTGTAGAAGGTCTGCTGCTGGGCCGCCGAGCCGCCGCTGACCTTCACCCTGCGCAGGAGCTGGTTCCACGCCCGCGTGGCCCGGGCGCGGACGCGGCCGAAGTCGAAGCTGCGCCCGGTCTCGGCGGCCAGGTTGGCACGGGCCCCGGCGGCCGACACGTAGGAGATGCCGGTCTTCGAGATGACCACCGGGTCGCTGGAGGTGCCGAAGCTGACCCACGCCCCGGAGTTTGCTCCCGAGGCGCTGGTGGCCCCGGCGGCGATCGCCGAGCCGTTCCCGGCCCCGAACGCTGTGAACGGCCGGCTGAACGTCATCACGAAGTAGACGGTGTATTTGTTGTACGAGCGGTTGGTGCAGTAGTTGAAGTACCCGTAACCGGTGGCCGACCCGGTCAGCGTGCGGTCGCCGGTCACCTGGATGCTGGCGTTGAGGACCCCGTGGAAGTCCGCGCCCGGCTCGACCACCACGTTGGCCTGGCTGCCCTGCGGGTAGGTGTAGCGCTGCCAGCCGGTCCTGGTGCTCGCGGTCAGCTCGGCCCTGATCCCAGACCCGAGCAACACCGAGTAGTAGCCCGGCGAGGCCTGCTCAGAATCATGGCTGAACGGAACCGGCTGGCTGCTCAGGTTGACGGTGCTGACCGCGTCCGTGGTGGGGAGGGAGACGACGTCGCCCATCGTGGAGCAGCCCGGCCCGGACAGGTGCGTCATCCCGAAGCCCCATGTGGACGGGTCGGCGTAGTTGTAGCCGCCCCCCTCAGCGCCGGGGGTATTGGGACTGAGGTCGACCATCCCGAACGGGACCGCCGCGCCAGGGAACGTTCCGCCTCCACCCGCAGTACCCGCCAGGGGCTGGACCAGCGCGGCCGGGTCAGACGGCGGCCGGCCGACCTGGACACCAGCCCGTGACGAGACCGCGCCCGCCGGGGCCGACGACAGGCCGAGCGCAAGCATGGCGGCGGCCGCCACTGCGGTGGCCTGTGACGCCATCCGCCGGCTGACGAGAAGACCCCGGATGCTGCGGAAACAGTGACGGCTCGACATGACCACTCCTGCGGCGACGGCACGTAGCCCCCAGCCGGAACGCGGGCCGGCTGGGCTAGAGACTTGACAACGTTGTCCTGAACGTATTGGTCCCCGGGGGGCGTGTCAATAGGCCAGGTAACCGCGCACCAATGAGCAGCGGGTGCACCCGTACGCCCGGACCGGCCGGTAGCCTCCCGGCGCCCGCCGTCGGCATCTTGCGCCAGCCGGGCCAGGTGGCCAACAGCAGGATCTTCAGCGACGATGTCCGCGCGGGCATGGTCCCTCTGAAGTGATCTGGCTGGCGTGAGGACCGCGCGTCGTCATTGATCAGGCGGGGACGGCCTCCCGGTGGTCAACGCACTAGCGACCGTGGTGGCGGAGACGTATATGGCGGGCTGCCGCTCGGATTCGTTTCGTTGTTAAAGCAGCCTCTTTTGCCAGGCCTGCGCGGTGGACGGCCTCGAATGGGTCTGGCCGAGGTCAGCCTGCACAGGTGAGTGTTGGCATCGCCCAGTCCCCGCGTGGTCGTAGGCGTTGCCCGCCGCCGGCGTCACCGACCGTCAGGTCGAGGATTAACCCCTGTGTCGCCGCCGGCTGCCGTGTCCGGCAGGATAGGCGTCATGAACACGCTGGACGAGTGGGTAACCAAGGTGTGCGCGGAGCTTGACCTCCCGGCGGACGTGATGGACCGGGATCTCCTGCTCGGTCTCGCGGGCGAGGCGGCGCACGCGGTGGTGCGCCCGGCCGCGCCGCTCACCACGTTCCTGGTCGGGGTCGCCGTGGGGCAGGGCCGAGCCCTCCCGGAGGCGGCCGAGCGGGTGCGCGCCCTCGCCGCCGCCTGGCCGTCCGCGGCGCCCGAGTAGCCGCGGTTACCGGATTCTTACGCGCCTGCCGTTATCGGGATGCGGCGCCCGCTTTTCCCGTAGAAAGTAGGGCAGCCACGTTCCGCGACGAGCAAAGGACGATCGATGACGCGAGATTCCCGGCAGGACCGCGGTGCCACCAGGCGCGGAGTGCTACTGGGAGCGGGGCTGGCCGGGGTCGGCGGCGCGCT
The DNA here is from genome assembly GCA_035552855.1 of Trebonia sp. Taxonomy (GTDB): domain Bacteria; phylum Actinomycetota; class Actinomycetes; order Streptosporangiales; family Streptosporangiaceae; genus Trebonia. The sequence continues at coordinate 10,182 of DASZKN010000169.1, read as the reverse complement.
CGCCGGGTGCAGCACGACCGCCGTGCCGTACGATGCCAACGAGGCGGGGGCGGCGCCGGGCGACGCGTCCGCCCAGTCGGCCACCGCCGGCACGATGAGCACCGCGTCGGCCGGGGTGGCCCCGGCCCCGCGCCAGGCTGCCGCGGGCCAGCCCGCCGGGACCCTGCTCGCCAAGACGGCGGAGATCCCCGTCGGCGGCGGCAAGGCGTTCACCGGCAAGCAGGTCGTCGTCACCCAGCCGGTCAAGGGTGACTTCAAGGCGTTCAGCGCCGTCTGCACGCATGTCGGCTGCGTCTGCGACAAGGTGGCGGACGGCACGATCGACTGTCCGTGCCACGGCAGCAAGTTCAAGATCACGAACGGGGCGGTGGTCACTGGCCCCGCCTCCGGGCCGCTACCGCCGCGGAAGATCTCGGTGACTGACGGGAACGTCACGCTGCTCGACTGAGCCCCGCCGGTCGGCCGGCGGGACCACCTGCGCCACGCCGGCGGAGCGGATACGGTGAGCGTGTGGCGTCATGGGCTGATCACGCCGTCTTGTGGCACGTGTACCCGCTCGGTTTCACCGGCGCCGAGCGGGCGGCGCTGCCGCCGGGAGAGCCTGTCCGGCACCGGCTCGGGCAGCTCACGGGATGGCTGGACTACGCGGTTGAGCTGGGTTGCTCCGGGCTGCTGCTCGGGCCGGTCTTCGCCTCGGAGACGCACGGCTACGACACCGTCGACCATTTCCGGATCGACGCCAGGCTCGGCGACGAGGACGACTTTGACGCGCTGGCCGCGGCGGCGGCCGGGCGCGGGCTGCGGCTGATCCTCGACGGCGTGTTCAATCACGTCGGGCGCGGGTTCCCCGCGTTCCAGGCCGCGCTGCACGGCGGCGTCGGGACGCCCGCCGCGCGGTGGTTCAAGCGGACGGCCGACGGCGCCGACTTCGCGGTGTTCGAGGGGCACGGCCAGCTCGTGGAGCTTGCTCACGACGAACCCGCCGTGGTCGAGTACGTGGCCGAGGTCATGGACCACTGGCTCGCCCGCGGCGCTGGCGGGTGGCGGCTCGACGCCGCCTACGCGGTGCCGCCGGCATTCTGGGCGAAGGTGCTGCCCGTAGTCCGGGCCGAGCACCCCGGCGCCTGGTTCCTCGGCGAGATGATCCACGGCGACTATGCCGCCTACGCCGCGGAGTCGGGCCTGGACTCAATCACGCAGTACGAACTGTGGAAGGCGACCTGGTCCTCGCTCAACGAGCGGAACTTCTTCGAGCTCGACCACGCGCTCGGACGGCACAACGCGTTCTGCGACGACGGCCTGCGGCCGCAGACGTTCACCGGGAACCACGACGTGACCCGGCTGGCCTCGATCCTGAACGACACGCGCCACATCGGGCACGCGCTCGCGGTGCTGTGCTGCGTCGGCGGCGTGCCCAGCATCTACTACGGGGACGAGCAGGCGTTCCGCGGCGTGAAGGAGCACCGGGCCGGCGGGGACGACGAGATCAGGCCCGCCTTCCCGGCGTCGCCCGCGGAACTGGCGCCGGACGGCTGGCCTGTCTACCGGCTGCACCAGCGGCTGATCGGCTTCCGGCGGCGCCACCCCTGGCTGGCCCGGGCGCGGACAGCCGCCGAGTCGCTGTCGTCGTCGGCGCTCGCGCTGCGCGCGTACGGCGCGGGCGACGGCGAGCGGCTCCTCCTGCTGCTCAACACCGGCGACGAAGCGCACCGGTTCGACATCGACACCGCCGGCCTCGCCGTCGCCGAGACGGCGGAGCCCGGCGACCCGCCGGCCGACCCGCGCACGGTCCCCGCCCACAGCTGGACGATCCTGCACCCTGCCGGAGCGGACGGGGGCCGGTGATGCTCGGCTTCCCGCGACGTCTATCCGCCCCGGCCCCGGCCGGCCCGGGGTGCGCCCTGCCGCCAAGTCGCATGAAGTAGGAGCGTCATGGTTTCAGCGGGCCTGGGAGTGCGGGGTGAAGCCGGAGTGGCGGCAGCGGGAGGGGGTCAGGGCTGGGCATATCCGTGGGTGTAGGCGTAGCGGGTCGCCTGGGCGCGGTCACGGGAGCCGGTCTTGGCGAAGATGCGGTTGACGTGCGTCTTGACGGTCGCCTCGCTGACGAACAGCGTCCGGGCGATCTCCCGGTTCGACTGGCCGGCCGCGATCAGGCGCAGCACCTCGGCCTCGCGCGGAGTGAGCTCGTCATCCGGGCCGGTCGCGTCCGCCTCCGGCGCGGCCGCCTGCGGGGCGCGGGCCGCGGCCGACAACAGGCGCTGCTGCACCTGCGGGTCGAGCACCGCCTGGCCCGCCGCCGCGGCCTGGACGGCCCGGCCGATCTCCGCCCTGGTCGCGTCCTTGGTCAGGTAGCCGAGGGCGCCGGCCTGCAGCGCGCCGATGATCGACTCGTCGTCGGCGTACGTGGTCAGCACGACGACCCGCGTGCCCGTATGCTCGGCCGCGATCCGGCGGGTCGCGGTCACGCCGTCGCAGCGGGGCATGTTGAGGTCCATCAGCGCGACCTTCGGCCGCAGCTTGCCGACGAGTTCCACGGCGGCGTCGCCGTCCGCTGCCTCGCCCGCGACCTCGATGCCGGGCAGCGTGCCGAGCAGCAGGACGAGGCCCTCGCGGACGGCGGACTGGTCGTCGGCGACGACGACGGTGACCGGACTGTCGGCTCTCACGCCGGGATCCGCAGGCATACCTGCCATTGTCCGTCAGCGGGACCCGCCGTGAGGGTACCTCCGGCGAGCGCCGCGCGTTCGCGCAGCCCGGTCAGCCCGTGGCCGCCGCCGGTGGCGGCCAGCGACCGGTCGCCGTCCGCGGCGCCCCCGGACGGTGCGATCCCGGACGGCGCGGACACGGGCAGCGGGTTGGCGACCTCGACGGCGATCTCCCCGGGAGCGAACTCCAGGAGCAACCGGACCGGCTGGCCCGGCGCGTGCTTGCGGGCGTTCGTCAGCGCCTCCTGGGCGGTCCGGTAAGCCGTCAGGCTGGCTTCGGGCGCCACGGGCCGCGGCGCACCTGACACGGTGAGCGCGACCGTCGTGTCACCGGCCGCCTGGTGGTCGGTCGCGAGCGCCGTCAACTGCTCGGGCAGCGGCGACGCGTTGTCCCGCAGCGCGTTGACGGCCCGGCGCACCTCCGTGAGCCCTTCGCGGGTGAACACGCCCGCCCGCTCGATGCACTCGAGCGCCTTGGCGAGTTCGGGGCGGTCACCGGGCAGCGCGGCGAGCAGCCCCTCGGCGGCCTGCAGGTTCACCGAGACCGCGGCGAGTGAGTGGGCGAGCACGTCGTGGATCTCACGCGCGATCCGGGTGCGCTCGGCGAGCGCCGCCGCCTCCGTCTCCGCCTTCCGGGCACGGCGGGTCTGCTCGAGCATGCGCTCGGCCTGCTCGGCCCGGATAGCGAAGGCGTAGCGGGTGATGCCCAACGCCCACAGCCCGATGAGCGCGAACGGGTAGCCGACGAGAATGCCGATCTCCGATCCGGACGCCAGGCCCGCGACGAGGAAGGCCGCGATAGTCTCCGCGGTGACCGCCAGCGATATCTCCGGCTGGTGCCAGACGCCGGCGCTCGCGGCGACCACGCACGGTATCGCGATGGCCGGGCCGGCTGACCATAGCCCCGTCAGGACTCCGCCGGACGCTCCCAGCACGGCCAGCGCGACGATGAAGACGCCGGTGCGGCGCTCCCCCTCCGCGAAGAGTGCCCAGAGCCCGGCGGCCCAGGCGACGGCCGCGACGCCGAGGGCGATCCCGCTCACTACGCCGCGTGGCCCCGAAAAGAAGTGCGGCGAGACGAGCGGCACGGCGATGACCGCGAACGCGATCACACCCAGCCGGATCGCTATCAGCAGGGGCGTGTACGGCGCCGGCCGCACGGCGACCGGCGCGACGCCGGCGCCGGGCGCGAGGCCGCGCGGGAACCTACCCGACAGGAGACGGAACACGCCTCTAACGTAACCGGCCGCGGCCCGGTGGCGCGCCGGCGCGCGGGTTGACCGGGGGTTGAGACCAGCCTGTCCACCCGCGGTCCACCTGGAGTCCAGCCGCCGGCCGGCGCGGCGGAAGGGGCCGGCTGCCTAGCGTGGCAACTGTCAGTAAGCGGCTCGCCCTGAGGAGTCCCTATGAACGCCAGCGTTCTCATCCCCAACCTTGTCATCCTCGCCACGGTGCTGGTGTCCGACCTGGGCGACCGGAAGGTCTCCTGGCACCGGCTCCTGCGTCCTTTCATCGCCGCGGCGGTCATCGTGCCGTTCTTCTTCAAGGGCGCGGCCACCGCGGGCAACGGCCTGTTCCTGGAGATCGCGGCCGCGGCGGCTGGCCTCGCGCTCGGCGTGCTGGCCGCGGCGCTGATCCGCGTGTCGGCCGAGCCGGGGACCGGCCGGCCCGTCTCCGGGGCCGGCTCGCCGTACGCGCTGTTCTGGATCGTCATCGTCGGCGCCCGGATCTACTTCGCCTACGGCTCGGCCCACGTGTTCAGCGCCCAGCTCGGCCAGTGGCTGATGACCAACCACATCACGGTGGGCGCGCTCACCGACGGGCTGATCTTCCTGTCCGTCGCCATGCTGCTCGCCCGCACCGGCGCCCTCGCCCTCCGTGCCCGGCGGGCCGTGCTCACCGCGGCCGAGTCGGGGCAGGCCAGCCGCCCGCTAGCCGCTCACCGGTAGGCACCGGCACGGCGGCCGAACGCCACGAGCAGCCGCGCGGACAGCATCCGAGCCACGACGACCAGCCGCTGCACCCGGGCAGTGTTCAGCGAGTACGGCCCGTGCTTAGCGCAGGTACGACGCCCCGTTGAGGTCCAGCACCGCGCCGGATGACCACTCGGCCGCGGGGGAGGCGAGGTAGACGACGGCGGCGGCGATCTCTTCGGCGGTCGCGACGCGGTTGAACGGGCTCTGGCCGCGGATGGCGTCGCCGGCGGGCGTGGCCAGCTGCTCGGCGGTCATATCGGTCTGCACATAACCCGGCGCGACGCTCGCCACCGTGATCCGGTGCGGCGCGAGCGCGACCGCCAGCGACTGCCCGAACGCGTGCAGCCCCGCCTTGCTCGCCCCGTACGCCGGGTGGCTCGGCTCGCCGCGGTAGGCGCCGCGCGACCCGACGTTGACGATGTGGCCGCCGGCCCCGCCCTGCCCGTCGGCTCCGCCGGCCGTCATGTGCCGGACGGCGGCCCACGTGGCGTTGGCGGCGCCGGTCAGGTTGACGTCCAGCGTCGCGCGCCAGGCGGCCTGCCACTCCTCGTACGTGCTCCCGAGCACCGGGTGGGGAACGTAGATGCCCGCGTTGTTCACGAGCACGTCGAGGCCGCCGAGACGGCCGGCGGCGTCGTCGACCATCGCGCGCACGGCGTCCGCGTCGGCCAGGTCGGCCTGGACGACCACGTGCCCGGCACCTGGCAGGCTGTCCCTGACCTTCTCCGCCGCGGCCACGGCCGCGCGGTAGTGCACGGCCACCCGGTCGCCCTGCTCGGCGAACGCGTGCGCGATCGCCGTCCCGATGCCCCGGGACCCGCCCGTCACAAGAACTGCCCGCTGACTCACCCGGGTGACTTTACCTGAGTGGAATTCTGTTATCCCTAACGCGCTCTGGTGACTGTCGCCCGACAGCCCGAGGAGTTTTGTCACCGTGGCCCAGTTGCGGGCGGTCCCGGTCCCGGCGGTCTTGGACGTGCCCGTGATGCGCAGCAGCTGCTGGGCCAGCTCGCTGTTCCCGTAGCCGTCCGGCGTGTGCAGGTACAGCGTGCGGCCGGCCGACTGGACGGAGTCCCGCCGGCCCTTGCCCATCGAGTCGGCGACCGCGGCGGCGATCCGGTCGAGGAGGGCCTGGTCCGCCGGCGCGGCGCGGAACACCGCGTGCAGGCACTTCTGGTTCTGCTCCTCCGGATACGGGTTGGCCGCCACCACCGCGGCGAGCTCGTCGCGGGTCAGCATGACGACCGGCGCGGTCACGCCGAGCTTGGCGGCGATCGCCGCGGTCATCTCCTCGGCGAGGCGGTCGGTGCTGGTTTCCCCGGCCGCGGTGAACAGCACGTTGCCGCTCTGGATGTAGGTCGACACCTCGGTGTGGCCGAGGCCGGCGACGAGGGCACGCAGGTCGGCCATCGCGACCCGGTTCCGGCCGCCCAGGTTGATGCCTCGCAGCAGCGCGACGTGGGTTGCCATTCCTTCCCCTCCCGGGCTACTGGCGGTAGCCGGCGAGGAACGTCGCCAGCCGGCCGATCGCGTCTTCCAGCACGTCGACCGGCGCCAGGAACACGACCCGCAGATGGTCGGTCGTCGGCAGGTTGAAGCCGGTCCCGTGCGTGAGCAGCAGGTGCTGCTGCTCGAGCAGGTCGATGCACAGCTTCTGGTCGTCGACGATCTTGTAGGCCTCGGTGTCGAGGCGCGGGAACAGGTACAGCGCGCCGGCCGGCCGGTAGCAGTCCACGCCGGGGATGTCGTTCAGCAGATTCCAGGCCCGGTCGCGCTGGTCGCGCAGCCGGCCGCCGGGCAGCAGCAGCGGCGTGATGTCGATGCCGCCGTCGAGCGCGGCCGGTATCGCGTGCTGCGCCGGGACGTTCGCGCACATCCGCATGTTGGCGAGCAGTTCCAGGCCCTCGAGGTACTCGGCGACGGGCTCGCGGGGGCCGGAGACGACCAGCCAGCCGGAGCGGAACCCGGCGAGCCGGTAGGTCTTCGACATCCCGCCGAGCGTCAGGACCGGCAGGTCGGGTGCGAGGGCCGCGGAGCAGAGGTGGACGGCGTCGTCATAGAGGATCTGGTCGTAGATCTCGTCGGTGAGCACGAGCAACTGGTGGCGCCGGGCGATGTCGAGCAGTTCGAGCAGGGTCTCGCGCGAGTAGACGGCGCCGGTGGGGTTGTTGGGGTTGATGATGACGAGCGCCCGTGTCCGGTCGGTGATCAGCGCCTCGACGTTGTCGGTGTCGGGATTCCAGTCGAGGTCCTCGGCGCACCGGTAGTGCACGGCCCGGCCGCCGCACAGGCTGACCGCCCCGGTCCACAGCGGGTAGTCCGGGCACGGGACGAGGACCTCGTCGCCGGGGTTGAGCAGTGCCTGCAGCGACATCACGATCAGCTCGGACACGCCGTTGCCGATGTAGATTTCCTCGGGGTTAACCCCGCTGACGCCGTGCCGCTCGTAGTAGCGGGCGACCGCGTGCCGCGCCGCGGGGATGCCGCGCGCGTCGCTGTACCCCTGGGACCGCGGGACGCTCGCCGTGACCTGCTCGACCACGGCGTCCGGCGCGAACATGCCGAACGGCGCGGGGTTGCCGATGTTCAGCTTGACAATGTCGTGTCCCTCGGCCTCGAGCTGGAGACACCGGCGCAGGACCGGTCCGCGAATGTCGTACCGGACGTCCGCGAGCCTGCTCGCCTGGGACACAAACAACGTGCGCCTCCCCTTTGCCTGCCTAACGTACCTGCCCTGAATGTTACCTGGCCGTTGCCGGCCAATCTGAACATTTATCGGCTACCGCCGCCGATAGGGCCATGCGACTGAAAATCGTTCGCCAAACAGGCGTATCGTCCGCACAATAGTCAGAATGAGCGAAACATCGACGGGTCATCAGGGCTGGCTGCTCGACGAACTGGCGCACGCCGGGCCCGAGCATCTCGACGCGGACTTCATCGCCGGCTTCGACCGGAAACAGGGCCACCCCGACCCGGACGAGGATATCGCGGCGTTCGCCGCCCGCGGGCTCGGCCGCGACTGCGCGGTCGCCGACCTGGGCGCGGGCACGGGCCAGTTCGCGATCCCGGCCGCCGCGCGGTTCGGGCGCGTCACCGCGGTCGACGTGTCCCCGGCGATGCTGGCGGAACTGCGGCGGAAGGCCGCCGCGGCCGGGATGTCCAATCTGGAGGTCGTGCGCGGCGGCTTCCTGAGCTACGCGCCCCCGTCCGGCTCGCTGGACGGCGTCTACACGCGGAACGCGCTGCACCAGATCCCTGACTTCTGGAAGGGGATCGCGCTGACCCGGATCGCGGAGATGCTGCGGCCCGGCGGTGTGCTGCGGCTCGGCGATTTCGTGTACGACTTCCAGCCGGGCGAGGCGGCGGAAGTGTTCGAAGACTGGCTGGCGAACTGCGTCGCCGACCCGGCCGCGGGGTACACGGCCGACGACATCGCCGAGCACATCAGGACCGAGTACAGCACGTACCGCTGGCTGTTCGAGCCGCTGCTGGCGGCCGCGGGCTTCGAAATCGCCGAGGCGACTTTCGGGCTGCGCCGCTACGCGATCTACACGTGCGTGAAGAAGGGCTTACCGGTTCCACGACGAGGTGGTGCCGGCCGGCTCTCGGCTGCGGGTCAGGACGCGGGGCCCTTGTCGGTACCGATCGCGAACACGTGCACCTGGCCGCCACTCACCGACCCGGGGAAGCTCACGGATGTGATCGCTTTGCCGGGGCTGAGCTGGATCGGCGCCGTGGCGAACAGGAACGCCTTCACCGGCTGCGGGCCGCCTGGGGTGTTGCGGTGCGGCGTGGTAACCGCGATCACGTTGCCGAACCGCGGGGACTCCGCGCCTGCGGCAAGTGTCCAGTCACTGAAGCCGAGCGTGGCGGTCTGGGTGCTGCCATCGGCGTAGGTGATGGTCAGCGGCACCGACCCGTCAGATCCGGACGCTGCGCCCAGGAAGGAGAGCTGCGTTGCCCCCGCCGGGATCGCATCCGTGATCGTAGTGTTGGCGATTACCCGTAGGTTGTCGGCACTGCCCACGGCCACGCTGGGCGTCGCATACTGGATGCCGGCAACCGTCACCGTCGCGCCCGGCGCCGCGCCGGCCGCGGTTAGCCCTTCCTCGGAGTAGCTGTCGCTCGCGTTGTCGAAGTTGGCACCACCCGGATTGGTGTCGCTGGAGATGCCGATGTTGTTGAAAAGCGTCTTCAACGGACCGGTGGGACCGGGGTTGAAGGTGATGTTTGACGGGTTGGTGTCCAGGGCCCGCTCGTTGAATGACACTTTCACGGCGTGGCCGCTCAAGCGCGACTCGGACTGGTCGATCGCCCAGCCGTCGACCCGGATACCGATTGCGCCCGCGCCCTGCGAGGCGGCTTTGGCGAGCCGCACGTGCGTCTGGGACGATTCGCCCGGCACCAGGTTCAGGTAGTTCTCGCTAAACGTCGCGGGCACGATCCGCATGCCGGTGCTGGTGTCGTACACCTGCAGGTGCACCATCAGCGCGACCGTCGACCCGATGTTCGTCACCTGCGCGATCAGCTCGATTTCGCCGCCGGGCGGGTGCTCAACGTCGGCCGCAACCGAGATCTGCGCTGGCGTCATGGAGTTCAGCGCGGCGAACCCGTCGCTCGTGCCAGGCTTCTCGAGCCAGTAGAAATTGCGGACCAGTTCGTGGCCGCCACTGTCGGCGATCGACACCCGGACGAAGACGGTCTCGCTCGGACTTGCGCCGAGTTTTGATGCGATGTTGCCGACGACGGTGTGGTTTGACGCGGCCGCCGAGAGCGGCATGCTCGAGTTCACGAACTGTTCGCCCTGCAGGTCGTAGGCGGTGATCTGCACCGCGCCATCCAGTGCCGCGCGCGTGTGGTTGGCGACCATGACGTCGTACGTCCCGGCGTCGACGACGACATTGATCCGCCGGCAGGCGTGCTGCACCGCGTAGAACGACGAGTGCGCCTCCAGGTCGTGGGAGTACATATTCCAGACAAAGCTGGGCTGAGCCGGGTTGGTCATCCACATGCACACGCCGGTGGGCGGCCACGGCCGACCGGGTTCGACGCCGATCATCCGCGCGACGCGCGACTCGTACATGGACCGGATGCACTCGTAATTCATCAGCTGCGACTTGCGTGCGAAGTCGGGAAGATTCTTGGGCACGCCGTACCGCTGCCCGGTGAGCGCGATGTAGCCGGCCCCACCGCCGTTGCCGCCGTTGCCGTTGACGTCCCGGTCGGCCCAGAAGTCGTTCGGGGTCTCCCACGACTCCGGCGGGATCATCTTCTCGATGAACTCGAGGGTCGGGATCGAGTACGAGCCGACCTCATTGTGGAACGGCGGCCAGTGTGTGCCGTCGTTGATCCCGAAGTGGGTTGCGGGCGTGACCCACTGGTACGGGCCGCCCGACGTGTAGCCGTTGACCGCATTCTGCCCGGTGTCACCGGCCGACGAGGTCAGGCTCAGCCGCTTTGGGTCCAGCTCGGCGACCATCGAGTCGAGGGCATCAATTAGG
>DASZKN010000168.1:0-17939 GCA_035552855.1 Trebonia sp. | reverse complement strand
AGCGGCGCCGGCATCAAGCCGGACGAGACCGTGCTGAACGGCGACGGCCTCGTCGGGGTCGTCACGCAGGTCGGGTCCGGCACCGCGACAGTCCAGCTGGCCAGCGACTCCGGCGCCACGGCCGGTGTCCGGATGGCCGGCACCGGGCAGATCGGCGCGGTCACCGGCACCGGCGAGACGATGGCGGGCAGCGGGGCGCTCAAGCTCACGCTGTTCTCGGCGCAGGCGGTGCTGCACAAGGGCGAGCAGATCGTGACGTTCGGCTCGGTCGGCGGCCGCCCGTACGTGGCCGGGGTGCCGGTCGGCACGGTGCGCACCGTGACCAGCCAGCCCGGTTCGCTGACGCAGACCGCGCTGGTCACCCCGTACGTCGACTTCACCGGGCTCGGCGTGGTCGGCGTGGTGACGGCGGGTGCGGGCAAGTGACCGTGTTCCGGCGGGCCGTCGCGATCCCGGTCGCGCTGCTGCTCGCCCTGCTGCTGCAGGTCACGGTCGTCAACCGGACGCCGCTGCCCGGCGCCGCCGCCCCTGACCTGGTGCTGCTCGTGGTGACCGCGGTCGGCGCGACGACCGGGCCGCTGGCCGGGCTGCTCGCCGGGTTCTTCGGCGGCCTCGCGCTCGACATCGCGCCCCCCGGCGGCCACCTCGCGGGCGAGTACGCCCTGGTCTTTTGCCTCGCCGGCTTCGCCTGCGGGCGGCTGCGGCAGGTCGCGGACCCGCGGGAGGAGCACGCTTCGCTCACATCGCTGACCGTGATGGCGATCGGCGCGGTGGCCGGCGAGGCCGGGGCGGTCGCGCTCGCCATGATGCTGTCGGACCCGGCGGTGACCGGCCCGGCGATCAAGCGCGTGCTGCCCGGCGCGATCCTCTATGACCTGCTGCTCTGCCCGTTCGTGCTGTGGCTGACGGCGGCCGTGCTGCACCGCCGCACCGCCACCGCGGGCGCGCCGGAGATGCACCGGCGGCCGGTGGCCGCGCGGTACGGCGCCATCCGGCTGGCGGGCGCCGGGGCCGCGCCCAGGCTGCGCCTCGGCGGCGCCAGACCGGCCATAGCGACCGCGCCGCGCCGCAAGGAGCCGAAGCTGCGGCTCGCCGGCGCCGGCTCTTCCCTATCCCCCCGAACGCGCCCTGGTTCCTCCCCGTCGTCCCTTCCTCCGTCCGCGCGGCGGCCGGTCACGGTGCACTTCACGGCCAGTCCGGGGAAAAGCTGGCTGCGGACGGGGCAGCCGCGAGTCAGCGGCGGCCAGCGGAAATCGCCGCCCAGGGGCTGGCTGCGCTCGGCCGGGCCCTCGCGGGCGGGCAAGCCCGCGACGGCGAGCTGGCAGCGGCGCTCGCCCGGCAAGGGCTGGCTGAAGACGAGCAAGCCGTCGCCGTCCTGGCGGCGTAAGTCGCCGGCGAAGGGCTGGCTGAGCGGCGGCAAGAGCAGGCGAAGCGGCGGCAGGAGCAGGCGAATGGGAGGCTTCCGATGATTCCGGCGTCGCGGCGGCGGCTGGCCGTGCTGTACCTGATCGTGGCGGCCATGATCGCCGCGCTCGGCGGCCGGCTCTGGTACGTGCAGGTCATGAGCGGCCCGCAGCTCAAAACGCTCGCGGACGCCAACCAGACCCGCGACATCGTGGTGCCCGCGGTGCGCGGCGGCATCGTCGACGACCAGGGCAAGGCGCTGGTGACTAACCAGACCGCCATGGTGGTGTCGGTGAACATGATGCAGCTGGCCCAGACGACACCGGACGACGGCAAGGCCGTGCTGAAGCGGCTCGCGCCGCTGCTGCACACGTCGTACCGGACGCTGAGCGAGAAGACACGGCTGTGCACGAAGGGCGTCAAGCCGCCGTGCTGGTCCGGCTCGCCGTACCAGCCGATCCCGGTCGCCCAGGACGTCGGCGACCAGACCGCGCTCCAGATCATGGAGGAGCCGAAGCAGTTCCCCGGCATCACCGCGCAGGTCCAGCCGGTCGTCGACTACCCGATGCCGGACGGCGCCAACCCGGCCCAGGTGCTCGGCTACCTGCAGCCGATCACCCAGCGGGAGATGGCCAAGGAACACCTCGCGGAGACCGGCTTCGCCGGCGATGACCTGGTCGGCCAGGCGGGCCTGGAGGCCGAGTACAACTCGGCGCTGACCGGCCGGCCCGGCAAGCGGACCGTGTCGGTGAACGCCGGGGGCGACGTGACCGGCACCGTCGGGGAGACGCCCCCCAAGAACGGTGACACGCTCGTGACCAGCCTGAACGCCACGCTTCAGTCCGACGTGCAGTCCGTGCTCAACAACGCGATCACGAAGGCGCGGCATGCGGGCAACAGCGTCAACCAGGGCGCGGCGATCGTGGAGACCACGTCCGGCCGGGTGGTCGCGATGGCGAGCTATCCCGGCTACAACCCGAACGTGTGGACCAACGGCATCTCCGAGAACGAGTTCAGGTACCTGTTCGGCGGTTCCTCCGGCGAGCCGATCCTCAACTACGCGACCCAGGGCGAGTATGCGCCGGGCTCGACGTTCAAGGTGACGTCGACCGCCGCCGCGGTCGCGGACGGCTACTCCCTGGACGGGACGTACAACTGCCCGTCGAACGTCAGCATCGACGGGCAGAACTTCAACAACGACGGCGAGCCTCCCCTCGGCGCCCTCTCGTTCGAGCAGGCGCTGATCGTGTCGTGCGACACCGTCTACTACGGCCTCGCCTACCAGATGTGGCAGGCCGACGACAACAAGGCCGACTTCCAGGCCAACCCGAACGCCCCGGTGCAGAAGATGCAGCGGATGGAGCTGGCCTGGGGCTTCGGCAAGGACACCGGGGTGGACCTGCCGGAGGAGTCGACCGGCAACATCCCGACCAGGCAGTGGCTGTACTACTTGTGGAAGGACAACGCCCACGCCGGCCAGAACTGGTGCAAGAACGGCAGCGAGTACGGCTCGTACGTGCAGCGGATCGAATGGCAGGACTGCAAGAGCGGGTACACGTGGGAGCCCGGGCAGGCGGCGATCGCGGCGATCGGCCAGGGCTACGTGGACGTGACCCCGCTCCAGCTCGCGAACGCCTACGCGGCGCTCGCGAACGGCGGCACGCTGTATAAGCCGCGCATCGGCGAGGCGCTGATCGCGCCGTCCGGCCAGGTCGCGGCGAAGATCAGCCCGCCGGTCGCCAGGCACCTGCCGGTCTCGTCCTACACGCTGTCCTACATCAGGAACGCCCTGCACGGCGTGGTCAGCAACGGCGCGGGCACGGGGTACGCCGCGTTCTCCGGGTACCCGGAGAACAACGGGAACTACTGCGTGGCGGGCAAGACCGGTACCTCGCAGAGTTTCGGCAAGAACGCCAGCTCGGTGTTCGCCTCGTTCTCGCCCTGCCAGCACCCGAAGTACGTGGTGCTCGTCATGATCCCGAGCGCCGGCTACGGCGCCGACGCGGCCGCCCCGGCCGTCAAGCAGATCTATGACGACCTGTACGGCCTGCAGGGGCACAAGGCCGCGCTGCCGGGCGGCCGGTTCCCGGCGCTGCCGAAGAAGGTGCACCAGTGAGCGGCCTCGGCATCCCGTCCCGCGGCTACGGCGGCCCGCGCCCGGGGACGTTCCTGCCGCGGCGGCGGTCGCTCCTGGCCCGCGGGCTGGAGCGCGGCGGGCTGCTGCGCTCCTGGGACTGGCTGCTGATCCTGGGCACGCTGGCGCTGACCGGCATCGGCATCATGCTGGTGTGGGCGGCGACGGCCCCCGGGCTTGAGCAGGCCGGCGCGGATCCCCACACCTACCTGAAGAAGTCGATCCTGTGGGCGGTGCTCGGCGCGGCGCTGATGTTCGTCGTGGCGAGCATCGACTACCGCCGGTTCCGGCGCTGGACGCCCTATCTCTACGGCGCTTCGCTGCTGCTCCTGCTGGCCGTGCTCACCCCGGCCGGGCAGAGCGTGAACGGCGCCAAGGCGTGGATCGCGCTGCCCGGCGGTTTCCAGATCGAGCCGTCGGAGTTCGCCAAGCTGGGGCTCGTCCTGTCCACGGCGGCGATCATGTCGCGGCACCGGGACATCGGCCGGCCGAGCACCGGCCGGCCCAGCCTCAAGGCGGCCGGCCTCGCGATACTGGCCGCGGCCCCGCTGATCCTCCTCGTCGAGCGCGAGCCGGCCCTCGGTGTCATGCTCGTGCTGGTCTTCACGCTGATCGTGATGATCGTGGTGTCCGGGATCCGGCTGTACTGGGTGGTCGCCGGGGCGGCGATCGCGGCCGGCGGCAGCTACGCGGTCGTGCGGGCGCACCTGCTCAAGGGCTACCAGCTGACCCGGCTCACCGCGTTCCTGCACCCGCAGGCCAACCTGACGGGCGCGGGCTATAACGGGTACGAGGCGAAGATCGCCGTGGGTTCGGGCGGGCTGCACGGCCAGGGGCTGTTCCACGGAACGTTCACCGGCGGCAACTTCGTGCCGTCCGTGCAGACGGACTTCATCTTCACGGTCGCGGGGGAGGAACTGGGCTTCGTCGGCTGCGCGGTGATCATCGGGCTGCTCGCCTTCATCGTGTACCGGGCGATCAGGATCGCGTGGCGCACCGACGACATGTTCGGCATGCTGGTGGCGGCCGGGGTCGCGATGTGGTTCACGTTCCAGTCGTTCGTGAACATCGGCATGACGATCGGCATCATGCCGATCACCGGCCTGCCGCTGCCGTTCATTTCCTACGGCGGTTCGGCGATCTTCGCCGACATGATCGCGATCGGGCTCCTGCAGTCGGTCCGCCGTCATCACACGCTGTTCGAGTCCGCCCGCCTCCCGTTCTAGCGGCGTCCGGAGGAGCGCGCCGGAAGGGAGCCGCCACGGTGCGTTCCGGATGATGGGTATTCTCGGATGCATGCCTGTTGAGTCGGTCTATCCCAAGCTAGAGCCGCTGCTGCCGCTTGTGCGCAAGCCAGTGCAGTATGTCGGCGGTGAGGTGAATTCCACCGTTAAGGAGTGGGATGAGACCGATGTCCGGTGGGCGCTGCTCTATCCAGACGCCTACGAGGTGGGGCTGCCCAACCAGGGCATCGCGATCCTGTATGAGATCCTCAACGAGCGCGACGGCGTGCTCGCCGAGCGCACCTACAGCGTGTGGCCCGACCTCGAGCAGCTGATGCGCGCGGGCGGCGTGCCGCAGTTCACGGTCGACGCGCACCGGCCGGTCGGGGCGTTCGACGTGCTCGGCGTGAGCTTCTCCACCGAGCTCGGCTACACCAACCTGCTCACCGCGCTTGACCTGTCCGGCATCCCGCTGCTGGCCGCGGACAGGACGCAGGCGCACCCGCTGGTCATCGGCGGCGGGCACGCGGCGTTCAACCCCGAGCCGGTCGCCGACTTCCTCGACGTGGTCGTGATCGGCGACGGCGAGGAAGCGGTCTTGCAGGTCACGTCGCTGATCCGGGACTGGAAGCGGGCCGGCTGCCCGGGCGGCCGCGACGGGCTGCTCGCCTCGCTCGCGGCCACCGGCTCGCTGTACGTGCCGCGGTTCTACGACGTCTCCTACCTGCCCGACGGCCGGATCGGGCGCGTCACGCCGAACCGGCCGGGCGTGCCCGCGGCCGTGCGCAAGTACACGCTGCTCGACCTGGACGCCTGGCCGTACCCGAAGGCGCCGGTCGTCCCCGTCGCGGAGACCGTGCACGAGCGGTTCAGCGTGGAGATCTTCCGGGGCTGCACCCGCGGCTGCCGGTTCTGCCAGGCGGGCATGATCACGCGGCCGGTCCGGGAGCGGTCGATCACGACGATCGGGAACATGGTCGCCGCGGGCGTCAAGGCGACCGGCTTTTCCGAGGTCGGCCTGCTGTCGCTGTCCAGCGCCGACCACAGCGAGATCAACGAGATCGCGGTCGACCTCGCCGACTGCTACGAGGGCACGAACACCGGGCTGTCGCTGCCGTCCACCCGGGTGGACGCGTTCAACGTGACGCTCGCCGACGAACTATCGCGCAACGGGCGGCGCTCCGGGCTCACGTTCGCCCCGGAGGGCGGCTCGGAGCGCATGCGCGCGGTGATCAACACGCTGGTCACCGAGGAAGACCTGATCCGCACCGTCACGACCGCGGACTCGTCCGGCTGGCGGCAGGTCAAGCTGTACTTCATGTGCGGGCTGCCCACCGAGACCGACGAGGACGTGCTCGCGATCGCGGACCTGGCCAAGAAGGTGATCGCCGCCGGCCGCGAGGCGTCCGGGCGGCGCGACATCCGGTGCACGGTGTCGATCGGCGGCTTCGTGCCCAAGCCGCACACGCCGTTCCAGTGGGCGGCGCAGTGCCCGCCGGAGGTGGTGGACGCGCGGCTGCGTACGCTCGGTGCCGCGCTGCGCGCGGACCGGGCGTACGGCAAGGCGATCGGCTTCCGGTACCACGACGGGACGCCGTCGCTTATCGAGGGCCTGCTGTCGCGCGGCGACCGGCGGGTCGCGGGGGTCATCCTCGCGGCGTGGCGGGCCGGCGCGCGGTTCGACGGCTGGTCGGAGTACTTCTCGTTCGACCGCTGGGTGGCGGCGGCGGAGCAGGCGCTCGCCGGCACGCCGGTGAGCATCGAGTGGTACACGACGCGGGAGCGCGGGTACCACGAGATGCTGCCGTGGGAGCACCTGGACGCGGGCCTGGACCGCGAGTGGCTCTGGCAGGACTGGGAGTCGGCGGTCGCCGCCGGCGGCGCGGGCGAGGTGGAAGACTGCCGCTGGAACCCGTGCTATGAGTGCGGGGTGTGCCCGGCGATGGGCACGGAGATCCAGACGGGTCCGACGGGGGAGCGCCTCGATGGCCGGCGCTTGCTCCCCGTGCTGGCCAGTGGCGGGAGATAAGCCAGCGTGAACGCGAAGCCGACACCACCGGGCCCCGCGCCGCTGCCTGCGGTGCAGCACCTGCTTGTCCGGTATGCTAAACGCGGAAAGATGCGTTTTGCCAGCCACAGAGATGTGGCGCGTGCCTTCGAGCGGTGCGTGCGACGGGCGGGGTTGCCGGTCGCGCATTCCGGCGGATTCACGCCGCATCCGAAGATCTCCTACGCGGGAGGCGCCCCGACCGGGGTCGCGAGCGAGGCGGAGTACCTGAGTCTCGCGCTGACCAGCCGGCTCGAGGCAGCGGATGCGCGGGAGCGGCTGAACGCGGCGCTGCCTGAGGGGATAGACGTGATTGCTGTCACCGAGGATGTCGGAGGGTTGCCGGCCAGCCGGCTCACCGCGTCCGAGTGGCAGGTGGTGCTTCCCGGCCTCACGCCGGAGGACACGGTCCCGGCGGTGGATAAGTTCCTCGCCATGGACTCCGCTCCGGTGGAGCGCCTGACGAACAAGGGCATGCGGCGGATGGACGCCAGGGCGGCCGTCGCCGCGCTTGACGTGCGCGGCGAAGCGAGTGGCGGGACCGCCCTCGTGATGGTCATCGAGCACACCGTCCCCGCCGTCCGGCCCGATGACGTGCTTACCGCGCTACGCGGTATTTCCGACTTGACCCCGCTCGCGCCGCCGCTGATTTCGCGGCTCGCGCAGGGGTCGCTCGGCGAATCCGGGGTGGTCGGCCTGTGACCGCTCCCGGGATCACCAATGCAAGCAAGGCTGGGCGCAGCGTGTGCGGCGTCATGCGTGCCCCTTTCCAGGGCCACGGCATTCCCCGCTGCTCAGCCGACAGAACACTACGAGCTTCCGTGCGGCGCGTTTTCCCGCTGTGCGTGGTCGCGCCCGGAAGCCTGACTGGAGATTGCCCGTATGCTCGACAGCGAGCTGAACAGCCGTGATTCAGATGACAACCAGCCTGGCGGTTCGGGTGGTGCCGGGGCCGTAAGCGCCACGCCGGTGCCCGCGGCCGTTTTCCAGGCTCCGCAAGTTCTCTTCCAACCGCCCGCGCCCGCGCCGCCCGCGCCGGTCGCGCCGCCCGCGCCGCCCGAACCCGCCGCCGGGGGCCCGGCCCGGGGGTCGCGCGGCGCGCGCGGATCCCGCGCCGCCAAGAGCAACGATGGCGACGGTCACAAGGACGCTCCCGCGGGCCCTGACGAGCCCGCACCCGGAAAAGCATCATCCGGAACGAACGCGGCTGACTCCCCGTCGGCCGGCGGGGCCGGCGGCAACGGTGATGACGGCGAAGACGGCGCCGGCGGCCGGCGGAACCGGCGGCGCCGGAACAGCCGCGCGAAGGGCAAGGGCGACGGTGCTGAGTCCGCCGACGCCGACGCCGACGCCGACGGGGACGTGGACGCCGCGGCGGAGTCGGGACCGGACGCCACCGCCGGTGCTGCGGGGAACGCGAACGCGGCCGAGGCCGACGACGATGACGACGACGGCTCCGGCGGGGACGGCTCGGCGTCCGGGCGGCGACGGCGCCGCAAGCGCCGTCGCGGCGGCGCGGACGGCGACGTCGTCGCGCCCGACGACCCGCCGGACACGGTCGTGCATGTCCGTGAGACGCGAAGCCCGGCCGACGACGTCCGCGCGATCAAGGGCTCCACGCGGCTGGAGGCGAAGAAGCAGCGCCGGCGCGAAGGCCGGGAGTCCGGCCGCCGCCGGCCGCCGGTGGTCACCGAGTCCGAGTTCCTGGCCCGCCGGGAGTCCGTCGAGCGGACGATGATCGTGCGCCAGCGCGGCGAGCGCACGCAGATCGCGGTGCTCGAGGACGGCGTGCTCGTCGAGCACTATGTGAACCGGACCACGCACCAGTCGTACGTCGGCAACGTGTACCTCGGCAAGGTGCAGAACGTGCTGCCGTCGATGGAGGCGGCGTTCGTCGACGTCGGCAAGGGCCGCAACGCCGTGCTGTACGCCGGCGAGGTGAACTTCGACGCGTCGGGGCTGGAAGGCCAGCCGAAGCGGATCGAGTCCGCGCTGAAGTCTGGTCAGTCGGTGATCGTGCAGGTCACCAAGGACCCGGTGGGGCACAAGGGCGCGCGGCTGACCTCGCAGATCAGCTTGCCGGGCCGGTACCTGGTGTACGTGCCCGGCGCGTCGATGACCGGGATCAGCCGCAAGCTGCCCGACACCGAGCGGACCCGGCTGAAGCACATCCTCAAGAAGGTCACGCCGGAGAACGCCGGCGTGATCGTGCGGACCGCCGCCGAGGGCGCCGCCGAGGCGGAACTCGACCGGGACGTGACCCGGCTGGCCGCGCAGTGGGAGGCGATCGCGAAGAAGGCCAAGACGGCCTCCGCGCCGGCGTTGCTGCACGGCGAGCCCGACCTGACGATCCGGGTGGTCCGCGACGTCTTCAACGAGGACTTCAGCAAGCTGCTTGTGTCCGGCGACGAGGCCTGGGAAGTCATCGACGAGTACGTCCGGTACGTCGCGCCGCACCTCGCCGACCGGCTGGAGCGCTGGCCGGGCGACGGCGACGCCGACGCCGGGCCCGACGAGGACGACGTGTTCGCCGCGTACCGGATCGACGAGCAGCTCGGCAAGGCGCTGGACCGCAAGGTGTGGCTGCCCAGCGGCGGCTCGCTGGTCATCGACCGCACCGAGGCGATGACCGTCATCGACGTGAACACCGGCAAGTTCACCGGCCAGGGCGGGAACCTCGAGGAGACCGTCACCCGGAACAACCTGGAGGCCGCCGAGGAGATCGTGCGCCAGCTGCGGCTGCGCGACGTGGGCGGCATCGTGGTCGTCGACTTCATCGACATGGTGCTCGAGTCGAACCGGGAGCTGGTGCTCCGGCGGCTGCTCGAGTGCCTGGCCCGCGACCGCACGAAGCACCAGGTGGCCGAGGTGACGTCGCTTGGCCTGGTGCAGATGACGCGGAAGCGGGTCGGCGCGGGCCTGCTGGAGGCGTTCTCCTCGCCCTGCGAGTGCTGCAACGGGCGCGGCGTGATCGTGACGCTCGAGCCGCCCGAGCCGAGCCACCGGTCGACGGCGGGTCATTCGGGTCACTCGGGCGGCGGCAACGGCGGCGGCGGCAACGGCGGCAACGGCGGTAACGGCGGCGGCGGCAACGGCCACAACGGCGGTAACGGCGGCGGCGGCAACGGCCACTCGCGCCGCGGCGGCGGTAGCAGCGGCAACGGCGGCGGCAACGCCGGTAACGGCGGTAACAGCAACGGGAGCGGGACTGGCCAGGCTAACGGCCACGACGGCGACCCGGCGGCCGGGGAGCGGTCCGAGCGCGGCGGCAGGCGCGGCAAGCGCGACCGGTCGGCGGCGAACGCCGCGGCCGCCGCCGCGTCGGCCGCCGCGAAGATCGCCGCCGCGTCGGCGGCCAAGGCCGCGTCGGCGGTGCTGCCGCCGGACGCCGGCGAGCAGGCCGGCGACGCGCTGTCCACGGACGCCGCGGCGGCGCTGACCGCACCGGCCAAACCGGTGACGGTAGCGGAACCGGTGACGATGACAGAGCCGGCGGCCGAGCCGGGCGCCGCCCCGGCCCGCCGCCGGACCCGCACCCGGGCGGGCTCGGCGATGGCCCGTAAGGCGGAGACGCCGGAGGAACCGATCAACGTGGTCGCCCCGCCGGCCCCGCCAACCCTGGAAACCCCGGCGGCCCCGCCGGCCCCGGAAACCCCGGCGTCCTCTGAGACCGCAACGGCCCCGGAAACCATCCCTGCCCCGGACACCTCAACGGCTTCGGAAACCTCACCGGAAACGGAGGCCCCGGCCGTGGAGGCTGCCCCCGTCCCGGAGGCGCTGACGTACGACGACGCGGCCAGCGAGGGGAAACCGGCCGGGGAAACGCCGGCCGACCCGCCGCGGGACTCTGGGGAAACGGCCGAGTAGCCCAGCCGGAGCCGCTTCGCGGGCACCCGTAATGTGTCGAGTGCGTACTTGACAGCACAAGAGTGTGGCCAAGTGCGCACTCGACACGTTGAGCGGTTACGACGAGCGGGCGAACGGCGCCACCATGGGACTCGGGATAACCGGCGAGGCGTGTGCGTTCACCAGGTCAGCCACCACGGGGACGCGCGCGGCCAGGCGCGGCCAGGCGCGGCACAGGCGTGCCCGTATGCGGCGCGGATCTCCCGCCGGGACTCGATGCCGAAGACGCCAACCCGCCTCCGGCCCGCCGGCAACCGCGGAGCGGTCCGGGCGCCCGCACGGAGCTGGTAGCATGTTCACAACGACCCGGTGCCTGCTCAGGCGTCAAGCCATCAGGTACTCTGTGGTCGTTTCATGCACGTAGGATGGCATGTCAGGTTCATGGCGAGCCCGCCGTGAGTCGCTCCGTGACCGCAATGCCGGGCTAGCCCGGCTGGTCGAGGGTGCGAAGACGGGGCATGCACAAGGGAGAGGCAGTTCTCGGGTGTACGCGATTGTGCGCTGCGGCGGCAGGCAGGAGAAGGTCGCCCTCGATGACGTGCTCACCGTCGACAAGCTTGCGGACGAGGAAGCCGGGTCGAGCGTCACGTTCCCCGCGCTGCTCGTTGTTGACGACGACACGATCATCAGCGACCAGGCCGAGCTCACCGGCTACCAGGTCACCGCTGAGGTGGTCGGTCCGGCCAAGGGGCCGAAGATCAACATGATCCACTACCGGAGCAAGACGGGCTACAAGCGCCGTCAGGGGCACCGGCAGAAGTACACGCAGGTCCGCATCACCGGGATCGCGAAGGCTTAGGGGCACGACAACATGGCACACAAGAAGGGCGCGTCGTCCAGCCGTAACGGCCGGGACTCCAACGCGCAGCGGCTTGGCGTGAAGCGCTTCGGCGGCCAGGCGGTGAACGCCGGCGAGATCATCATCCGCCAGCGCGGCACCCACTTCCACCCCGGCCTCGGCGTCGGCCGCGGCAAGGACGACACGCTGTTCGCGCTGGTCACCGGGGCGGTCGAGTTCGGCCGTCACCGTGGTCGCCGCGCCGTGAGCATCGTCCCTGGCCCGGGCCCGTCCGTAAAGGCCTAGCCAGCAGGACAAGCAGGAATCACAAACGTGCGCGAAGGCGGGCCAGCGTTACCGGCCCGCCTTCAAGCATGTAAAGGGGAGGATCAATGGCGGAGTTCGCCGACCACGCCGTACTGCGGGTGCAGGCCGGACACGGGGGGAACGGCTGCGCCTCGGTCCACCGTGAGAAGTTCAAGCCGCTGGGCGGCCCTGACGGCGGCAACGGCGGCCGGGGCGGCGACGTCATTCTCGAAGTCGATCCCAGCTGCGCCACCCTGCTCGACTTCCACCGCCGGCCTGTCCGCAAGGCAGGCAACGGCAAGCAGGGGGAGGGCTCGCACCGCAACGGCGCCGAGGGCATCGATCTCACCGTCAAGGTACCGAACGGGACCGTGGTCCTCGGCCCCGACGGCCAGGTCCTCGCCGACCTCGTCGGCACCGGCACGCGCTTCGTCGCGGCCGCGGGCGGCCGCGGCGGGCTGGGGAACGCCTCGCTGGCGTCGCCCCGCCGCCGGGCGCCCGGCTTCGCGCTCAAGGGCGAGCCCGGCGACGAGCGCGAGATCACGCTCGAGCTCAAGACGGTTGCGGACATCGGGCTGATCGGCTTCCCCAACGCGGGCAAGTCGTCGCTGATAGCCGCCATGTCGGCGGCCCGGCCGAAGATCGCGAACTACCCGTTCACCACCCTCATACCGAACCTCGGCGTCGTCGAGGCGGGGAACGTCCAGTTCGTCGTCGCCGACGTGCCCGGCCTGATCCCGGGCGCGAGCGAGGGCAAGGGCCTCGGCCATGACTTCCTCCGCCACGTCGAGCGCTGCTCGGCGCTCGTGCACGTCCTCGACTGCGCGACTCCCGAGCCGGGCCGCGACCCGGTCAGCGACCTCGACACGATCGAGGAAGAACTCGCCGCCTACGAGGAGATCGCCGGCCCCGGGCTGGCCGGCACCCGCCTGACCGACCGGCCGCGGATCGTCGTGCTCAACAAGATCGACGTCCCAGAGGCCCGCGATCTCGCGGATCTCGTCAAGCCCGAGATCGAGGCGCGCGGCCTGCCGGTGTACGAGGTGTCCGCCGCCAGCACCGAAGGGCTCCGCGAGCTCAAGTTCGCCATGGCCGCGCTCGTCCAGCGGGCCCGCGCGGCGCAGCCGGACCCCGAGCCCGCCAGGGTCGTGATCCGCCCCGCGGCGGTCACCGACACCGGCTTCGAGATCGTCCGCACGCCGGACGGCGACTACCTGATCCGCGGCGAGAAGCCGGTCCGCTGGGTGCGGCAGACCGACTTCAGCAACGACGAGGCCGTCGGCTACCTCGCCGACCGGCTCGCCCGCCTGGGCGTGGAAGACGCTCTCGCCAAGGCCGGCGCGCAGCCGGGCGACACGGTCCTGATCGGCGACTACGACGACGCGGTCGTCTTCGACTGGGACCCGGCGCTGTCGGCCGGCGGCGGCCACATGCCAGGGCCGCGGGGCACCGACTACCGGATCGGCTGACCGTGCGGCCCGCACGGCCCGATATCGCCCAGGCCGCGCGCACGGTCGTCAAAATCGGCTCCTCGTCGCTAACCACCAACGACGGGGCCATTGACGACGTCCGGATCGAGGCGCTGACCGCGGCGCTCGCGGACCGGGTGCGCGCCGGCCGGCAGGTGCTGCTCGTCTCCTCCGGCGCGATCGCCGCGGGCCTGGCCCCGCTCGGCCTCCGCAAGCGCCCCCGCGACCTGGCCACCCAGCAGGCCGCGGCCAGCGTTGGCCAGGGCCTGCTGATCGCCCGCTACACGGCGGCGTTCGCCCGCCACGCGCTGGGCACCGGGCAGGTGCTGCTGACCGCCGACGACCTGATGCGCCGCGGGCACTACCGCAACGCGCAGCGCACGCTCGACCGGCTTCTCGAGCTCGGCATGATCCCGGTGATCAACGAGAACGACACGGTCGCCACGGACGAGATCCGGTTCGGCGACAACGACCGGCTGGCGGCGCTCGTCGCCCACGTGACCCGCGCCGACGCGCTGATCCTGCTGTCCGACGTGGACGGCGTGTACGACGGCGACCCTCGCAAGCCGGGCGGCGCCCGCCGCATCGACCAGGTAACCGGCCCCGCCGACCTGGACGGGGTCAAGGCCGGCAAGACCGGCCAGGGCGGCGTGGGCACCGGCGGCATGTCGACCAAGGTCGAGTCCGCGGTCATCGCGACGTCGGCCGGGATCCCCGCGGTCGTGACCGCCGCCACGGCGGCCAGGGACGCGCTCGACGGGCAGCCGGCCGGCACGTACTTCGCCCCGACCGGTCAGCGCCCCCGGACGCGGCTGCTGTGGCTGGCCCACGCCGCGGTCGCCAGGGGCACGTTGTCGCTGGACAGCGGCGCGGTCGCCGCGGTCGTGCAGCGGCGCGCCTCGCTGCTGCCCGCGGGCATCACCGGCGTCGCGGGCCAGTTCGACACCGGCGACCCCGTCGACCTGGCCGACGAGCGCGGCACGGTGGTCGCCCGGGGCCTGGTGAACTACGACGCCGCCGAGATCCCCGGCCTCATGGGCCGGTCCACCCGGTGGCTGGCCAGCAAGCTGGGCCAGGAGTACGAGCGCGAGGTCATCCACCGGGACGACCTCGTCATCCTGTGAACCGGACGCTAGTTGTCGTCGCTCCCACCGCCACCGCCGCGCGACCCGCCCGCGAAGCGGTCGAACAGGCTGCCGCCCGCCTGCGCCACCGTGCCCGCGACCGTGCGGAAGACGCCGGCCAGCGGGTCCTCCGAGCGGCTCCACGACTCCTGGTACGACTTCGCCGCGTTCCGCATCTCGTCGGTGACGGACGCGTTCTGGTCGGTCTCCCGGCGCGGGTAGTCCCCGCCGAGGATGCGGTCGTAGTCGCCGTGCGTCGCCCAGTAGTCAAGCTCGGCGTACCGGACGACGGCGAACGGGTGGGTGTTGCCCTGCAGCTGCAGGAGCTTGAGGATGCTGTCCCGCATGTCCGGCGCCGCGTCGTACTCGCGGGCCTGCTCGCGGAACGCGTCCGGGTTCAGCTCCGACAGGTACGGCCCGCCGGCCAGCTTCATCAGCGCGCGCCGGGCGGCGTCGGGGTCCTGGCAGGCGAGCAGCCCGGCCCGGTCGCAGGACAGCTCGGACTTGCGGAACCATTCCTCCAGGCCCCAGATGATCGCGCGCAGGCCGAGCACGCCGATCGGCATCCACGCGATCCGCGCGGCCAGCTGGATCAGCCAGAGCAGCATCGTGCGGTAGACGGCGTGCCCGGACAGGATGTGCCCGAGCTCGTGGCCGATGACGAACCGCAGCTCCTCCTGGTCGTGCAGGTTCACCAGGCCGGTGGTGATCACGATGAACGGCTTGTCGCGGCCGAGCGCCATCGCGTTCACCATCGGGTTCTGCGTGACGAAGACCTCGGGCACGTCGGGCAGGTCGAGGACGTACGCGCCGTCCCTGACGAGCGCGTAGATATGCGGGAACTGCCGTTCGGACACCTTGACCGAGCCGGCCAGGTGACTGAGGCGGAAGGCCCGCTCGTTGAACAGCCCGAACAGCTTGCGCAGCAGCACGTCGAAGCCGGTGAGCTTGCGGAGCGCGACCAGCGCGGAGCGATCGGCGGGGTGTTCGTAGGCGCGGGAGCTGATGCCGGTAAGCCGGACGCGTGCACGATCAGGCACTGTGGTCATAACCGAATCGTAGTCGCGCCGTCAACGGGCGGGCACTGCGGCGTACCGGAACATTTTCGGCCGGCCTGGCCCTATACGATCTCGTAACCAGATGCGTTAAAGGAGATGGCCAGTGAACAACGGGCGCAGGCGGCTCGGGGTGATGGGCGGCACCTTCGACCCCATCCACCACGGGCACCTGGTGGCCGGCAGCGAGGTGGCGCATCACTTCGATCTCGACGAAGTGATCTTCGTGCCGACTGGTCAGCCGTATCAGAAGGCAGCCCGGGTGGTGTCGCCGCCGGAGGACCGCTACCTGATGACGGTCATCGCGACGGCGTCGAATCCCCGGTTCAGCGTCAGCCGGGTGGACATCGACCGGCCGGGGCCGACGTACACGATCGACACGCTGCGCGACCTGCGGGCCGCCAACCCCGGCGCCGATCTCTTTTTCATCACCGGCGCGGACGCGCTCGCGAACATCCTGACCTGGCATGACGTCGACTCGCTGTTCTCGCTGGCACACTTCATCGGCTGCACCAGGCCCGGGCACCGGCTGACCGGCGCGGGCCTGCCGGACGGCAAGGTGTCGCTGATCGAGGTCCCCGCGCTCGCGATCTCCTCGAGTGAGTGCCGCCACCGGGTCGCCGCCGGGGAGCCGGTCTGGTACCTGGTCCCCGACGGCGTCGTCCAGTACATCGCCAAGCGCGGCCTCTATCACCGGACCGCGGGCTGAAAAATCGTTTATCCCTAACGCGCCCTGGTGCCTGCCCCCGGCCTACTTTACCGACCCGCCGTCAGGCCGCCGACCCGTCGGCCACTCCGCGGAGCGCGGACATGCGACACTAGGAAGAAGCGACCGGCCAGCAAGGGCGGCCGGACAAGGAGGCCGAGCCAGACATCGTGAGTGCCACCGCAAGGGCCATCGAGCTCACCGAGATCGCCGCGCTCGCCGCGGCGGACAAGCTCGCCCAGGACATCGTCGCCTACGACGTGAGCGACCAGCTTGCCATCACCGACACGTTCCTGTTGTGTTCGGGGGCCAATGACAGGCAGGTGCGCGCCATCGTCGACGAGGTCGAACTCCGCATGCGGCAGGCCGGCGCCACGCTGGTCCGCCGGGAGGGAGAGCGGGAGGGCCGCTGGGTGCTCCTCGACTACGCGGACATCGTCGTCCACGTGCAGAACGGCGAGGAGCGGGTGTTCTACGGCCTGGAGCGGATCTGGAAGGACTGCCCGGCGATACCGCTGCCCGAGGCGGCCGCGACCGCGGCCGGGCAGCCGGGGGAGTCGCGCTGAGCGGTCGCCAGCGCCTCGTGCTGTGGCGGCACGGGCAGACGATCTGGAACGCCGAGAACCGGTTCCAGGGCCAGACCGACATCCCGCTCAACCAGACCGGGGAGGCGCAGGCGGAGCGCGCGGCCCGGCTGCTCGCGGCGCTCCGGCCGGGCCGGATCTACTGCTCGGACCTGCGGCGCGCGATCAGCACGGCCGCGCCGCTGGCCCGGATCACCGGCCTGCCGGTCACGCAGGACAAGGACCTGCGCGAGCGGTCGGGCGGCGCCTGGGAGGGCCTGACCGACCGGGAGATCGCCGAGCGGTACCCCGCCGAGCGCGCGGCGTGGAACCCGCCGGACGGCGAGCCGGCGATGGTGGTCGCCGACCGGGTCGCGGGCGCGCTGCGCCGGATCGTCGCCGACCTCGGCGACGAGGAAACCGCCGTGGTGGTCAGCCACGGCGGCGCGCTCCGGCTGGGCATGGAACTGTTCCTCGGCCTGGCCGAGGAACAGTTCGGCATTCTCGGCCCGCTGTCCAACTGCTCGTGGTCGATCCTCGGGTCGCGCCACGGCCGGTGGCGCGTGCTGGAGTACAACGCGGGCACGCTCCCGGAGCCAGTCCTGGGCGACGACCGCTAACGCGCTCCGCCCTCCTGTCGCCCCGCCCGCCCGCGGCCGGCGGCCAGCCGCCCGACGACGCCAGTGAGCTGTTCGCCTGGCAGCACGACGCCGAAGGGCATGGCGACGGCGTCTACACGTTCTAAGCGGATACCGGCCGAGGCGCGATGGCGCGTTCCGGGAAATAGTTATTACGGAACGCCGGCCAGCCGCAGCACCGCCGTGACTAGCGCGGCGGTGATCACCACCACGGGGAACGGCGCGCGGCGGGCGGCGAGGAGCCCGGCGGCGGCGACGCCGGCCGGGCGCGCCCAGCCCGCGAACCCGTGACCCTGGGTGAGCGCGGACGTCGCGGCCAGCGCGACCAGCAGGACGGCGGCGGCGCTGGCGAGCAGCCGCTGCGCGCTGTCCGGGATCGTGACGCGCTGCCGGAGCGCGGGCCCGGCGAGGCGGAACGCGAACGTCACGGCGGCCAGCGCCGCGATGGCGGCGAGCGGCATCAGCGTCGCCGCCAGCAGCAGGCCAGCCCGCCGAGCGCGGCGAGCACCGGCAGCCCGGCGGGCAGCACGGGCGTCAGCGCCACCGCCGTCACCGCGCCGGCGCCGGCCGCCGCGCGAGTGCGGCC
>DASZKN010000167.1:0-10400 GCA_035552855.1 Trebonia sp. | reverse complement strand
CAGGCCCTGCCCGCGCAGCCGCGCCGAGGCGTCGCCGGGGGACACCGCGCCCAGCTCGCGGGTGTAGGCGCCGAGCGCGGCCCCCAGCTCGGCCGGCCGGCCGGGCGTGTCCCCGTGCCAGAACGGCAGCTTGCCCGGCTGCCCCGGCGCGGGCAGCACGATCACCCGGTCGGGGGTGATGTCCTCGATCCGCCATGAGCTGGCGCCGAGCACGAAGACGTCGCCGACCCGCGACTCATACACCATCTCCTCGTCCAGCTCGCCGACCCGCCGCGGCTGCTTGCTGTCGTCGCTCGCCGGCAGGAACACGCCGAACAGCCCGCGGTCGGGGATGGTCCCGCCGCTGGTGACCGCGAGCTTCTGCGCGCCCGGGCGGCCGCGGACCACGCCGGTCACCCGGTCCCACACGACGCGCGGGCGCAGCCCGGCGAACTCCTCGCCCGGGTACCGGCCCGCGACCATGTCGAGCACGGCTTCGAGCACGGGCCGGGTCAGCCCGCTGAACGGCGCGGCCCGCCGGACGACCGACTCCAGCTCGTCGATCTGCCACTCGTCGAGCGCGGTCATCGCGACGATCTGCTGTGCGAGCACGTCGAGCGGGTTGCGCGGGACCCTGAGCTCCTCGATGGCGCCGTCGCGCATCCGGGTCGCGACGACGGCGGCCTGCACGAGATCCCCGGTGTACTTGGGGAAGATCACGCCACGGGAGATGTCACCGACATTGTGCCCGGCCCGGCCGACCCGCTGCAGCCCGCTCGCGACCGAGGGCGGCGACTCCACCTGGATCACGAGGTCCACCGCGCCCATGTCGATGCCGAGCTCCAGGCTGGACGTGGCGACCACGGCGGGCAGCCGGCCCTGCTTGAGCGCCTCCTCGATCTCGGTCCGCTCCTGCCGGGAGACCGAGCCGTGGTGCGCCCGGGCGATGACGAGGTCCTCGTTCCCGGCCCGCTCGCCGGCCAGTTCGTTGAGTCGCCCGCACAGCCGCTCGGCCAGCCGCCGGGAGTTCGCGAACACGATCGTGGACCGGTGCCGCTCGATCAGGTCGAGCACGCGCTCCTCTACGTGCGGCCAGATGGAGCGGCGCCGGACCGGGTCGTCGCCGCCGTCCGCGCCGCCGTCGCCCGGCGGCGCCCCCTGTGCGGACTCAAGATCGGTCATGTCCTCGACGGGGACGACGACCTCGAGTTCGATGCGCTTGGGGCTCGGCGGCTGGACGACCGTGACCGGCCGCGCGCCGCCGAGGAAGGCGGCGACCTCCTCCGGCGGCCGCACCGTCGCCGACAGGCCGACCCGCTGCGCGCGGTCCCCGGCGGCGGCAGCCCCGGACTTCAGCGCGTCGAGGCGCTCGAGCGACAGTGCCAGGTGCGCGCCGCGCTTGTTGCCGGCCACCGCGTGCACCTCGTCGACGATGACCGTCTCGACGCCGCGCAGCGTCTCCCGCGCCTGCGAGGTCAGCAGCAGGAACAGCGACTCGGGCGTCGTGATCAGGATGTCCGGGGGCTTGGTGGCCAGCCTGCGGCGTTCTTCGGTCGCGGTGTCACCGGTCCGGACGGCCACCTGGACGTCGGGCGCGGGCAGGCCGAGGCGGTGCGCCGCGTGCTTGATGCCGGTGAGCGGCGACCGCAGGTTCCGCTCGATGTCGACGGCCAGCGCCTTCAGCGGCGAGACGTAAAGCACCCGGCAGCGGCGCTTGGGATCGGGCGGCAGCGGCAACGACGCCAGCTTGTCGATCGCCCACAGGAACGCGGCGAGCGTCTTGCCCGACCCGGTCGGCGCGATCACCAGCGTGTCCTCGCCCTTGCCGATCGCCCGCCAGGCCTGCGCCTGCGCCTGTGTGGGCACGGCGAACGCGCCCTCGAACCACGCGCGCGTGGCGGGCGAGAACCAGTCGAGGGCGTCGGCGCTGCTCACTGGCGGCTGGGTCGGCATACATCCATACTGCACCGACCCGCCGACATTCCTGACGGCCACCCTGACGGCCATCCTGGTCGTCCACCGTGACCGTCGCCGGCGATGAACGCGGCGCCCGCGAGCCGTCCATATAGACAGGCAATACGATCCCGTATGGAGGAGCCATGACAAGCAAGCCGTTCACCACGTGCCTGTGGTTCGAGAACCAGGGCGAAGAGGCTGCACGCTGGTACGCGGGCGTCTTCAAGAACTCCGGCATCGGGCGTATCCACCGCTACACGGCGGCGGGCCCCGGTCCGGGAGGATCCGTCGCGACCGTGGAGTTCGAGCTCAACGGCCAGCGGTTCCTCGCGCTCAACGGCGGACCCGAGTACAAGTTCACGCCCGCCGTCTCGGTCGTCGTCGAGTGCGCGGACCAGGCCGAGGTCGACTACTACTGGGACCGGCTCACCGACGGCGGGCAAGAGGTCGCCTGCGGCTGGCTCACCGACAAGTACGGCCTGTCCTGGCAGATCGTGCCCACGGCGTTTCTCGACATGATCAACGGGCCTGACCAGGACAAGGTCACCCGCGTGACGGCCGCGATGTACAAGATGAAGAAGATGGACATCGCGGAGCTGGAGCGAGCCTGCGCGGGCGACTAGCCAGGCAGCGAAAATCTGATCATTTGCCCGCGCGGACCGACTGACTGAGCTGGCCGCTGGCGGCGCGCACCTCGCAGATCACCGTCTTGGTGCCGGCCTTCCAGTCTCCCTGGTTCGGGTAAACGTACGTCTGGGCCAGGCTGATGGCGAGCTGCGGGTTCAGGTAGCCGGACAGCAGCTCGCCGCACCCCGAACTGGCCCGCTGCGCAATCGCCGTCGTGCCCGGCCACTGCGCGCCGGTCAGCGGGAACGTCCCGAACACCTCGGCATCGTGGGCCGTGTTACACGGGACGACCGTCACCTGCTGGCCGTCCCGGGTGTCGATGCAGTCACCCTCGTGCAGCTTGAAGACCGACGCCTCTTTGTAGGTGATCGTGACCGGCTTCTTGAACCCGTGGGTGAGGGTCGCCACCGTCCCGACCGCGCCGGCGACGATGATCCACGCGGCGGCGATGAACAGTGCGCTGACCGCCATTCCGTGCCCGCGGCGGCCGGACCGGCGGATGCCGATCAGCGCCGCGATCGCCGTGACGATGGCGACCGGCACCAGCGGCAGGATGCCGGTGATCAGCGCGACGACGGCGAGCTTGCTGAGCTTGGGCCGCTCGTAGGGGACCTCGTCGTCGTAGACGGCGTAACCGTCGTCGTAGACGGCGTAACCGTCGTCGTCGCCGGGCGGCTGATCGTCAGCGTCGTCAGTGTCTTCGTCCAGCCCGGTCGCCGCGTCGCCGGTCGTGTGGTCCGGCTCCTGAGCACAGGGTCTTTGCTCCTCGTCGGCCTGGTCATCAACTGCCTCGCCGCCGGTCTCCTCGCCGCCGGCGACGAGGCCGGCCGTCATGTCGCTCGCGGCCGTGTCCCCGGCGGCTCCGTCCTGGCCGGGCGCACCCTCGCCCGCCGGCCCGTCGCCCGCGGGCACCTCTGCTGGCCGTGCGCCTTCTGTGGCGTGTGACGACATACCACTCCTGCTCAGTTGTGCCAGGCGCTGGCGGGCGCGCCCCTTGACGTTTAAAGTTCCCCGCTAACCACAACGACATGCGCGCCCAAAATGTGGCACTTACCGGAGAATTTGCTGAGCGTAGCCCCACCGGTACCCTATGACCGTGCGGCTGACGGTGTTCTGGGAGCGGATGCGCGAGCAGTTCGGCGAGGCGTACGCTGAGAGCCTTGCGAAAGATTACGTACTGTCCGGCTTGGGTGGGCGAACGGTGATCAAGGCACTCGCCGACGGGGAAGATGTGAAAGTCGTCTGGCGCGCCGTGTGTGACGCGTTCAGCGTGCCAGACTCCTTGCGCTGATCGCCCCGATCACCCGCAGAGTTAACAGTTACTGTCATACGGTACGCATATGCCACAAATTTTCCCTAACGATCCGTGGCGTCTCTTTGCCGATAGCCGTCCTGCCACGTCCTACGTGCACGCCGATGCCGCCGCCTGCGGCCGTAGTTCACAGGCGACGCTGCGGGCGGTGGCGGCCCACGCCGAGCGGGAAGCCGTCGCCGGCGCGTATGTCGCCGCCGCGGAGGCCGCGCCCGTGCTTGCCCAGGGGCGCCGCGGGCTGGCCGCGCTGCTCGGCGTCGAGCCGGACGGGACCGCATTCACGGAGAGCGCGACCGCCGCGCTGGCGGCGCTGCTGCGCGCGTGGCCGCTGTCGGTGGGCGACACCGTGGCGGTCGTGCCGAGCGAGTGGGGACCGAACCTTGACGCGTTCGCCGACCGCGGGCTGCGCCTCGCGTCGCTGACCGTGGACTCGTCCGGGCTCGTCGATCTTGACGCGCTGCGCCAGTTCCTGGCGGTGACGCTGCCCGCGTTCGTGCACCTGACGCTGGTGGCGTCGCACCGGCCGCTGGTCCAGCCCGCCGCCGAAGTGGCGGCCGTCTGCCACGAGTTCGGCGTGCCGTTGTGGCTGGACGCCGCGCAGGCGCTCGGTCATGTGAACGTGGCCGCCTGCGGGGCGGACGTCGCGTACGCCCCGGCCCGGAAGTGGCTGTGCGGGCCGCGCGGGGTGGGGGTCATCGCGGTGCGCCCGTCGTGGGCGCGGCGGCTCCGGCCGCGGGTTTCGGAAATGGACAGGACCGCGGTCGGCGACGGCTCGCCCGTGCTGCTGCTCGAATCCCGCGAGGCGCACGTGGCGGGCCGGATCGGGTTGTGCAACGCGGTGACGGAGTTCTTCGCCGGCGGGCCGTCCGCGGTCTGGGAGCGGCTGGCGTCGGTCGGGGCGTCGACCCGCGCCGCGCTGGCCGAAGTGCCCGGCTGGTCAGTCGTGGGTGACGTGTCCGCGCCGTCGGCGATCACCGCGTTGCGGCCGCTCGCCGGCCAGGACGTGGCGGCCGTCCGGCAGCGGCTGCTGACGGACCACCAGATCGTCACGACCGCGGCGCTGCCGGTCCGCGCGCCCGGTGACATGAGCGAGGCGTACCTGCGGATCAGCCCGCATGTCGACTGGGGCGAGGAGGCGCTGGGCAAGCTCGCGGCGGCGCTGACCACGGTGTTATGCCGTCGCTCACGCCGCCCGTGATCCCGGCCGGCCGGCTGGCCGGTTCCGGGCAGCCGGTGCTCTCCGCCGGCGACGGGCTGGTGCTCCGGCCATGGTTCCCGGATGACGCGGCGGCGCTGCTGGCCGCTTACGCGGACCCGGACATCGAGCGCTGGCACGCGTACCGGATGGACAGCGCGGACGAGGCGGCGAGCGTCATCCAGCGCTGGACGCGCGGCTGGCGGGCCGAGGCCGCCGCGAGCTGGGCGGTGGTCGACGGGACGGACGGCCCGCTCACGGGCCGGATGGCGCTGCGCATGATGGACCTCCGTGAAGGGGTCGCGGAGTGCGCGTACTGGACGGTGGCCGGCTTCCGCGGCCGGGGGGTCGCGGTGCTGGGGCTCGCGGCCCTGACCTCATGGGCGTTCGCGGCGGGCTTCCACCGGCTGTTCCTGCGGCACTCGGTCGGGAACCCGGCCTCGTGCCGCGTCGCGGAGAAATGCGACTACGCCTTGGAGGGCACCGAGATCAGCTCCGCCCTCCACGCCGACGGCTGGCACGACATGCACGTCCACGCCCGCACCCGCCCCACCTGACCGCCGCCCCCCGCTCTCCGCGTCTCCCCGCGCCCTTCCGCGTCCCTGCCGCCGCTATGACTCTCCGGTCACTCAGCCACTCTGGTCTCCTTCGCCGCTCGCGCATCTCCTTCGACGGTCCGAGGCCGCCCATCTCGCCGCTGCGGCTCGCTTTACGTCCATGTTGGGTAAAGCCAGCGTCTTGTCACCGGTATGACTGCCGAGGTCAGTGGGAGCTATAGAAGATGCCTTCTAGCTGGTTTTCCATGGTCACGAGGCCGATGAGGGCTGACGCTGTTACCAGCGTCGTTAAGGAGACTAAGAATGACCTCATATGAATGGCGCGGCGGCTTTTCGAACCGCGAGCTGGAAGCGCTGCACGCGGAGGGGTTCGGGCACGCGATCACGGGTTTCGACTGGCAAGAGTGCCTCCATGGGCACAGCCTCGGCTGGGTGTGCGCGCGGCTGGACGGTGGACCGGGGAGCGCGTCAGGCAGCGAGCCGGGCAGCGAGCCAGGAGCTGGGCCGGGCAGCGAGCTTGTCGGATTCGTCAACGTCGCCTGGGACGGCGGCTCGCACGCCTTCATCCTCGACACCGTGGTCGCCGGCCGGGCACGGCGCGCGGGTATCGGCACGGAACTAGTCGCCCTCGCTGCCCGCCACGCCGGCGAGGCCGGCTGCGAGTGGCTGCACGTCGACTTCGGGGACCACCTGGTGGGTTTTTATCATAATTCGTGCGGTTTTGCCCCCACGCGGGCGGGCCTCATCCGTCTCGCCGGGCCGGGAACCGGCACGCGATAGGCCGGGCCGAAGATGATCGAAATAAATCGGCGTGTCTTGCTCGTGATCGAATAACCGTTCCCCTATACTGGATCTACCGGGCCATCGCGCATGTCTCGCCGGAGCGTGTTTTCCCTGGTCCGGGTGTTGCGGCCCGGAAATGTCAGTGGTGACGCGTAGCGTGTGCGGTGATGGCCGGCGGGCAAGGCGCCTACCGTGTCCCCGAATACCTACAACCCGGCAGGGAGTCCTCATGCCACCAAGCAACAAGACGGCCCCGGACAGGGCCGGCGACCGGGATAAGGCCCTGGAGGCCGCCCTTCTCCAGATCGAGCGGCAGTTCGGCAAGGGCTCGGTCATGCGGCTCGGCGAGCAGGCCCGGGTGCCCGTGGACGTGATCCCGTCGGGCTCGATCGCGTTGGACGTGGCGCTCGGCATCGGCGGCTATCCGCGCGGCCGGGTCGTCGAGATCTACGGTCCGGAGAGCAGCGGTAAGACCACAGTGGCGCTGCACGCCATCGCCAACGCGCAGCGGGCCGGCGGCATCGCGGCGATCATCGACGCCGAGCACGCGCTCGACCCCGAGTACGCGCAGAGGCTCGGGGTGGACACCGAGGCGCTGCTCGTGTCCCAGCCGGACACCGGCGAGCAGGCGCTGGAGATCGCGGACATGCTGATCCGCTCCGGCGCCGTGGACATCGTCGTCATCGACTCCGTCGCGGCCCTCGTGCCCAAGGCGGAAATCGAGGGCGAGATGGGCGACAGCCACGTGGGTCTCCAGGCCCGGCTCATGTCCCAGGCGCTCCGGAAGATCACCGGCGCGCTGAACCAGACCAAGACCACGGCGGTCTTCATCAACCAGCTTCGCGAGAAGGTGGGCGTGATGTTCGGCAGCCCGGAGACGACGACCGGTGGTAAGGCGCTGAAGTTCTACGCGTCAGTCCGGCTGGATATCCGGCGGATCGAGACGCTGAAGGACGGCACCGATGCGGTCGGCAACCGGACCCGCGTCAAGGTCGTGAAGAACAAGATGAGCCCGCCCTTCAAGACCGCTGAGTTCGACATCCTCTACGGGGTCGGGATCAGCAAGGAGGGCAGCCTCATCGACCTCGGCGTGGATCAGGGGATCGTCCGCAAGGCCGGCGCCTGGTACACCTACGAGGGCGACCAGCTCGGCCAGGGCAAGGAGAACGCGCGGAACTTCCTGCGCGACAACCCGGACACGGCCAACGAGATCGAGAAGCGGATCAAGGAGAAGCTCGGCGTGGGCCCGCGCCTGGACGCGGACGCCAGCGCCCCCGCCAGTGCCCCCGCGGGCGGCCCGGTGCCGGGCGGGCCCGGCGGGCCCGGCGCGCCCGGCGCGCCCGCCGGCGCCAACGGCAAGGGCGGCCCCAAGCTGAGCGGCGTCCCGAGTCCTGTGAGGTGACGTTATGGCCGGCGAGTACACGCCCGCCCGCCGACGGCCCGGACGACGGACCCGTGGCGGGCGGGCGGACTCCGCGCCTTATTCATCCGGGCCGCACCCGTCCGAATCCGAGCCCGGGTTCGGATCCCGGTTCGGATCCCGATCCGAGTCCCCGCATGATTCAACATCGGAGCGTGACCCCGCGGAGCGCGCGCGCCAGGTTTGCCTCCAGCAGCTGGCGCTCGCCCCGAAGACGCGCGCCCAGCTCCGTGACGCCCTGGTCAAACGCGGCATCCCCGACGACGTGGCGGACACCGTTCTCGGCCGGTTCGCCGAGGTCGGCCTCATCGACGACGCCGCCTTCGCCCGCGCGTGGGTCGAGTCGCGCCACTACGGCAAGGGTCTGGCCGGCCGCGCCCTCGGCGCCGAGCTGCGCAGGCGCGGCGTCGGCGACGAAGAGATCCGCGAGGCTGTTGCCACCCTGGATCCCGCGGCCGAGGCGGAAACCGCCCGTCGGCTCGTGGAGCGGAAACTAGCCGCCACCCGCGGCCAGCCGCCCCAGACGAGGACCAGGCGGCTCGCCGGAATGCTCGCGCGCAAGGGCTATCCGGCGGGGCTCGCCTTCCGCGTCATTCGTGAGGCGCTAGAGGCGGAAGGTGCAGATGCCGCGCTCGGCGACGAGGCGCCCGACCCCGACCCCGACCCCGGCCCGGACGCCGGACCCGGCGGTGACTTCGGCGCATATACGGACTGAAGTCATTTTGTTTCTCTAAGTAAACTTTGGTGCCCACAGCCATAGTTTGCTTGCTCAAACCGTTATCAACGCTTAACCTCACGGCAGTGAGGCGTTATCAAGCGCTGTACGGTTGATCGGCTCGGAGAACCGTCGGACAACCAGATGAGACGGCCTGTCGCCGCAGCCGGATGGCGTGCGGTACTCCTCGCGGTTCCGGGAGCGACGGACGAAAGGGGTGGCCGTGAGCGGCGGAGTCGGGTTCATGGTGATCGGGCTGGTCGCTTTGGCCCTCGCGCTCGGCGCCGGCGGGGCCCTCTTCGTCATAATGCGCCGTGCCACGCCCGCCGCCACCGCCGCTGGGCGCACGTCCGCCCGCAACGGCACGCTCACGGCGCCCCACACCGCCGGCACCGCTAACACCGCTAACACCGCCGGCACCGCCGGCACCGCTAACAGCGCCGGCACCAGAGACACCGGTACCAAAGACACCGCCGGCGCCACCGACCGCGAAACCGAGAGGCACGTCGCCGAACTCCGTGCCCGCGCCCAGGCCGCCGCGGAGACCGAGCGGAACCGCGCCGCCACCGAGGCTGAGCAGGTCAGGGCCCGCGCGACCGCGGAGGCCGAGAGCATACTCAAGCGCGCCACCGACGCCGCCGAGCAGGCCGCGCAAGGCCGCCGGGAGGTCGAGGACGAGATCCGCGCGGTCAAGGACGAGATGCGTGAGCTGCGCGGCGACCTCGAGCGCAGGCAGGCCCGGCTCGGCGAGCGGGAACAGCGCCTCGACGACGAGAGCCGCCGCCTCGAAGAAGCCAGGCGCGGACTCGAGCAGCAGCGGCACGACCTCGGCGAGAAGACGGCGGAACTGGAGAAGTCCGGCGCGAAGATCCGGGCCGAATTCGAGCGCGTCGCCGGCCTCACCGCGGACCAGGCCAAGGCCGAACTGACCGGCCTCGTCGAGAACCAGGCCAAGCGCGAGGCTCAGGTCAGGATCAAGACGATCGAGAACGAGGCCAAGGCCGAGGCCGACAAGCGCGCCCGCAAGATCGTCACGCTCGCCATCCAGCGGGTCGCCGTCGAGCAGACCAGCGAGTCGGTTGTCTCCGTGATGCACCTGCCCGGCGAGGAGATGAAGGGCCGCATCATCGGCCGCGAAGGCCGCAACATCCGGGCCTTCGAGTCCGTCACCGGCGTCAACCTCATCATCGATGACACGCCCGAGGCGGTGTTGCTGTCCTGTTTTGATCCGGTACGGCGGGAGATCGCCAGGCTCACACTGGAACGGCTGATAACGGACGGCCGGATCCATCCCCAGCGTATCGAGGAGGCCTACGAGCGCGGCCGGGCCGAGATCGAACTGCTCTGCCAGCGGTCCGGCGAGGACGCGATGACCGAACTCGGCATCACCGACATGCACCCCGAGCTCATCAACCTGCTCGGCCGCCTCCGCTACCGCACCTCTTACGGCCAGAACGTGCTGGGCCACCTCATCGAGTCCGCCCACATCGCCGGGATGATGGCCAGCGAGCTGCGAATGGACCCGCTGCTGCTCAAGCGCTGCACGGTGCTGCACGACATCGGCAAGGCGCTCACGCACGAGGTCGAGGGCAGCCACGCGCTGATCGGCGCGGAGATCGCCCGCAAGTACGGCGAGCCGGACGACGTCGTGCACGCCATCGAGGCGCACCACAACGAGGTCGAGGTCCGCACCGTCGAGGCCGTGCTCACCCAGGCGGCCGACGCGATGAGCGGCGGCCGCCCAGGCGCGCGCCGCGAGTCGCTGGAAATGTACGTCAAGCGGCTGGAGCGGCTCGAGCAGATCGCCAGCGCGCACGAGGGCGTCGAGAAGGTGTTCGCCATGCAGGCCGGCCGCG
>DASZKN010000166.1:0-4148 GCA_035552855.1 Trebonia sp. | reverse complement strand
AGTCCATCGGGGTGAGCC
Organism: Trebonia sp.; assembly: GCA_035552855.1. Lineage (GTDB taxonomy): Bacteria > Actinomycetota > Actinomycetes > Streptosporangiales > Streptosporangiaceae > Trebonia. The sequence goes on along the minus strand of DASZKN010000166.1, from coordinate 4,130 downwards.
TGCGGCAGCGCCGGCTGGAAGTGTTCGTCCTCGGCTCGGTCCTCGCCGCCGTCGGGGGCGCGGCCCTCGCGAGCGTCCAGGCGATCGTCACGCCCGACGTGCTCAGTGAGTCCGCGGAGATCACGCTGCTCATCATGGTTTTCGTGCCGGGCCGCAAGAGCATCGCGGGCACGATCATCGCGGCCCTCGTCATCGAGTACCTCACGACCGCCACGTCGTTCATCAGCACGAACCTGGGCCTCATCGAAGGGGTCGTGCTGCTGATGATCCTGCTCGCCGAGCCCGACGGCGTGGCGGGCGCGCTGTCCCGTCTCCGGAGAGGTGAGCGTCATGCCCGGTCCTTCTGAGGCAGCGGTGCTGGCCTGCGCGGACGTCACGAAGATCTACGGCGGGCTGCGGGCGGTCGACGGGGTCTCCCTCGAGGTCCCTGGCCACGGGCTCTACGGTCTTTGCGGCTTTAACGGCGCTGGCAAGTCGACACTGTTCAGCTTGCTCGCGGGGTCGGCACGCGCCGATGCGGGCAGCGTGCGGATCGGCGGCCAGGACGTGACCAGGTGGCCGGCCACGCGCCGGGCCCGCTCGGGGGTAGCGCGGACCTGGCAGACAGTACGGCTCGCGCCCGGGCGGACCACGCTCGACAACGTGGCCGCCGCCTGCCTGGGGGAGCCGGGCCAGTCGATCCTGGGCTCGCTCTGGCGGCCGCTCCTGGCGCCCGCGCGGGAACGGGCGCGCGACGCGCTCGAGCGGCTCGGCATCGGCCATCTCGCCGGGCACCTGGTCGACGGGCTGACCCTGGAAAGCCAGCGGCTCACCGAACTGGCGCGGGCGCTCGTCACCGACCCGAAGGTGCTGCTCGCCGACGAGCCGGCCTCGGGCCTGTCCGCCACCCAGCGGACCGTGCTCGCCGAGGTCCTGGCCACGATCAGCGCGGAGCGCGCGGTCGTCGTCGTCGAGCACGACCTCGACATGCTCACCAGCATCAGCGAGCACATGTGGGCGATGGTCGAAGGACGGCTCGCGTACTCGGGTGACGTGGCGGCGTTCCGCTCGTCACGGATCTTCGCCGAGCTGCGCGGCATCCAGCAAAACACGCTGAGGAGGTAAGGCGATGCTGACGAAGGAAGACAACGAGCTCCTGACCAGGGTCGGGCCGGGGATGCCGATGGGCGAGCTGCTGCGCCGGTACTGGACGCCGGCCTGTCTGAGCGCCGAGGTCCCCGAGCCCGGCGGCGCGCCCGCGCGGGTGCGGCTGCTGGGGGAGAACCTGGTGGCGTTCCGGGAGACGTCGGGACGGGTGGGGCTGGTGCAGGAGAACTGCCCGCACCGGGGCGCGTCGCTGTACTTCGGCCGCAACGAGAAGGACGCGATCCGCTGCGTATACCACGGGTGGGCGTTCAACGCCGACGGCAAGTGCACGGACATGCCGAGTGAGCCGGCACCGTTCCGCGACAAGGTGAGGATCAGGTCTTATCCGACGCACGAGTCCGGCGGGATCGTGTGGACGTACATGGGGCCGAAGGAGACGATGACCCCGTTCCGCGACTTCGGCACCGACGAGCTCGGGCCCGGCGAGTTCATGGCGACCAAGCAGCACACGACGTGCAACTGGGTGCAGGCGATGGAGGGCAACATCGACACCGCCCACATCTCCCACCTGCACCAGTGGGACGGCATCGACAACATTCCCGATGACGGGTCGGACAAGCCGGGGTACCCGTCGAACGCCATGTCGTGGAAGTTCTGGAGGCACGACCGGGCGCCGCGGCTGGAGCTGGAAGAGACCTGGTACGGCTACAAGTACGCCGGCATCCGCACCACGCCGAACGGCCACACCCACGTCCGCGTCACCGCCTACGCGCTGCCGTACTCGACGATGGTCGCGAGCATCCCGTTCAGCATCGGCCACGGGATGTTCGTCCCGATCGACGACGAGAACTGCTGGCGCTACTTCTCCGCCCGCAAGACCTGGCGGAACCCCCGCAACCTGGGCGGCACGAACCTGTTCGCGCTCGCCCCGTTCTCGACGCCGGTCACGAACCCGCGGGACGGGATCATCCCCCGCGAGTACACGGCCGCTAACGACTACCAGATCGACAGGGACACGGCCCGGCACGGCATCTTCAGCGGCGTGTCCGACTTCGTCAGCCAGGACCTGATGGTGACCGAGTCGATGGGCGCGATCTACGACCGGACCCAGGAGAAGCTCGGCTCCACCGACCTGGCGATCAGCCGGATGCGGCACATCCTGATCTCGGCCGCCAAGGGCCTGGCCGCCGGCCAGGAGGCGCCCGCCCTGAACGGGGACTTCCGGTCCATCCGGGGCGCCGAGAAGATCCTCGAGGCGGACGAGGACTGGCGGGTGCTCGGCACCGCGGACGACCCCGTCGTCCAGGAGTCAGCCCTCGCCACCACCGGTGAACAGGAAACCGACATGGTCGACTAAAGCCGGGAAATCGGCGTGCCCAGGCGGCTGACCAGTGCCTTTAGCAGGCGCTTGCGCTCTTCGATGAGCTGGTCGTCCGGCATCCCGCCGGACAGCCGCCGCGCCGAGCGCGGGAACATCGCCGGCCACAGCGTCATCGCCGTGAACGCCATCGTCAGCAGGTGGGGGTCGAATTCGTCGTCGATCTCGCCCCGCTCCTGGGCGGCGCGGAACGCGAGCAGGTCGCCGGGCACGGTGCCGTCGGGATACGGCGCGTTGTCCTCGCCGCCGTCGAGCGCCTCCCACATGAGCATCCGTGACCACTGCTGCCAGCGCGGCGTCAGCGCGACGTCGATGTTGGCGAGCAGCCGGTCGATGAGCGGCTCGTCAGTGACGCCGCTGACGAAGTCCTCGAAGTGCTGCTCCCGCAGCCGCTCCCGCACGGCGTCGTACAGGCCGCGCTTGCTGCCGAAGTGGTAGTAGAGCGACCGCGGGCTCACGTCCGCGCGCTTGAGGATGCGCTCGACCCGCGCGCCGGCGTACCCGTACTTCGCGAACTCGCGCATCGCGGCCTTGAGTATCCGCTCGGCCGCCCCCGTTGGCGCCGTGCCGTTCTTAGCTGTGCTGCGAGGTTGCACCACAAGCCAATAATAGGTGCGCCAGCGGGGGCACGTCCTGCGCCGCGGTCAGCTGTTCGCGCTGATCGTGACCGAGACCTGGTGGACCGTGAACGAGTTCGGCGACGACAGCCGGAAGTCAGTGCCGTCGTTCTCCCGGTTCGCGAACATCGCGTCGTGCACCGTGAACGTCGCCGTCTTCCACGTGCCGGAGTTGGTCAGCTGGACCGGCGGCGCGTCGGTGTAGGCACCGCTGACATCACCGCCCTTGGCGTTGGTCGAGTCGTACTGCGGGGTGAACGCGCCCGTTCCGGAGTCGTAGTACTGGATGCTGAACGTCGCCGTGTAGTTCCCGTCGAACGCGACGCCGTCGGCGACGTTGAAATAGATGTTGAGATCGTTGGGGTGCGGGGGCACGGTCGGCACGGCTTCCCGGCCGCTTTCCCCGCCGACCGTCACCGGCTGGGTCGCGCCGTCACCGGAGTCGAACTCGACCTGCGACAGCCCGCTGGACTGGTTCTGCTGGCCGAGCGTGACGGAGACCGTGCCGGGCACGAACGTCGTGGCCGCCGTGCTCGAGCTGCCGGGACCGCTAACCGCGGCGAACGTGGCGTTCGCCGCCAGTTCGTACGTGCCCGGGCCAGTGCCCGCCGGGACCGTGACGTTCCACGTCGTCTCGACCTTCTGCCCTGGGGCGATCGAGGCGAACGTGGCCGCGGTGGCCGGAGCGGCCGTCCAGCCGTCCGGCCCGGCGAGCGTGAGCCGCACGTCGGTCAGCGGCTGGCTGCCGGTGTTGGTGAAGCTGGTGGTCGCCTGCGAGGCCGCGCCGGCGTCCATGTCCGCCGGCGCGGCGGCGGACAGCGGCGCGGACACGCTGAGCGGGGTGCTGCCCGTGACCCCGTTCACGGTGACGCTGATCGTCGTCACCCCGGGCGCGGCCGCGGTGACCGTGCCGTCGCGGCTCACCGTCGCGACCGCCCGGTCGCTGCTGGCGTAGCTGACGTGCGCGCTGGCCAGGTTGGCGAAGGACTGGTCGTTGTTGACCGCCTCGATGATGTTGTCCGCGCTGGCGTGCGGCTGCTCAAGTGACG
>DASZKN010000165.1:0-16457 GCA_035552855.1 Trebonia sp. | reverse complement strand
CGAGCAGTCGCTGGACCTGTGGGAGCGCGGCGAGAAGCTGGCCGCGATCTGCGCCGAGTGGCTGGAAGGGGCGCGGGCCAGGCTCACCGCCGCCATGGCCGCCCGCGACGGCGACGGTGCCCGCGACGGCGACGCCGAAGGAGACGCCGTCCAGGCCGGCCGGGACAGCCAGCCGCGGCGGGCCGCGCGCGAAGACCCCGGCGCGCCGTTCTAGCCGCCCGCGCTGGCAGGCGGCCCGGCGCCGACAACTAGGCTGTACACATGCGCGTGGATATTTGACGTGGCGCTCGGCGTCTCCGGGGCACAGGCCACGGAGACGTTCATGAGCGCGCTGAACCAGGCCCGGGCAACCGCCGGCAGCCGGATAGGGGCTGAAGCATGAGTGAGGACCAGATCGCGGGCCGTGAGGCGGGTGCGCCCGGCCACGAGGCCGGCATCGCCGCCCGGCGGGCGGCGGACATCCCGGGGATGCCGGAACCGCAGGCGCCCAACCGGAACCTGGCACTCGAACTCGTCCGCGTCACCGAGGCCGCCGCGATGGCAGCGGCCCGGTGGGTCGGCCGCGGCGACAAGAACGGCGCCGACGGCGCGGCCGTCAACGCCATGCGGCGGCTGATCAACTCGGTGTCCATGCAGGGCGTCGTCGTGATCGGCGAGGGCGAGAAAGACCACGCGCCGATGCTGTTCAACGGCGAGGAGGTCGGCGACGGCACCGGCCCGGCGTGCGACGTCGCGGTGGACCCGATCGACGGCACGCGGCTGACCGCGAACGGCATGCCGAACGGGGTCTCCGTCCTCGCCGTCGCCGAGCGCGGCTCGATGTACGACCCGTCCGCCGTCTTCTACATGAAGAAGCTGGCCACGGGCCCGGAGTCGGCGGCGGTCGTCGACCTGGACGCGCCCGCCGCGGTGAACATCGCCGCGGTCGCGAAGGCGAAGGGGGTCGCGCCGCACGACGTGACCGTCGTGATCCTGGATCGGGAGCGTCATCAGGACCTGATCACGGAGGTCCGCGCCACCGGCGCGCGGATCCACCTGATCACCGACGGCGACGTGGCCGGCGCGATCATGGCGGCCCGCGAGGGCACGGGCATCGACCTGATGCTCGGCATCGGCGGGACGCCCGAGGGCATCATCGCCGCCTGCGCGCTCAAGTGCCTCGGCGGCGTGATCCTCGGCAAGCTCGCGCCGCGGGACGAGGCCGAGCGGCGCAAGGCGCTGGACGCCGGGCACGACCTGGACCGGGTGCTCACCACGGACGACCTCGTGTCCTCGGACGACGTGTTCTTCGCGGCCACCGGGATCACCGACGGCGAGCTGATGGACGGCGTCCGCTACAAGCGGGGCGGCGCGACCACCCATTCGCTGGTGATGCGGTCCCGGTCGGGGACGATCCGGAGCATCCGCAGCGAGCAGGCGCTGTGGAAGCTGCGCGCGTACAGCGCGATCAACTACGACTGACCGGTTAGCGCCGCGGCCGCGAGCGCGGCATGAGCGGCCGCCAGCGCCGCGGCCGCGGCGGGGTCTTCGCGATCACCTCGCCCGCGACGCAGAACGCGTGCACTTCCAGCACCGGGATGTCCGGCGAGGACGGCACCGAGGTCGCCGTCCCGCCGCGGAACCGGCCGAGGAGCAACGTGCCGTCCAGCACGACCTCGACCTCGTCCGGCACGATCAGCCGCACCCGGCCGCCGAACGCGTAGGCGTACAGCACCACGTGCCGCGACTGGAGCAGGGCGGCGGTGAAGTCCACCACGACCTCGCCGCCCACCGCCGTGCACGTGAGCACCGGCGGCACGACCCAGCGCCCGGAGCGCACCTCGGTGCCGAAGAACCCCGCTACCACGCGGCCGCCGTCCAGGCGGACCGGCTGGTCCGCGGCGGACGCCAGGTCGGCGGTCAGCCGGGCCAGGTCGCCGAGCGTGACCGCGGACAGGGCCTGGGCGATGCGCTGCGAGTGCTCTTCCTGGCTGAGCCGGCCATCACCCAGCGCGGTGCTGAGCATGGCGATAACGCGCTCCCGGTCGCTGTCGGAAGCGCGCAGATCGCGAGGAGCCAGTCGCTGCGCCACGTTAAGACGATACCTTTCCGCCATGGAAGAGATGCTGCGGCGGGCATGGGCCCGAAGGGTATGAATCGCAGGCCGCTTTCGAGCCCGAGTTCACGCTCGGGCGACGAGAAGGTCACGAAAGCGCGGAGCTAACACCGGTTGACGAAAACGCCTGCTACTCTTCAACCGGTTTCCACCTGGCGCACGACTATACGATCGACCTCGTCGATGCGCTGCGTAAACAAGGTCTAGAGGTCGAGCACTATTATCCGGAGCTTGCGCACGGGCAGCAGGTCGGACGGTTCGAATGTGTTCGCCGGTCCGTCCGGCCAGTTCGGCCTGTCGGCGCGGGCTCTGTCAACCCTCGAGTTCAAGCCGTCCGACGACGCGGCCTGCGAGTGCCGACGGCACTCGCTTAACTTCTGACTCGTCAGGCCGGGTCGTCTCCCGCGACGTCGACCACGACGGCCGTGACGTTGTCGTGGCCGCCGGCGTCGTTAGCCGCCGTTACCAGGGCGGACGCCGCCTGCTGAGGGGTGCCGGCGGCGAGCAGCGCGGCGATCGCGTCGTCGGGAAGCTCGGAACTCAGGCCATCGGTGCAGAGCAGGTAGCGGTCGCCGGCGTTAGCGGGCAGCAGCCAGTGGTCGGGCCGCAGCAGGGTGCTCGCGCCCAGCGCCCTAGTGACGATGTTGCGGCGCGGGTGCACGCGCGCCTCCTCGGGGGTGATCGCCCCCGCGAGCACGAGTTCCTGCACCGCGGAATGATCGACCGTCACCTGATCCAGACGGCCGCCCGCCAGGCGGTAGACCCGCGAGTCGCCGACATTGAACACCATCAGCTGGCTGCCCTCGGGGGCCGGCAGGATCGCGAGGCCCGTCACCGTGGTGCCCATATCGGCCGCCGCCGGAGACTCGATGACCGCGTGGTTGGCGTCGTCGAGCGCGGCGAGCACGGCGTTCTCGGACAACGGGTCGCGGGCGTGGGCCGCGAGCACGTTGATCGCCACCGCGCTGGCCACGTCGCCGGCACCGTGACCGCCCATGCCGTCCGCGACCGCGTACAGCACTGGCGTCACGAGATAACTGTCCTCGTTGGCCTTGCGAACCCGGCCAGTGTCGGTGGCGGCACCGAATGCGCAGCGGATCATCAGACGCACGGGGAAACGACGCATTTGCGGACGCTGACGTGTCTCACAGGTCCCCCACTTCGCCTCAAGTGTCCCATATCGCATTATCGCAGGTAACTTCACCTCTTGCGCCGCGACCAGGCTTTCCCTGGTGACCTGTCAATTTCCACAGAAAGCGCCCAATCAAACGCGTTCCCGTCAGCGCGGATAACGCGCTAGTCGCTCGCGGGGAGCCCGCTGCTGCCCTCGCCGCCGGGACGGAAGATGGCCTCCGGTGGCTTGCCGATCACGGACAGCGGCTTGGCGATGTCCTCGAGGGACTTGCCCTCGGCGGCCACGCCGAAGAAAGCGGCGATCACGCCACCGGCGATCATCGCCCCGGCCCCGACGAGATAGCCGACGAACAGCGAATTGCGGTCGTGCCCGGTACCGATCAGGTGACCATACCAGTGCGAGCCGAACGCGCCGAAGATCTGCGCGATCGCGAAGAACACCGCGATCGCCTGCGCCCGCACTTCCAGCGGGAAGACCTCGCTCGCGGTCAGGTAGCCCGCGCTGGCGCCCGCGGAGGCGAAGAAGAAGATCACGGCCCACGCGATCGTCTGGGTGGTGGCGTTCAGCGTGCCGTCGCGGAACAGCACGGCGGTGATGACGAGCAGGACGCCGGACAGGATGTACGTGCCGGAGATCATCTTCTTGCGGCCGACCGTATCGAAGAGCCGCCCGATCGTCAGCGGCCCGAGCAGGTTGCCCGCCGCGAACGCGAAGAAGTAATAGCTCGTATTGGTGGCCTTGACGTGGAAGAAATACTCGAGGACGAGACCGTAGGTGAAGAAGATCGCGTTATAGAGGAACGACTGCGTGATCATCAGCGCCGCGACGAGTACGGACCGGGACGGATAGTGCTGGAACAGAACCTTCAGGAGCGTCAAATAGCCGAGTCGCTCGGTCGGCCGGATTTCCAGTTCCTTGCTCTCGTCAACATCCGGGAGCGATCCCTTGGTGGCCTCGACGTCATGCTCAATCTCCCTGATGGAGGCCTCCGCCGCATCTTGCTGCCCGTGCATGATCTGCCAGCGGGGCGATTCGGGGAGGTTGCGCCGGACGTAGATGATTATCAGCGCGAGCACCGGGCCGACGATGTAGGCGATCCGCCAGCCCCAGTTCGCCGCGACGTGGTTGAGCACCCACAGCGTGACGATCGTGCCGAGGATCGCCCCGGCCCAGTAGGTGCCGTTGACCGCCAGATCGACCCGGCCGCGATGTTTGGCGGGGATCATCTCGTCGATCGCCGAGTTGATCGCCGCGTACTCACCGCCGATGCCCATGCCCGCGACGATCCGCGTGAAGTAGAGGAAGAAGAACCAGTAGGCGCCCTCGGGCGTGCAGGCGGTCAGCCCGCTGCCGATCAAGTAGACGCCGAGCGTTATGACAAACAGGTTCCGGCGGCCGAGCCGGTCCGACAGCCGGCCGAAGAACAGCGCCCCGATGACCTCGCCGATGAGGTACCACCAGGCGATGTCCGAGACGCTCCCGGCCGACATGTTCAGGGTGCTCTTCAACGTCAGGTCCGGGCCGACGTTGCTGGCGATCGTGATCTCGAGGCCGTCGAGAACCCAGGCGACGCCGAGCGCTATCACCAGCCTGGTATGGAACCTGGACCACGGCAACCGGTCTATCCGAGCCGGGATAAGGCTTCGCAAATAGGGACTGTGCCCGGTATCCGCGGACATCGTCGCCATCGTCGGCTCCTTTACTTCTCCCGTTCACGGCTACGGGCCGCCACACCACACCTCTCGTCGGATACCCGGAAGTCGCGGGCGCACACCTGGCCGCGGGCCGCGAGCAGCGCGCATGGGACGCGGGCCGGGTCAGGCACCCCTGGCGACCGCCCGGTCCGCGCCATACAGTTAGCTCTGTGAACGACGTAAGGGTGTCTAGGGCCGAGGCGGAGCGGCGGGCTAAGGCAGAAGCGGCGGAACTGCTCGCGGCCGTGGGCGCGGTCAGGCGCGTCGCCCGCCGGGCCGTGCGCAACTCCGCCTACGCGGGCGCGCTGCCGCCCGCGCGGTCCGAGCTGCTGCGGCTGACCGCCAGGCGCCCGGGACTGTCCGTCGCGGAGGCGGCCCACGAACTGCGGCTCGCGGCGAACAGCGTCAGCACGATGGTCAGCCAGCTGGCCGCGGACGGGCTCATCAGCCGGGGGCGCGGCGCGGCCGACGGCCGCCAGATCCGCCTGACCGTGACCGACAAGGGAGCGAAGCGAGTCGCCCAGTGGCGGGACGTCCGGGCGGAGGTCACCGGCCGCTCGCTCGAGACGCTTCCCGAAGCCGACCGCCAGTCGATCAGGGCGGCCATCCCGGCGCTGAAGCGACTGGCCGCGCTCATGGAGGAGCGGTAACAGAGGATTTTTCATTACCGGCCGGTAATCGTGCGACGGCGCCACCGCTCAGCCTCCGCAGACGGGGGCACTGCGTGGCGAGCAGTCCACTTGCGGACGGGGGTACCGCGTGGCGCAGCGCCGCCGCACACCGCCACCATACAAGCTTGCGTAAACGCAAACAAGTCGTGACCGTGAGGACACGCCGGCGTACCTACGTGGCGCTCGTCACGACACGCGATCCGGCCAGGCTAACCGCCATAAGCTTGTCACGAACGTGAAAAGCGTGCGGCACAACAGGATGGCGAGGATGGCTGAGTTTTCGTTCACCGAACTGCTACCGGCCGGGCATGACGACACCGCCTACCGCAAGATCGCGGACGGCGGCGTCACCAGCCACCAGGCGCTCGGCCGGACTTTCCTTGAAGTCGAGCCGGAGGCGATCACCACGCTGACGGCCACGGCGATCCACGACATCCAGCACCTGCTGCGGCCCGGTCACCTCCGCCAGCTCCGGTCCATCCTCGACGACCCCGAGGCGTCGCCGAACGACAGGTACGTCGCGCGCGATCTCCTGCAGAACGCGAACATCGCGGCCGGCGGCATCCTGCCGATGTGCCAGGACACGGGCACCGCGATCGTGATGGGCAAGCGCGGCCAGCATGTGCTCACCGACGGCCGGGACGAGGAGCACATCGCCCGCGGCGTCTACGACGCGTACACGACGCTGAACCTGCGCTACTCGCAGATGGCCCCGCTGACCATGTGGGACGAGAAGAACACCGGGTCTAACCTTCCGGCGCAGATCGAGCTGTACGCGACGCCCGGCGACGAGTACAAGTTCCTGTTCATGGCCAAGGGCGGCGGCTCGGCCAACAAGTCGTACCTGTACCAGGAGACCAAGGCCGTGCTTAGCCCTGCGCGGATGGCCACGTTCCTGCAGGAGAAGATCCGCTCGCTCGGTACGGCGGCCTGCCCGCCGTACCATCTGGCGATCGTCGTCGGCGGCACCAGCGCGGAGTTCGCGCTCAAGACCGCCAAGTACGCCTCGGCCCGCTATCTCGACACGCTCCCGACCGCCGGGTCCCCGAGCGGCCACGGCTTCCGCGACCTGGAGCTTGAGCAGACCGTGCTCGGCATTACCCGGAAGACCGGGATCGGCGCCCAGTTCGGCGGCAAGTACTTCTGCCATGACGTCCGCGTGATCCGGCTGCCGCGGCACGGGGCCTCGTGCCCGGTCGCGATCGCGGTGTCGTGCTCGGCCGACCGGCAGGCGCTCGGCAAGATCACGGCCGACGGCGTCTTCCTCGAGCAACTGGAGACCGACCCGGCGCGCTACATGCCCGACCCCGCGTCGGTCACCGACGACGCCGGCGAGGTCGTGGGCATCGACCTGAACCGCCCCATGTCGCAGATCCGCGCGGAGCTGGCCAAGTACCCGGTCAAGACCCGGCTGTCGCTGACCGGCACCATGATCGTCGCCCGCGACATCGCGCACGCGAAGATCGCCGATCGGCTGGACGCCGGCGAGCCCATGCCGCGGTACCTGCGCGACCACCCCGTCTACTACGCGGGCCCGGCGAAGACCCCGGAAGGTTACGCCTCCGGCAGCTTCGGGCCGACGACCGCGGGCCGGATGGACTCCTACGTCGAGCGCTTCCAGGCGGCCGGCGGGTCACTGGTCATGCTCGCCAAGGGCAACCGGTCGAAGGCCGTCACCGACGCGTGCAAGAAGCACGGCGGCTTCTATCTCGGGTCGATCGGCGGCGCGGCGGCACGACTCGCCCAAGACTGCATAACAAAGGTGGAAGTGCTCGAGTACCCGGAACTCGGCATGGAAGCCGTGTGGAAGATCGAGGTCCGGGACTTCCCCGCCTTCATCATCGTGGACGACAAGGGCAACGACTTCTTCGCCGAAGCGTCCGGGCCGCTGCTGTCTATCGGCAGCCATCCCTGATCCTTGGTATGTTCCGGCTATGCGCCCTATGACGGGACGGGTCATCGCCGGGCGATACAACCTCGCCGAGCCAATTGGCCGCGGCGCCATGGGCGGTGGGTGGCGTGCGCGCGACACCCTCCTTGACCGCGACGTCGCGGTCAAGGAAGTCGTGCTCAGCGCGGCCATTGGCGAGGACGAGCGACAGAACGCCTATCAGCGGACGCTGCGCGAAGCGCGGACCGCGGCGCGGCTGTCCCATCGCGGCGTGGTAACCGTCTACGACGTGGCCGAAGAAGACGGCCGTCCATGGATTGTCATGGAACTCGTGCCCTCCCGGTCGCTCGAGCAAGTGCTTTTCACCGACGGACCGCTGCCGCCGCGGCGCGCTGGCCGGATCGGCCAGCAACTGCTGGCCGCGCTGGCGGCCGCGCACGCCGCGGGCGTGCTGCACCGGGACGTCAAGCCGAGCAACGTGCTGATCGCGCCGGACGGCTTCGACTCGGAACGGGCGGTGCTGACCGATTTCGGCATCGCCCAGTTCGAGGGCGATCCCCGGCTGACCCAGACCGGCATGGTGATGGGTTCGCCGGGTTTCACCGCCCCCGAACGCATCCGCGGCGACGTGGCGACGCCCGCCTCCGACCTCTGGTCGCTCGGCGCGACGATCTATGCCGCGCTCGAGGGCCGCGGGCCTTACGAGCAGCGCGGCGGCGCGATCACGACGATGACCGCGATCATCAACGAAGACGCGCCGATCGCGCCGTCGGCCGGGCGGCTGGGCCCGCTCATCGCGGCGCTGCTGCGCCGGGAGCCCGCGGCCCGGCCGAGCGCCGCGCGAGCCGCCCGGATGTTCGCCGAAGTGCTCCCCACGCTGCCCGGCCATCGCCCGGGCGCCGTCCGCCACGCGCCGACGCTGCTCTCGGAGGTCAAGCCCGCTCCGGCCGTCGCGACGTCTAGCGACGCCGCCCGCAAGGGATCCAACGGCGGCCCGGCCCGCGCCGGAGGCGGGCTGGCCGGGCAGGCCCTGGCCGAGGAAACGGTGGTGAAGAAAGCGGCGGCCGCGCAGCCGCCGCCGGCGCCGAGCGCCGCGGCCAGCGACGCGGACGCCGCGCACTATGTGGTGCCGGATGCGGTGCCGGGCGCGCTCGGGGAAGAGACGATCGCCAGCGCGGGCGCGCCGGCCGCGGGCGTCGCGGGAGCCGCAGGGGCCGCGGGGGCCGCGGGCGAGGCCCCGGACGCTGACTCAGCGGAGTCCGGGGAGCTAGCGGCATCCGCGCCAGCCGGCGGCGAACCGGTGGCCGGGCCTGCCGAGACCGCGGGCGAGGAGGCGGCGGCGGCCACCGCCGTGCTCGCCGCGCCGCCGGCGGCGGCCACGTCGCTGGACAAGGCGGCCGGCGGCCTTCCCGACGCCAAGCCGCCAGTGTGGGCGTCAGGGTTCTGGCGGGAGGATGACGCGGTCGGCGAGTCAGGAGGACGCGTTCGGGAAAATGGTTCGCTGCCTGCGCCGCCGGGACCGACGTTTTCCCCGGCCAGTCCGGCCAGTCCGCCCGGACAGTGGTCGGCACCCCCGCCCGCGCCCGGATACGCGCCGCCGGCGGCGCCTGCCTACCGGGGCAGCGGCCGCCCGCCCGCGCGCCGCCGGCGCGGCCGGGTGCTCGCCGTCGCCGCCGCCGCGGCCATCGTGGTGATAGCGGCGGTGGTGGTGCTGGTGACCCGGCCGGACGCGTCGGCTCCGCCCAAGGCGGCCAGCACGAGCACCACGGCGAACGGCAACCAGCCGTCATCGGTGCAGGCGATCGACTCCCCGGCGGTCAAGCTCCCGGCCAGCTGGTCGACGGAGGTCGCCTCCGGGGCCGTGGAAGGAACCACCGCCGGGTTCAGCATCGGCCTGCCACCGGGCTGGCAGGTGGTCCGGCACGCCGACGCGACGTTCCTGGAGGCGCCGGACGGCGTGCGGTACCTGGAAGTCGACCTGGCCGCGCACCACTTCCAGAACATGGTGACGGAGGCCAGGTACATCGAGAAGACCGCGCTAGTGAAGGGCAGCTTTCCCGGGTACCGGCTGATAAGCATCAAGCCGGAGGAGATCCGCGGGACGGCCGGGTCCTTCTGGGCGTTCACCTGGAAACGGGGCAACGGCCTGGTGATGCGGGTGGACGACTTGCTGTTCACGCTGCCGACGTCCGCGGGGCCGCAGTCGTACGCCGTGTACTTCACCGCGCCGGCGTCGGAGTCCGGCATGAGCCAGAGGCTCACGTTCTTCGACAAGCTCCTGCGCACGTTCCAGCCGGTGACCGGCTAGGCAAGCAGACAGGGAACGGCCCGGCGCGCGGTGGGGGGGAATCGCGCGCCGGGCCGCTCCGGCTTCACCTTACGGCAAGTTCGCCGCAAACGGTTGCCAGAACGCGTTACGCAGACGTCAACACCGAGGGCGAGTACGTGACCGTCGCCCATCCTGAACGGTCCGTGCTGGCTCGCCCACCACGGACCGTTCCTTTCTCACTCATTTCCCGGCCAGCGATTGAATTCCGCGCCCAGCCACCGTGATGCCGTAAAATCTTGCACTAATACGATGAATTCTCTTCCCCGCGAAAAGTGCTAATAGCCGCCGTTGGCCACGTCGAAGTTCCAGGCGTCGCACGGCGTGCCGTACGTCTGCGAGATGTACATCAGGCCCCACTTGATCTGCGTCGTGGGGTCGGTCAGGTAGTCCGAAGCGACTTCGCCCATCTTGCTGGCGGGCAGCGCCTGCGGGATGCCGTAGGCGCCGGACGAGGGGTTCTCCGCGTCGTAGTTCCAGCCGCTCTCCCGCTGCCACAGCTCATCCAGGCAGCCCCACTGCGTGGACTGGCTGAACCCGTAGGAGGGCAGCAGTTCGTAACCGATGTGCTGCGCGGTGCCGGGATCGGGCGGCGGCGCGGTCACCGTGTCCTGCGAGGTCGCGGAGTCGTTGCTCGACGACGAAGACGAAGAGGTGGAGGAAGAAGAAGAAGAAGAAGAAGAAGAAGAAGACGCGGCCGCGGCCGCGGCCGCCGCGGCCGCCTTGACTTTCGCGGGTGACGCCGTCGTGGGCTGGGCGGCCGTGGCGAGGGTGCTCGTCGCCGCGTCCATCAGCACGATTTCTTTCCGCTCCTGCTCGAGCGCGGCGACCGAACCGCTTTTCGGCAGCGCGTTGATGGCCTGCGCGAGGCTGTTCGCGCCGCTGCCGTTCGGGCTGACGAATTCGGCGGCCACTACGAACCCCGCCACGACGATCGCCGCGATCCCGGCGGCGGGCAGGACAATCCCGGTCCGGCGCAGGAGTCCCCGCTTGCGCCGCGCGCTACGGCCGCTCATTCGTCAGTACCAGCCGTCCGCTTCCTCGTGACCCCACGCCGAGCACGGCGTGCCGTACACCTGCGTGATGTACTCCAGACCCCACTTGATCTGCGTGGTCGGGTCGGTCAGGTAGTCCGCGCCGGCGCTCGCCATCTTGCTCGCGGGCAGCGACTGCGGGATCCCGTACGCGCCGCTCGCGTTCTCCGCGTCGTACTCCCAGCTGCTCTCCTGCTGCCACAGATCCTCCAGGCAACTCCACTGCGTGGCCTGGCTGAACCCGTAGGCGGGCAGCAGGCCGTAGGCGATCGCCTGGGCGGAACCCGGGCTCACGGGCGGCGGCGCCGAGGTGTCCTGCGACGTGGCCGAGTTGTCACCGCCGGACGAGACCTCCGAGGCCTGGACTTTCTTGGGTGACACGACGACGGGGTTGGCCGCGGTCGACATCGTGGTGGCGGCCTCGTTCATCACGATGATCTGCTGCCGCTCCTTCTCGAGCAGCGCGATCGAGTGGTTCCGCGGCAGCGCGTCGATCGCCTGGGCGAGGCTGTCGGCGCCGCTGCCGTTCGGGCTGACCAGGTACGTCGCGATAGTGACGCCAGCCACGGCAACCGCCGCGATCGCCGCCGCGGGGAGCACAATGCCGGTACGGCGCAGCAGGCCGCGCTTGCGCCGGCTGCTCCGCGATCCCGTTCCGGCAATTCTGCTGGCCCCGGTCGCCGATGCCGGTTCCGCCGCTGGCCGTGTCTCCTCCAGCATGCTTGCCTGGTGTCGTGACAACGCAGTCCTTTCGGTCCTTATCGCACCTCAGCTGCCGCTGCCGATCAACGATGCCAGAAAGGCAGTTCACGTACCCGCAACTTCGCGAAGAAATTAACGGACGGCTATCTTACGAAATCGTGACGCGAATCGCAGGCTAATAACACGTTCCGTGACACCGGTGGCACGACTAGGAGATGATCACCCTTATGACCGAACATTCAGCCCCGTTTGAGGAGGCCGAGGCGGCCGCCGCCACCCTTGCGAAGCTCACCGGCAGCGACGCGTTCGACGTCGCCGTCGTGCTCGGCTCCGGCTGGATGACGGCGGCGGACACCATCGGCACGCCGACGGCGGAGATCGCGCTGACGGACCTGCCGGGCTTCCCGGCGCCGACGGTCGCGGGTCACGCCGGGGCCGTTCGGTGCCTGAGCAAAGACGGCGTGCGGGTGCTGCTGTTCCTCGGCCGAGTGCACCTCTACGAAGGCCACCCGCCGCGGACCGTGGTACACAGCGTCCGGACGGCGATCGCGGCGGGCTGCCGGACGGTGATCCTGACCAACGCGGCGGGAGGCATCAGGCCCGAGTACGAGGACGGGCAGCCGGTGCGGATCAGCGATCACGTCAACCTCACCGGGCGGTCGCCGCTCACGGGGGCGCCGCCGCCCGACCGGTACCCGGGCCGGTTTACCGACCTGACCGATCTGTACGCACGGCGGCTGCGCCAACTTGCGCGGGAAGCGGACCCGATGCTGGCCGAAGGAGTCTATGCCGCGCTGCCCGGCCCGCACTACGAGACGCCCGCCGAGATCCGCATGCTCGCCACGGCGGGCGCGGACCTCGTCGGGATGTCCACCGCGCTCGAGGCCATCGCCGCCCGGCACCTCGGCGCCGAAGTGCTCGGCATCTCGCTCGTCACGAACCCGGCCGCCGGGCTGTCGGCCACGCCGCTCAACCACGGGGAAGTGGTGCGCGCGGCCACCGCCTCCGCCACGCGGATCGGCCAGCTGCTTGCCACGCTGCTGCCGCTCCTGTGACCCGGCTCCTGTAACCCGGGGCCCTGTAACCCGGCCGTCGCTAGCTGGGCCACCGGCCGGGAGCGCGCGGGTCGACGGGCCGGGTTGGCGCCTCGGGATCGGCGGGCCGGCGCTGCTCGTAAGGCTGGCGCTGCTCGTAGGGTGCCCGCTGCTCGTAGGGCGTCCGCGGGTCGTACGCCTCATCCACGGGCGGCCCACCCGGTCCGCGCGGGTCCCGGTAGCCGGTGTTCGGCCGGACCGCCCGGGCGGCCACGGCGGTAAGCAGCGAGATGATCGCGAGGCCGATTATCAGGTCGACCACCGCGGTGGCGATCTTCTGCGACAGCGGGGCGCTGGTGGAGAACGGGTACACGATGGCGACCACGGTCACCAGCACCATAATCCACCGGAAGAACAGGCTGGCCTGCGGCACGCCGAGCATCAGCAGGTGCAGCAGGCCGGTCGCGACGAGCGCGATCACGGCGACCGCCAGCACGTACTCGCCCGTGTGGGCGTCGCCCCAGGCGCCGTCACCGCTCGGCGCGAGGATCGGGATGTTCAGCGTCCAGCGGCACACGAGGATGCCAACCAGCGCGATCAGCGCGACGACCACCGCGGTCGCCACGCCGCCCGCCCACATCTGGGCGGAATCGGGACGAACGGTGCGGGGATTATCGGGCGGCACTTGATATGCCATCGTGCACCTCGTACGTCGGCGTCGGTCAACTTTCCTGCCGGGTCCAGTACCCGGAAGGGGCACGAGAAACCCCTTTTCGGGAATGATGGAGGCGTGGAGCTACGGCATCTTGAGTATTTCGTCGCGGTGGCGGAGGAATTGTCCTTCACCCGCGCGTCACGACGGCTGCACGTCGTGCAATCGGGGGTGTCGAGCGCGATCCAGGTGCTCGAGCGCGAGCTCGGCGCGACACTGTTCGACAGGGACCGGCACCGGGTCATTCTCACCGAGGCCGGCCGGGCCCTGCTCCCGGAGGCGCGGGCGACGCTCGCCGCCGCGCAGGCGGCCACGGACGCCGTGGCCGAGACCTCGGCCGGGCTGCGCGGCACCCTCTCGATCGGCACGATGATCTCCACCGGCCGGATCGACGTGCCCGCCCTGCTCGGCGTGTTCCACGAACAGCACCCGGGGGTGCTGGTCCGGCTGCGGGTGCTGCCCGGCGGCTCCGCCGAGCTCGCCCGCGAAGTGGCCAGCGGCGGCCTCGACCTGGCGCTGCTGTCGCTGCCCGGGGAGGCGCTCGCCGGCCTCAACGTGCGCCCGCTCGCCCGCGAGCCCCTTGTGCTTATCCGCGGGCCCAAGCATCCGCTCGCCGCCGCCGCCTCCGTCACGCTCGGGGAGCTCGCGCACGAGACGTTCATCGACTTCCCCGCCGGCTGGGGCACGCGCGCGGTCACCGACCGCGCGTTCGCCGCCGCCGGCGTCGAGCGGCAGGTCGCCTTCGAGGTCCCCGACTACACGACGGCGGCCGGCCTCGCGCGCAACGGTCTCGGCGTCGCGTTCGTGCCGCGGTCAGCGGCGGAGCGCCTGGACGGAGTCGCGCGCGCCGGGCTGGCCCCGAGCCCGCTGAACTGGCACATCCAGGTCGCGACGGCCGCCGCGCGGCGGCCGTCGGCGGCGGCCCGCGCGTTCCTCGGGGACTTGCTCAGGCAGACATTAACGCTCGCCGTCTTATCTCTGGCACCGATAACCAGCTCCGCGTACGGTCATCACCGATCCGGCATCGCCCGCTGGCCACGATCGGTTGCACCGAGCATGGCTGTTACAACGGAAAACACCGCTGCCCGGTCCCTGGCGCCCACCCGCGGCAGGCGGCGCGGGGACAGACACAATGTCGCGTTCTGGATAGTTGGTTACGTCTTCGCGGTGACGATGGCGTTCTCAGCGCTGCCCGCCCCGCTGTATGTGCTCTACCAGGCGCGCGACGGCTTCAGCACGTTCATGATCACGGTTATTTTCGCCGTCTACGCGGTGGGCGTCGTGGGCAGCCTCTTTCTCGCCGGGCATTTGTCGGACTGGGCGGGACGGCGGCGTATGGTGCTGCTCGCGGTGCTCACGAACGTGGTCGCGGGGGCGGTGTTCCTGACCTGGCCGTCCACGGCTGGCCTGATCGTCGCCCGCGTGGTCACCGGGATAAGCATCGGCATGCTGACCGCGACCGCGACCGCGTACCTGAGTGAACTGCACGCCGCCGCCCGGCCGGGCGCGCCCGCGACCCGCGGCGAGATCGTGTCGGCGGCCGCGAACCTCGGCGGCCTCGGCCTCGGGCCGCTGCTCGCCGGCCTGCTCGCCCAGTACGCGGGGCACGCACTGGTCGTTCCGTACCTGGTGTCGGAGGCGCTGATGCTCGCGGGCGCGCTGGCCCTGGCCCTGGTGCCGGAGACGGCCCCGCGGGTAGCCGAACCGCGGCCGCCCTACCGGCCACAGCGGGTTTCCGTGCCCGCGGACCGCCGGTCGACGTTCCTGGCGGCCGCGGCCGCCGCGGGCGTGCTGTTCGCGCTGTACGGCGTCTTCACGTCGGTCGCGCCGAGCGTGCTCGCCGGCGTGCTGCACGACCCGTCACACGCGCTGGCCGGCGTGGTGTCGTTCTCGGTGTTCGGCGCGTCGGCGGCGGCGCAGGCGATGCTCGGCCGGCTCCCCAGGCGCACGCAGGCCGGGCTCGGCCTGGCCACCGTGGCCGCCGGGCTCGGCCTGGTGACGGCCTCGGTATGGGTGGCGAGCTTCTGGCTGCTGCTCGCGGGCGGCATCGTCGCCGGCGCCGGGGCGGGCGCCGCCTTCCGCGCCATGGTCGCGACGGTCATCGCGATCACGCCGCCCGCCGTCAGGGGCGAGGGGCTGGCCGGGCTGTTCCTCGGCGCGTACGCGGGCCTGGTCGTGCCGGTCGTCGGCCTCGGCATCGCGACGCTGTGGGTGAGCATGCAGGTGGCGGTCCTCGGCTTCGCGATCGCGCTGGCGCTCGTGATCGCCGCGGTGACCCGCCGCGTGCTGGCCTGAGCTGACGGACAACGGCGCCGACCTTTCGTTCACGCCGCAGGAACTGGCGGCCGGCGCACGGTTCAGCTATGCGGGCCGGCCCGGGACGCCGTCGATCTCCGGGCTGCGCGCGAACGTCGACTGGGCTCCGGACTCGATTCCCGGCGTCGCCTGGGAGCCAGGGACCGGGAACGGCTCGCCGGACGTCAACATGACGCTGTTCAACTTCGAGGGGGCCGCGCTGCCTTCGGTGAGCATATTCCGGAACCCGGCCGCCGTCTGCGAACGCGAAGCACCGGGCAGCGCTCCCTGCGTGATCGGCGGCTAGCCTCGCTATTGCGCGTGGCAGCCGTCCGGTTCACGATAAGACGGTGCTGATTCCCGATGATCTTGAGACACCCGCGGTGGTCGTCGACACCGACCGGCTGGAGGCCAACCTCGCGCGGATGGCCGCGACGGGCATGGCGTCGGGCGTGGCGCTGCGGCCGCACGCGAAGAGCCACAAGACGCTCGAGATCGCGCGGCAGCAGCTCGCGCACGGCGCCCCCGGGCTGACCGTCGCCACGCTCGCGGAGGCGGAGGCGTTCGCCGCGGGCGGGTGCCCGAGCGTCTTCATCGCTTATCCGCTCTGGGCGGGGTCAGCGTCCCGTCCGGAGCGGATCAAGGCGCTCCGGTCTCTCACCGACCTGCGCGTGGGCGTGGACAGCGCGGCCGGCGCCCGGGCGCTGGCCGCGGCGGCGCCCGGGCTGCGCGTGCTCATCGAGGTGGACAGCGGCCAGCACCGTTCGGGGGTGCTGCCCGCCGAGGTTTCTTCGCTGGCCGCGTCCTGCCTGGCGTTCGGGCTCGACGTCATAGGCGCGTTCACGCACCCGGGGCACTCCTACGGGTC
>DASZKN010000164.1:0-8676 GCA_035552855.1 Trebonia sp. | reverse complement strand
GGGGTCGCTCTCGCTCGTCGGCCCGCCCTGCATGTCGACGAAGCCGATGGTGACCGGTGACAGGCTGGCGGTCGCCTTGCCCGAGCCGCCGGTGTACTGCGCGTAGTTGGCGACGGCGCCGGCGGAGCTCGTGGCCGGGGGCGGACCGCATGCGGAGGACACTGCGGCGGCCGAAGATGATCAGGGTGCCGGTTCCCCGCCGACGGCGAGAACAAAACGGCGTTGCAGTCAGCCCAGGGACCGCCGGGTGACGCGGTTGCCGGTTTCCGCAGGCCAGGTACCATAAGATGCGCACTGTCGGCGACAAGACCACGACGGTCCGCATCCTCGGCACGCTGATCTCGGCGACGGCCGGCTCGGCCGCGGTGGCCGGCCTCCCGGTCGGGCCGGCGACCGCGGCGCGGATCCGCAAGCGCATCTCGGTCATGCCGGAGCCGCCGGGCCTGCACCAGCGGCTGACCGTGGCCGAGAACCTCGACTTCTTCGCGCGGCTGTACGGCCTGCCCCAGCGGGACGAACGCATCAAGCAGGCGCTGGCCGCCGTACTGGACCCGGTGGCGGCGCACGAGGTCCACGGGCTGATCGCCGGGCTTGCGCCGCCTGCCTGGTGGTGGCGCGGCTGTTCGACCGCGAACGGCTCGTCACGGGCCGGCAGCACTGACGAAAGGAGAAGGGCAGTGTCAGCGACACTCAAACTGACCCGGAAAGGCATGGGTATCGAGCTCCGCCGCGGCCGGTTCGCGATCACGGTCGACGGCCGCGACGTCGGCGCCATCGACTACGGTGACACCTTCGAGACGCCGGTCGAACCGAGCCGCCACACCCTGCGGCTCCGGGCCGGCCGCTACTCAAGCCGGGATCATTCGTTCGACGCGGCCGACGGCGAAATGATCAATTTCCGCTGTCACGGGGCGATGGTATGGCCCCGGTGGCTGGTGTCGTTCGCCCGGCCAGACCTGGCGATCGCGCTGCTGCGCGAGTAAGCGGAACGCGCAGGCTGCTGAGCATCGAGCCCGATGGTCCCGTGCCCATCTACCAGCAGATCAGGGACCGGATCGCCGAGGCGATCGCCGACGGCCGGCTGCCGGCCGGCTCTAGCCTGCCCGCCACCCGTCAGCTCGCGGTCGACCTGGGCATCAACTTTCACACCGTCAACAAGGCCTACGACCTGCTGCGCCAGGAAGGACGGCTGCGCATCGGCCGGAAGTCCGGCGCGGCCGTGCAGCGCGAGGCGGCCAGCGGCCCGCCCGGTCCCCGCTGGGAGGAGGACTGGGCGGGCCGGCTGCGGACGCTGCTCGCCGAGGCCGCCGCCGCCGGGGCCGGCCATGACTCCGGGCACCCTGGCCGGGGTAGCGCTCGCGGCCGGACATCGACGTGGCCGGTCCCGCCGGCTCGAAGCCAGCAGCACCTAATCCGGAAGCCCCAGCTTCGAGGCCAGCTGGCCGGCGTTGACGTGGGCGTAGTCCCGGTAGCAGTTGTTGAACACCACCGCAGTCTCCGCCGCGTCGTCGGCCAGGTGCCTGACCTTGCCGGCCCAGTCCCCCAGTTCCGCGTCGCTGTAGCGGTAGCCGAACCGGTCCTGGATGCTCTTGCTCTCCCACTTGTCCGAGTGGCCGTGCAGCCGGACCACGGCCAGGTCGCTCGTGGCCGCCAGCACCGGCGGGATCGAGCTCGGATAGCCCTGCGGCATGTCCACGCACACGTACGGCAGCTCATGAGAGGACAGGAACTCCAGCGTCTCCGGCTGGTTGTCCGGGGTCATCCAGGTGTGGTTGCGGAACTCGACGCACACCCGCCGCGGCGCGGCGCGCTCCGCGCAGGCCACGATGTACTCCTTGTTCGCGCGCGAGATCGGGAACCAGGGCGGGAACTGGAGCAGGATCGCGCCGAGCTTGCCGGCCGCGCGCAGCGGCTCGAGCGCCGCGAGGAACCGGTCCCACACCTCGCCGGCCACGTCCGGGTCGACGTCCTTGAGGTAGACCCGTTCCTTGCCCGCCTTCCCGGCGGACTCCCGGAGGTCAGCCGGGAGCGCCCGCACCGGCGTCGGGTGCTGCGTGAGCAGGCTGAAGGCCTTGATGTTGAACGTGAACCCGGCCGGCGTACGCTCCGTCCAGGCCGCCGCGGTCCGCTCGGCGGGCAGCGCGTAATACGCGGAGTCGACCTCGACCAGCGGGAACTGGCTCGCGTAGTAGCGCAGGCGCTGCTCAGGATTGCTCGCGCCCTTCGGGTACCAGCCCGACTCGATCAGCGTCTTGTCGGTCCACCCCGCCGTGCCTACCCGGATAGCGCCCATAGCTCCAGCCTACGGACAGGCCGGCGAACGTCACTGGAGATTCGACGGGCTCCCGACCGGGTCCCCCGCGTACTCGTGGACCGAGTCGAGGTTGTCGTGCGCCGGGTACCTGGCGGCGGCGGGACCGTCCGCGAACGCGCGCAGCACGTTGATCGTGGCCTGGCGGACGAAGCCCGGGGTCGCCCCGCCGATGCCGTGCGGCTGGTCGCCGTAGATCGCCTCCACCCAGCGCATCGTCCCGCTGTTGAACACGCCCGCCCCGCCGGAGTGCGTGTAGTAAGCCGAGTCGCCGTAGCTGCTCGCCCCGCTCAGCGTCAGCGGCGAGTGCGACAGCACCTCGATCGGCCGCGGTACCGGGTAGCCGGGGTTGACCCGGTCGTACTCGATGCCCACCAGGTTCGGGAAGCTCGTCCCGGCCGACACCCCGGTCCCCTTGAACACCCAGCTATGCGGGCTCGCCACGACGTACGCCGCGTTGACCGGATAGCCCTCGTAGCTGGTCCCGATCAGCGACGACTCCGGGTCCGGGTGCGGCGCGTCCCGCCAGTCGCTGGTGACGAGCGTATCGTCCTTCCCGTACATCGGGTCCTGCGTGTACGCGGTCTTGTAGCAGATCACCAGCCGCGCGTCGCCCATCGCGGTCGACTCGAGCCGGGTCCGGCGGAACAGCGCGTTCGCGCCCATGAACGCCAGGTTCACGCCGCTGTTCCTGGCGGCCGTCACGTGGGCGCGCTCCGCCGGCGTCCAGTACTCGTCGTGCCCTCCCGAGACCAGCGCGCTCGCCCCGTCCAGCAGGTGCGGGTCGGCCGCGATGTCCATGCTGGTCACGTAGGCGAGGTCCAGGCCCATGTGCTCGGCCAGCTTGATCACGTTGCGCTCGTACGTGAGGAACATGTCCGCGCCGTTGAGGTCGTACGGCCGGTCCAGGCTGACCGCCAGCGACCGGTCGCTGTAGCCGCCCGGCCCCTTGTACAGGTCGTAGCCGCCCCACGTGTTGTACGCCTGCCACGTCTGCACGCAGTTCTTGAGCACCACCTTGCCCGCGCACGACGGTGACCGCACGGTGACCGGCACGTACCGCTGCGCCCCCGTGTCGGCGTCCAGGCGCAGGAGGTAGGCGCCCGCCGGCCAGTCGTCGGTCGGCACCTCGAGCACCGGATCCCAGGCGGTGTGCACCGTGTTGGTGGCGCTGGTCATCAACGCGCCGCCCTGCGCATGGCCGCGCAGCTTGCCCGACTCCCACACCTTGCGCGCGCCGTAACCCTGGTACCAGCCGAGCCGGAACGCGGTGACCCGGAAGCCGGACGACTCCGACGACACGAACAGCGGGAAAGACTCCCCGGTCAGCACGCTGGACTTGCCCGCGTACCCCTCGATCTCGTGCTCGCCGCCGAGATGGCGGGCTTCCCAGTGCGGGTCGCCGGGTCGCGAGTTCTCCGGCACCACGCGCCGCCG
The DNA here is from genome assembly GCA_035552855.1 of Trebonia sp. Taxonomy (GTDB): domain Bacteria; phylum Actinomycetota; class Actinomycetes; order Streptosporangiales; family Streptosporangiaceae; genus Trebonia. Next base: position 4,928 of record DASZKN010000164.1, on the reverse strand, counting down.
GGGCTTCGGCGTGGCCTTCAGGCGCAGCGCGACCGGATGCGAGCCGGCCCCGTTACCTGACCACAGCCTGGACACCGCGACCGCGGCCCCGGTCACCCCGGCAGCGGCCGCGGCCGCCAGAAACGTTCTCCGCGTCGCCTTGCCTGTCACGGACGTAAGCATGCCACCTAACTACGCGCCTGAGCTGCATCGAAACGCACTCAGAAGGTTTCCTTAGCGGATCAGAGCGATGGGTACCGGGTCCTTGACGCGAAAATGCCTCTGGGCGGGTGAGCTAACCAAGCGCGTCGATCAGCGGGAGGACCGCGGTCGCGTCGTCGTCGGGGACCGTGAGGATCACGCCGTTGACCAGCGGCCGGACCTGGGCGAGGAGGCCGGACGCCAGCGTGATGCCCGTCGGCCGGGCGCCGCCGCGGCCGGCCTTCTCCAGCGACTCGAGCACGCCGGCCGGGATCGTCACGCCGGGCACTTCGTTCGCGAGGTAGTCCGCCTCCTCGAACGATCGCAGCACCGTCACCGACAGCAGCAGCGGCACGCCGGTGCCGTCGAGCGCGGACACCAGGGCGCGCAGCGAGTCCGGCTCGTAGACCGGGCGGCTGACGAGGAACTGGGCGCCGGCCCGGATCTTCGCGCGCGTCCGGGCGATCTCCGCCTCCAGGTCACGCGCCCCGGGGTTGACGCGCGCGCCGATGCAGAACGACGTCCGTGACGTCAGCGCCAGCCCGTTGGAGTCCCGCCCCGCGTTCAGGCCCGCGAGCAGGCCGGCCAGCCCGAGCGAGTCCACCTCCCACGTGCCGTCCACCGCCGGGTAGTCGCCGACGACCACCGGGCTGCCCGTCGTCGCCACCACCGACCTGATGCCGAGCGCGTGCGCGCCGAGCAGGTCCGCCTGCAGCGACATGATCGACTTGTCCCAGGTGGTGACCGTCGCGATCGTCTCCACGCCGACGCGCTGCTGTATCTGCAGCGCCATGTTCAGCGAGTCCATGTGCGTGCGGGCGTTCTCGCGCGGCTGCACGGCCACCAGGCCGACGCCGTGGTCCTGGAGCACGGCCGCCGCCTCCTCGGCCTCGCCCGCCCAGCCGCTAGCGGGCGGCGTGATCGCCGCCGCGACCACGAACTTCCGCGCGGCGAGCAGTTCGGCCAGCGCGCCCGCGCCCGCCGCTTCACCCGCGCCCGTCTCACCCGCGCCCGTCTCACCCGCGCCCGTCTCAGCCGGCCCGCCCTGGCCAGCGCTCGCCCGGTCCGTTGCGAATACCGGGTCCGCGGGACTGGCCGCCCGCCCCGGCCGCGCGGCGGCCGCCGCGGCCGCCGCGGTTTGCACCGCCTCGACGGCCGCGCGGATGTGCGTGGGCGTGGTGCCGCAGCAGCCGCCGACGATCGTCACCCCGGCCGCGGCGAACCGCCCCAGGTAGCGGGCGAAGTACCCGCCCTCGATGCTGAACTCGAATGTCCGGGCGCCGACGCGCCGCGGCTGGCCCGCGTTGGGCTGCGCCGACACCGGCACCGACGAGTACCTGACCAGGTCTTCCGCGACGGCCAGCATGCGCTGCGGCCCGACCGTGCAGTTCGTGCCGATCGCGGCCACCGGCAGCGCGCTCAGCACGGACGCCACCTCGCGCGGCGTCTCGCCGCCGAGCGTGTGCGCGTCGTCCGCGAACGTCGCCTGCGCGATCAGCGGCACGCCGGTCAGCGACGCCGCCACCGACACCGCTTCCACCAGCTCGTCCAGGTAGCCGAACGTCTCCAGTATCAGCAGGTCGGTGCCCTCCGCGACCAGAGCCGCGAGCTGCTCGCGAAGCACCTCGGCCCGTTCAGCTGAGCCTACGCGGCGGCGCTGCAGACCGGTCACGGCCGGGGAGACCGAACCGGCGACGAGCACTGGCCTGCCCGCCTGGGCCGCGGCCGCGCGGGCGAGCCGCACCCCCGCGCGGTTGATCTCGTCGACCTTGTCGGGGAAGCCATGGTCGCCCAGCCAGAGCCGGTTGGCGCCGAACGTGTTGGCCTGGATGATGTCCGCCCCGGCCGACAGGTAGCTGTCGTGAATCGTCGAGACCAGCTCGGGGTCCGACAAGTTCAGCTCGGGCAGCGACCGGTCGAGGGCCGCCCCCGCCGCGTGCAGCATCGTGCCCATCGCCCCGTCGCAGACGAGCACCCGCCCGCCCGCTAGCAGTTCCCCCGCCCGCACCCTGACCCCCGTGATGCTCATGACTGCCCCTCCGGCAGCGCGTCGAGGATCTCGAGCGCCACCTGCGCGATCAGCCGGTCCCTGTAGTTGTCGAGCCGCAGGCCCGTGATCTCCTCGATCCGCTTGATCCGGTACGCCACCGTGTTCGGGTGGACGTGCAGGAGCCGCGAGGCGCGCTGCGGGCTGTTGTTCTCCCGGAAGTAACAGGCGAGCGTCGCCAGATACTCCGACTTGTGCTCGTGCTCATGCTCGCTCAGCCTGCCCAGCACCTCGTGCGCGAACGACCGCAGCTCGCCCAGGTCCGGCACCTGGAGCAGCAGCCGGTGGATGCCGAGGTCCTCGAACGCGGACACGACGCCGGTCCGGCCGAGCCGCCACAGCGTCCGCGTGGTGCGGTGCGCCTGACCGTAGGAGCGGGCGATCTCCTCTGGATCCCGGCAGGCGCTCCCGATGCCGATGACGACCTTCGCGCCCGGGAAAAGCTCGGCCAGCCTGGTCAGGCAGGCGGACGCCAGCCGCCGCGGGTCGGGATCGGCCGCGGTGACCACCACGACCTCGGACTCGCGGGCCGACACGATCGCGTCGGGCGCCCGGGTGGTCATGAAGTGCTCGATGCTCTCCCTGATCCGCACGCGCAGGGCCTCGGCGTCCGCGGCCCGGGCCGGGGGCAGCTCGAACGCGAGCGCCACCACGCGGTGCTCGCGGGCCGGGTCGTAGCCAAGGTGGGCGGCCCACCGGGCGGCGTCGCCCTGCTCCCGGCCGCGGCCGAGCAGCAGCCCCTCGACCAGGTCATCGCGGACCCGGCGGGCGGCGGCCTGCACGACCCGCTCCCGGCCGAGGATGACCCCGCAGATCGTCGCGGCGTGCTCGGTGACGAGCAGCGACATGTCCTCGTTGAACGTCTCTTCCGCGGGGTCGAGCGTGATCAGGTACGAGGGCACCTCGTCGCCCACGAGGATCGGGGCGACGATGATCGCGGGGACGCCGCCGACCTTGGGCAGCCGGAGCGGGCGCTGCGACATCCGGGACGCCCGCAGCACCTGGCCGAGCCGCGGGTGCACGACGTGCTCGCGGACCAGCGCGGCGGCCTTCTCCGGCGGCAGGCCCGGCGAGGAGGCCACCGCGACGTCCATCAGCTGGCTGACGACCGCGACGGTGGCGGCGGCCCGCTCGGAGATGAGCTGCACGACGCCCGCGAGGTCGGCGTCCTGCATCGCCAGGCCCGACAGGTGGCGGTAGACGGTCACCAGCTCGCGCAGGACAGAGTTCTCTCGGTCGACGTCCCGCGGGCTTTCCCTGGGCGTCGGCGGAGTCGGCGCCGGCGGAGTGGGCAGCGGCGGCGGGTTGCTGGCCCGGCCGGCGGCCGGCGGCGTGTCCGGCATAGTCATGGCAGCATAGGACGCGGTCGCGACTGCTTCGTTGTGGGAAACCACAAGTCGAGCTTTACCACTGTTGTCCCTGCTAGGAAACCCGTGACAGGCGGCTTATCCGCCCGCCCGGCACCGGGCTGTGCCGGCGCACAGCCGCGCGGGACGCCGATTTGGGCTCGCGCGACAATGCCAGCATGCCCCGGTCGTGACAGGCTTGGCAACGTTTATGTGATTAAGCGGCTGCGCTTTCGCTGACGAAAGGGGCCGATGTTGCTCGAGTACCGTGACATCTACGCCGGGGGCCGGCTGGTCGCGTCGGCCGCTCCCGACGTGCTCACGATCATCAACCCGGCGACCGAAGAGGTGGTCGGGGCCGTCCCGTCCGGGGTGGCCGCCGACGTGGACCGCGCCGTCCGGTCGGCCCGGCGGGCGTTCGACGACGGCCAGTGGGCCGCCTGCTCCCCCGGCGCCCGCGCGGCGGCGCTCGAGCGGCTCGCGCGCGCCCTCGAGGCCCGCGCCGAGGAAGCCGCGCGCCTGGTCACCGCCGAGATGGGCATGCCGATCGCGTCTTCGCGGCAGCACAACGCGGCCGCCCCGTGCGCGATCCTGCGCTACTACGCGGACCTGGCGCGCGGCGCCGGCACGGAGGAGAGCCGGACCGCGGTCAGCTTCCCCGGCCGGACCGTGGTGCGGCGCGAGCCCGCCGGCGTGGCCGCGGTGATCGCGAGCTGGAACTACCCGATCATGCTGGCCTTCAGCCAGCTCGCCCCCGCGCTCGCCGCCGGATGCACGATCGTGCTCAAGCCGGCCGCCGCGACCTCGCTGTCGGCGTACATCCTGGCCGAGGCATTCGAGGCCGCGGACTTCCCGCCCGGCGTGTTCAACCTGGTCACCGGCACCAGCGAGACGGCCGCGCTGCTGGCCAGGCACCCCGGCGTGGACACGGTCGCATACTCCGGGCCGTCGGAGCCGGGACGCCGGATCGCCGCGATCTGCGGCGCCGAGCTCAAGCCGGCGAGCATGGAACTCGGCGGCCAGTCCGCCGCGATCGTACTCGACGACGCCGACCTGGAGCGGGCCGCCGCGGACCTGGGCACGCTGTGCTTCGGCAACTCCGGGCAGACGTGCTTCGCGATGTCGCGGGTCCTCGTCCCGGAGAGCCGGTACGCCGACGCGCTGGACGCGCTGACGGCGCAGGCTTCGGCGCTGCGGATCGGTGACCCGCTCGCGGAGTCGACCACGATGGGGCCGCTGGCCTCGGCGCGGCGCCGCGCCGACGTCGAGAACCGGGTCCGGGAGGGCGTCGCGGCCGGCGCGCGGGTGACCGCCGGCGGCCGGCGGCCGGCGTCGCCGGTGCGCGGCTACTTCTA
>DASZKN010000163.1:0-1821 GCA_035552855.1 Trebonia sp. | reverse complement strand
CGCCTGAGCGGCTCCTCACCGAGCGCTGCCTGGAATTGCTTGCGGCGTCGAAACTGGCGCTGTTCGCTATCGACGAGGCGCACTGCGTGTCGCAGTGGGGCCACGACTTCCGGCCCGACTACCTCGAGCTCCAGGTCCTGCACGAGCGCTGGCCGGACGTGCCGCGGATCGCGCTGACCGCGACGGCGACGCAGGCGACCCGCGAGGAGATCGCGATCCGGCTCAAGCTGGCCGGCGCGAAGATGTTCGTCTCGTCCTTCGACCGGCCGAACATCCAGTACCGCATCGTGCCCAAGAACGACCCGCGCCGCCAGCTCCTCAGCTTCCTGCGGACGGAGCACGCGGGCGACGCGGGCATCGTCTACTGCCTGTCCCGCGATTCGACGGAGAAGATCGCCGCGTTCCTCGCGGCCAACGGCGTCCCGGCGCTGCCGTACCACGCCGGCCTGGACGCGGAGACGCGCACGGAGCACCAGAAGCGCTTCCTCACCGAGGACGGCCTGGTGATCGTGGCGACGATCGCGTTCGGGATGGGGATCGACAAGCCCGACGTCCGGTTCGTGGCGCACCTGGACATGCCGCGCTCCGTGGAGGGCTACTACCAGGAGACGGGCCGCGCGGGCCGGGACGGCGAGCCGGCGACCGCCTGGCTGGCGTACGGGCTGGCGGACGTGGTCCAGCAGCGCCGCATGATCGACAATTCCGAGGGGAACCTCGCGCACCGCCGGCTGCAGGCGTCGCACCTGGACGCGATGCTCGCCCTGTGCGAGACGACCGACTGCCGCCGCGGCAACCTGCTGGCCTACTTCTCGGAGCGGTCCGCCGCGTGCCAGAACTGCGACACGTGCCTATGGCCGCCGGAGGTGTGGGACGGCACGGTGGCCGCGCAGAAGTTCCTCTCGGTGGTCGCGCGGCTGAACCAGGAACGGGGCGGCCTGAGCTTCGGCGCCGGGAAGATTATCAACGTGCTGCTCGGGCGGCCGGATGAGGCCACGGACCAGCACCGGCTTCGTGACCTCAGGCCCTGGGGCATCGGCACCGAGCTACGCGAGGCGGAATGGCGCGGTGTCGTCCGCCAGTTGCTCGCCCAGGGCCTGGTCGCGGTGCGCGGCGAGTACCAGACGCTCACGCTGACGGAGGCGAGCGCGGAGGTGCTGCGGGGCCAGCGCGACGTCAAGCTCCGCAAGGACACGGCGCCGGCGGCGGCCATGGCCGGGAAGTCCGCCAAGGCGGGAAAGTCCGCGGCGGCCGCGGCGGCCGCGGACCTGTCGCCCGAGGAGCAGGCGGTGTTCGACCGGCTGCGGGCGTGGCGCAAGGACGCGGCCGAAGGCAAGCCCCCGTACGTCGTCTTCAACGACGCCACGCTGCGCGAGATCGTCAGCGCCCGCCCGTCCTCGCTCGCCGAGCTGTCCGACGTGAACGGCGTCGGCGCGGCCAAACTCGCCAAGTACGGCGAGGCGGTGCTGGAGATCCTCGCCGCCGCCTGATCAGGCGGCCCGGCCGGACTCATCACGCCCGCGGACTCGGCGAAGACCTGCTCAGGCGGGCCGGCCGCCTCAGGCGGCTTGCCGGGGCGGGGGCGGGTGGCTGCGGAGAGTCTGGCCGTGGGGGCTGGTGGCGGTGACGGTGCCGTCGGGGAGGATTTCGACTTTCCATCCCCACCGGTGGATGCAGATTTCGTGGTGGAACTTGCAGAACAGGCCGCACATGTCGGCGGCGGTGGGGCCGCCGTCGGCTTTGTGGCGGGTGTGGTGGACGTCGCTGGCGGCGGGGCGGCTGGTGCAGCCGCCGGGCCAGATGCAGTGCTGGTCGCGGAGGATG
>DASZKN010000162.1:0-11029 GCA_035552855.1 Trebonia sp. | reverse complement strand
ATGATGTAGATGCCGTTGCGCTCGGTAAAGATGTAGCGCTTCATCTTCGGGTTCCAGCGGCGAGTCTGGTGACCGAAGTGGACGCCGCTCTCGAGGAGCTGCTTCATGGTGACGACCGGGGCCATCGCGGTCCTTCCTTACATGCGCGCGGCCTTTTGCTGGGCCGGGCGCGGCTCGGTTACCTCCTGGTGCCCGCTTGCTATCCGCACCGTGCGGCCGGCGTTCAGGCCGGCGGACCGAGTGGTGCGCTCCGCGTGATCTTGCGTGTTGCGGCATACGGGCACGCGAATTACGGCCGCCGCGCGTGCTTCAGCGATCCGCACGCTAGGCAGCCGTGTCTAAGACTACTTGAAGTCAGGCGAGCATGCGCTGCCGACGGGTATCGGCTTGGTCAGCCTCGGCGGTTAGGGGTGCCGGACGGTTAGCGGGGGTAGTTTGCGGCTATATCCGCCGCGAACTACCCCGTAGTGGCTTTCGTGGGCTCGGGGCCGGGTCAGGCTCGCGGGTGCGCTTGGCGGTAGCTCGCCTTGAGCCGCTCGGCGGAGACGTGAGTGTAGATCTGCGTCGTGGCGGGCGACGCGTGGCCGAGGATCTCCTGCACGCTGCGCAGGTCCGCGCCGCCTTCGAGCAGGTGTGTCGCGGCGGTGTGCCTGATCGCGTGCGGTCCGGCGTCGCGGACGCCCTTCCCCGTCCGCAGGCCCTGGCCACCTGGCTGCGCTGGTTCGCCTGACCGGGATTCGTCGCCCAGTACCGAGGTGCCCGGCGCCGGCGCGTCGATCACCGCGTCGATATCGCTGCCCGCCGCGCCGAGGCGGGCGTGCACGATGCGCCGCGCCGTCCGCGGGTCCAGCCGGCCCCCCCGGGCACCGAGGAACAGCGCCTGGCCGCTGCGGGCGTTGGCCAGTACCGGCCGGCCGGCTTGCTCCCAGCGCGCCACGGCCCGCACCGCCGGGATGCCCACGGGCACCACCCGTTCCTTGCGACCCTTGCCAAGCACCCGGACCGTGTGCCGGTCCGCGTCCAGCCCCCCGCGGTCGAGGTCGCATAGCTCGCTGACCCTGATCGCGGCCGCGTAGAGCAGTTCGAGCACCGCGGCGTCGCGCACGGACAGCGCTGCCTGCGCGCGATCGCCGGAGTCGAAATCCCGCTGCGCGCGATCCTGGCACGCGGCGAGGACGGCGTCGATCTCGTCTCTGCGCAGCACCTGGGGCAGTGTCCGGTGGGCTTTCGGAGTGCCGAGCTGCGGTCCGGGATCGGCCGCTAGCCAGCCTTGCCGGTGCGCGAACGAGGTGAACGCACGGGCGGCGGCGCCTCGCCGGGCGAGCGTGGCGCGCGCGGCGCCGGCCTCGTGCTGGCTGGCGAGCCAGCCGCGCAGGGTTGTCACGTCAAGCGCGCCGGGCTCATCGATGCCGTCCTGGGCGGCGTACGTGAGCAGCGACTGGATGTCGCCGTGGTAGGCCCTGATCGTGTGGCGGGAGAGAGCGCGCTCCGCGTCCAGGTGGCGGCAGAAGTCCGCCAGGGCCGAACTCAGCGCCGCTGGCAGCGCGATCGCCGATCCCTCCGCGCCGGCAGGAGTTGCCGCGCCGGCGGTCCCGGTGGCGGCGGTGGTCCTCCCGGCCGGGCCGGTGGCGGCGGCGTTGACGCCTGCAGCGTGAGCCCGTGGCATAGCCATGGCCAAAGTGTGCACCGCTGTGCCGCGATTGGGAACAACCTCCGCGAGGTTTTACCGGCACGTTGCACTGCCGCGGTGAGTCGCGGCGGCAAGGCGATAAGACGTCATACCGGGCGGGCACGCCAGCCGCCCGCGCGTCGCTCCGCGAAGCCTCCGGCGGCGAGCACGCCCAGACAGCGCACGACCGTGCCAAGACCGAGTCCCGCGCGCTTGGCAACGACCGCCGCACCGATGCCACCCCGCATGGGAAGCGCGTCAAGCACGGTGGCCGACTCTAGGTCGAGGGCGTCCCGCGGGAGCACCGGTTTCCGACCGCTGCCAGCGTCGCCCCCGGCGCCGCCATCGTTGTCCTCGCCGAGCCCGCCCACCATGTCCAGGACGTCGGCGGCGCTGGTGATCAGCGTGGCTTGCCAGTCTCTGATGATCCGGTGGCAGCCGGCGGACTGCTGGGAGGTGACGGGGCCGGGCACGGCCATCAGCGTGCGGTTGAGGTCGCGGGCGTGCCGGGCGGTGTTCAGCGCGCCGCTGCGCTCGCCGGCCTCCACCACGAGCGTGCCGCTCGCCAGCGCGGCGATGACCCGGTTGCGGACCAGGAACCGCAGCCGGGTCGCGTTCCGGCCGGGCGGCCACTCGCTGATCACGACCCCGTCGGCGGCGATCGCGTCCAGCAGGTTCTTGTGCCCGGCCGGGTAGGGCTGGTCCACTCCGCAGGCCAGCACCGCCACGGTCGGGGCGCCGGCGCCGAGCGCGCCCCGGTGGGCGGCGGCGTCGACCCCGTAGGCGGCACCGGACACTATCGTCCAGCGGCGGGCGGCCAGCGACGACGCGATCTCGGACGCGACGTAGGAGCCGTAGGCGGTCGCCGCCCGCGAGCCGACGACCGCCACCGAGCGCAGGCAGCTGAACCGCAGGTCCGCGTTGCCCCGCAGCCACAGCGCGTACGGCTGGGCATGTCCCAGGTCCCCCAGCGTCGACGGCCACTCCGGATCGCCCGGGCACACCAGGCGGACGCCACGCTCAGCGAACCGCACCAGGTCGTCCGCCGTCGGCACCTCGTCCAGCCGGGTGCGCCATCGCTCGAGCGCTCGCTCCATCGCCACCCGGGCCGCGCCACTGCGGGCCGAGCCGGTGCGGGCCGCGGCTCCGCCGTCCGTGCCAATCCCGTCCCCGCCGGTGACGTCAGGAAGCCGGCCTAGCCTGATCGCCCCTACTGTCGCCACCGCGCCGATCCGGGCTACTAGCGCGCCCAGCCGGAGATCAGCCGGCTCGGCGAGGTAGGTCAGCGTCGCGCGGGCCAGCCGCTCGGCAGCGGGCTGGCCGTCGGACTCGCCGCCGACTTCGGCGCCGGTCATTGCCGCACTCCGAGCCACAGGCCGAGCGCCGTGTCCACTTCGTCGCGCCCTGGCCGCGGTTTACCGGCCAGATCCGCCACGCTCCACGCCACGCGGACGATCTTGTTGACGCCACGGGCGCTGACCTGCCCGAGTTCCATCGCCCGGTCGAGCGATCCCAGCGCGCCGGCTGGCGGGGCGAACGAGCGCCGCAATTCGGCGCCGGGTATCTCCGCGTTGAGCCGCCAGGGCGTGCCCCGCAGCCGGGCGGCGACCCGGGCCCTGGCGGCCGCGACTCGCTGGGCGACGACCGCGCTGGTCTCGGCGAACTCGCGGTCGTAGAGCATGTCGCGCCGCTTCACCGGCATGAGTTCGACCTTGACATCGACGCGATCGAGCAGCGGTCCGGACAACCGGGCCAGATACCTGCGCTTGGTGGCCGGGCTACAGTCACATGCCGCGCCCGCGGCGCCACCCTTCGCGCAAGGACAGGGGTTGGCCGCGAGAACCAGCGTGAACCTGGCGGGAAAGATCGCGCGTATGCCTGAGCGGTCGAGTTGGATCTTCCCCGCCTCGAGCGGCTGCCGGAGGGCATCGAGCACATCGCGGGCAAATTCGGGCGCCTCGTCGAGAAAGAGGATTCCCCGATGCGCCAGGCTGGCGGCGCCCGGTTTGAGGATCCCGCTGCCGCCTCCCACGATCGCGGCCTTGCTCGCCGTGTGGTGCGGCGCGCAGAACGGCGGGATGGTGATCAGCCCGGATCCGGCCGGCAGTGCCCCTGCCACCGAATGAATCGACGTCACCTCGAGCGCCGCCGGAGTCTCGAGCTGAGGCAGGATCGTCGGCAACCGCTCCGCCAGCATGGTCTTGCCGGCTCCGGGCGGCCCGAGCAGCGAGAGGTTATGGCCGCCGGCCGCACAGATCTCCGCCGCCAGCCGCGCCTCGGGCTGGCCCAGCACCTCGGCGAGGTCGAGTCCGCCCCGGTGTCCGTTGCGCGGGCCGCCCGGCGACCGAGGGCGCGGAGACGTGGTGACCAGCGGGGGCGGCCCGCCACGGAGCCAGTCGATGACCTGCGCCAGGCTCTCCGCGGCCACCACTTTCAGTCCCGGCATCAGCGTCGCTTCCGCCTCGTTCCCGGCAGCCACGACCACGGTCTCCATGCCGCCCGCGGCGGACGCCACGACCGCCGGCAGGACGCCAGGCACGGGCCGCAACTGCCCGTCCAGGCCGAGTTCCGCCAGAAACACCATGCCCGCCGACGCCGTCAGCGGCAGCACCTCCGCCGCCGTCAGCACCGCGATCGCGATGGCCAGATCAAAGCCGCTGCCTCGCTTGTGGAGGTTCGCGGGCGACAAGCCGATAGTGATCTTCGTCTTGGGCCAGGCTTGCCCGCTGTTCACGACGGCGGCGCGGATCCGGTCCCGTGCTTCTCGCAGGGCGGTGTCCGGGAGGCCAACCAGGATCGTCGCCGGCAAGCCGTTGGCGATGTCCACCTCGACCTCGACAACGTGCCCCTGGACCCCGACGAGCGCGACCGAGTACGTACGGGCCAGCGTCATCTCAGCCCACTCCCCTGACGTGCTCGATCGTGAAGCCACCGGTGCCCTCGTAAAGCAGCCCGAGCACGTCAATGCGGATCTGATCGAAGCGGACGCCGTGCGCGTTCACCCACTGGACCGCCAGCCGCCGTAGTCTGTTGCGCTTAGCCCGGCCGACGGCCTCCAACGGGGTGCCGTACCGGGTTCCCGACCTGGTCTTCACTTCGCAGATGACCAGCGAGTGCCGTTCGACCGCGACAATGTCGATTTCTCCGTCGGCGCATCGCCAGTTGCGGTCGAGAATGCGGAATCCGCTTCCCGTCAGGTATTCAACCGCCGCCTGCTCGCCGTCCTGGCCAAGTACGTCCTTAGCGCGCATCGTCACCACCTCCGCCTTCGACGATGGCGCGGGCAGTCATGTAGCGCAGCAGGCGATTTCCAGCGGTGGATGAAAAGTTAAGACGAGCGCCAGGCTGTGGATATCGGCGCCGGGATGTCGGCGGTATCTGATTTAATGCACGACGAATCTACGATGCTTCGGCGGCTCTCCATGATCACGAAGAGAATTTGTTGCTATTCGATAAAACATCTTCGTTAAGAAAAAAGCTTTCGGGATAATGGGACTGACGGGGTGGATACGACAGGTGCGGTCGGCGGGGGCCGGTGGGGTGCGGGACAGGCGCGGCGCGGGGCGGGCTAGTCGCGGGTCGTGCGGCGGGCTTGGGGGGTGCGGCCGGCCGGCTGGCTCGGGCTGGGGAGCGGCTCGAGGGGCGGGATGTCCATGGTCACCGCCTCCGTGCCGAGCGTCACCTGCTTGCCGTGGTGCGTAACCGGCAGCGGGTCGCCGGCGAGCAGCGTGTAGTGCGCCTTGCCGCCGCGGACCTCGACGCGCAAGGTTCGTCCCAGGTAGCGCATCCGGAACGACAGCCCCGCGATCCCCGACGGCAGCCGCGGCGCGAACGTCAGGTGGCCCTTGTGCGAGCGCATGCCGCCGAAGCCGCCGACCAGCGCCGTCCACGCCCCGGCCAGCGACGCGATGTGCAGGCCGTCCTTCGCGTTGTGCTCACGGTCCTGCAGGTCCATGAGCGCGGCTTCCGCGAGATAGTCGTACGCCAGGTCGAGGTGGCCCACCTCGGCCGCCATCACCGCTTGCGTGCAGGCCGACAGCGACGAGTCCCGCACGGTGAGGGCCTCGTAGTAGTCGAAGTTGCGCAGCTTCTGCGACGAGGTGAACGCCTCGCCCCGCAGTTGCATGGCCAGCACCACATCCGCCTGCTTGACCACCTGCATCCGGTAGAGCTGGAAATACGGGTAGTGTAGCAGCAGCGGGTAATGGTCTTCCGGCGTGCCCTTGAAATCCCAGCGAGCGTACTGAGTGAAGCCGTCGTGCTGCGGGTGCACGCCCAGCCGGGAGTCATAGGGAATGTACATATCCGTCGCGGCATCGCGCCACGACGCCGCTTCTTCCGTCGTGACGCCAAGCTCGCGGGCGGCGCCGGAATGCCTTTCCGCGATCTCCGCCGCGTGCGCCAGATTGTGCTGCGCCATCAGGTTCGTGTAGAGATTGTTGTCTTTAACCGCACTGTACTCGTCCGGCCCGGTCACGCCCTCGACGCGGAATTTCCCGGTCGCGTCGTGCTGGCCGAGCGATCGCCACAGGCGCGCGGTCTCGACGAGGAGGGGCAGCGCGACTTCCCGCTCGAAAACCTCGTCATCCGTCGCGTCGAGATACTTCACGACGGCGTAGGCGATATCGGCGTTGATGTGAAAAGCGGCCGTCCCGGCCGGCCAGTAGCCCGAGCACTCCTCGCCCCGGATCGTCCGCCAGGGAAACGCCGCGCCCGCGAGCCCGAGTTCGGCGGCGTGCGCCCGCGCGGCCTCGAGGACCATGTACCGCCAGCGCAGCGCGCTCTCGGCGGTCTTCGGCATCGTGTAGGTCAGGACGGGCAGCACGAACGTCTCCGTGTCCCAGAACGTGTGCCCGTCGTACCCGGTCCCCGTCAGCCCCTTCGCGGGAATCGGGCGCAGCTCGGCGCGCGCGCCGGCCTGCAGGATGTGGAACAGCCCGAACCGCACGGCCTGCTGGATCTCGACGTCGCCGTCGACCTCGACGTCCGCGCCTTCCCAGAAGTCGTCGAGGTACTTCCGCTGCTCCGCCAGCAGCCCGTCCCAGCCGACCAGTTCGGCCGCGGCCAGCGCGCCTGACACCTGGTCGATGAGCGCCGGCCGGGACCGCCGCGCCGACCAGCCGTAGCCCAGGTACTTCACCAGGCTCAGCTCTTCGCCGGCGCCCACCTCGGCGGCGACCATCAGCCGCCCGAGGTCAGGGAACGACTCGGCGGTCCTGGCCATGCGAGCCGGCCCGCGCACCTCGTGCGCCATCCCGGCGGCCAGCCGCAGCTTGCTCCCGCGCGTGCCGTGTACGAGCACCGCCCGCGGATGCTCGCCGTCGTGGGCCTGGTGTTCCTCACCGACCAGCGGGGAGCCGAGGACCGCGGCCGCGCGCGGGTCCCCCGCCACGGTCGGCACCTCCTCGTTCGCGACGAGCTCGGACAGCACGACCAGCCGCAGCGGCATGTTGACCGGCGTGACCGTGTAGTGGATCGCGGCGATCGCGCGCTGCGTCAGCGACACCATCCGCACCGAGCGGATCCGCACCCGGCAGCCGGCCGGCGACGTCCACTCGACCTCGCGGGTCAGCGTGCCCGCGCGCATGTCGAGCTCCCGCGTGTGCGAGTGCAGCGTGCCGTAGCGGATGTCGAACGGCTCGTCGTTGACCAGCAGCCGGATCACCTTGCCGTTGGTCACGTTGATGACGGTCTGCCCGGTGTCCGGGTACCCGTAGCCCGCTTCCGCGTAGGGCAGCGGCCGCACTTCGTACAGCGAGTTCAGGTACGTGCCGGGCAGCCCGTGCGGCTCCCCTTCGTCCAGGTTGCCGCGCAGCCCGATGTGCCCGTTGGACAAGGCGAAGACGGACTCGCTCTGGGCGAGCAGGTTCAGGTCGAGGGAGCTTTCCCTGAGCACCCACGGCTCAGCCCCGTATGGCGCGTTTGTGATCACAACCGTCCCCTCGGCATCACATCAATTTCAGCATCACAGTGAGTCTCAGCAGTTACCCCAGCATCACAGCAGCTACTCCGGCGTCACAGCAAATCTCCGAGATCCGGCACCACCACATCGGCGCCGTGCTGTCGCAGGGCGACCGCCTGGCCGACGCGGTCAACCCCGACCACGTACCCGAAACCGCCGGCCCGCCCGGCGGCCACTCCGGCCAGCGCGTCCTCGAACACGGCGGCCCGCGCCGCGTCCACGCCCAGCTCACGCGCCGCCTCGAGGAACGTGTCGGGCGCGGGCTTGCCGAGCAGCCCCTTCGCATCGGCCACGTGCGCGTCCACCCGCACGTCGAACAGCTGGGCGATCCCGGCGGTGTCCAGTACCTGCGCCGTGTTCGCGCTCGAGGAGACGATCGCCGTGCGCAGGCCGGCCGCCCGCGCCGCGGTGATGTACCGGAACGAACCGTCATAAACTTCCACGCCGTCCCGCGCCAGCACATCGAGGACGAGGTCGTTCTTGCGGTTGCTCAGGCCCCAGATGGTCTCCGTGCCCGCCGGGTCGTCCGGCGAGCCGTCCGGCAGCGAGATCGACCGGGACTTCAGGAACGCCCGGGTGCCCTCGAGCCTGGGCTTGCCGTCGACGAACTCGTCGTAGTCGTGCACCGGGTCAAAAGGGATGAACTTCTCCCCGGTCTGCGCGGCGTGTTTCCGCAGGAAATCGTCGAACATCTGCTTCCAGGCCGCGTCGTGCACGACCGCCGTGCGGGTGACGACCCCGTCCATGTCGAACAGGCAGGCCGCTATCTTGTCCGGCAGCCCTAGCACGCCGGCCCCGTGATCATCGCATGTGCTTTACCCGGAGAAACCGGGTTTGTCCTCGGGTAGTTCGAGGTCACTCTTCGCCAGCTCCTCGATGTTGACATCTTTGAAAGTGACAACCCGCACGTTCTTCACGAACCGGGCGGGGCGGTACATGTCCCATACCCACGCGTCGTGCATCGTGACCTCAAAGAACACTTCGCCGTTGTCGGTCGACCGTACATTGAGATCCACGTCATTCGTGAGGTAGAACCGCCGCTCGGTCTCCACGACATGGGTGAACAGGCCGACGACGTCGCGGTACTCACGGTAGAGCTGCAGCTCCATTTCCGCTTCGTACTTCTCAAGGTCTTCCGCGCTCATGTCCCTATTCTCCCTCCACCCGCCCGGACTCGGGAACGCAGCGGAATGATCTCCTGTGCTCGGCACACGGACCGGACTCCGCCAGCGCCCGCAGATGCTCGTCGGTTACATACCCCTTGTGACGGCAGAAGCCATATGAGGGGTAACGCCGGTCAAGCTCCAGCATCTTCCTGTCCCGCGTAACCTTCGCCACAATCGACGCCGCGGCGACCGACGCGGCCACCTGGTCACCCTTCCAGACAGCGAGCGCGGGCACGCCGAACCCCGCCACGGGAAAGCCGTCGGTCAAGACGTATCCCGGCCGCGCGCGCAGCCCCGCGTACGCCCGCCGCATCCCCTCGATGTTGCATACATGCAGGCCAAGACGGTCTATCTCGGCGGCCGGGATCGTCACGACATGCCAGTCGAGTGCCCGCCGGACGATGTCGCCGTAGGCGGCCTCCCGCGCGTTCGGGGTGAGCAGCTTGGAGTCGGCGAGGCCGGGCAGCTTCTTGATGCCCGCGCGGTCCAGCACCACGGCGGCGACCACCAGCGGCCCCGCGCAGGCGCCGCGGCCCGCCTCATCGATGCCCGCGACCGGCGCCAGTCCAGCGCGCGCCAGCACGTTTTCGTACGCGGCCAGCCCAGCGCTGCGCCGCGGGGTGTATCCGGGAGCGACCATCTCACTGCGAGGGTACGCCACCGGCGGGCGCGCCGGGAGCCCGCTTTGATCGAGGCAGAGGGTGTCATAGCGCCCCTTTCCTCGATCAAAGGCGGCCAGGGGGCTACCGGCGGGCGCGGCGACGGGCCGACAGGCGGCGGCGGGCCGAGCGCCGCAGCAGCGTGACCGGGATCGCGCCGGCGAAGCCGAACGCCACCGGCAGGCCGCCGCCCGCCGCCGCGGCGGCCGCGGCGGTGAGCTTCGACTGCCCGAACGTGGCCGGGATGTTCAGGAAACCCCACTGGCTCGGCGGCCAGATCACGACGAACGCGCGCCCGAGCACCGCGCTCTCCGGGATTGTCCCGTCGCCCGGGTCGTCCATGTGGTACCGGGAGTCCGCGGAGATCGCCCGGTGGTCCCCCATCACCCAGAGGCGGCCCTTCGGCACTGTGATGTTGAAGGCCTGGTTGGACGGTCCGTTCCCCGGATAGAGGTACGACGATTCGCTGAGCGGGGCGCCGTTGACCGTGATCTGCCCCTTCGCGTCGCAGCAGATCACGTGGTCGCCGGGCAGCCCGATCACCCGCTTGATGTAAGTGTCGTCGTTTTCGCTGAAGCCCGCGATGCTCCTGATGTCGTCGAAGAACTTGGCGACCGGGTTGGAGCTGCCCGGCGGCGGCTCGGGGTTCCATGACCCGTCGCCGTTGAACACGACGATGTCGCCGCGCGCAACGCCGCGGAGGTGGTACACGACCTTGTTGACCAGCACCCGGTCGCCGATCGCCAGCGTGTTCTGCATCGACCCCGACGGGATGAAGAACGGCTGGACGAGGTACGTCTTGATCACTAGGGCAAGGACCAGGGCGACCACGATCAGCACCGGGAGCTCGCGCCAGAAGCTGTGCTTGCTCCGGGAACGGCGGGGCTTGCTCTTCGGCGGCGGCTGCCCGGCGCCTGGCTTCTCCGCCGTCTGTTCATCCGCCTGGGGCACGGCTTCCGCCCTTGTGTCCTTCGGCTCCGGCGCTGGCTCGACACTCATCAGCTTGAGCGTATCGCGGGTCGCCTAGTCATGGCGGCCACGACGGGCGCGCCGGGCCGCCCGCCGGCGTACCAGCCGACGGCGGCCGCAGCGCTGGAGCAAGGTCAGCGGGACCGCGCCGGCGAAACCGAGCGCCAGCGGCAGCGCGCCGCCGCCCGCCCGCACCGGCACACCGCCCGCCATCGCCGCGGCCAGGGCCTTGCCCGAGCCGCCGGCCGCGGCGGCGGACGCGTTGAGCTTAGGCTGCGCGAACGTCCCCGGAATGTTCAGGAAGCCCAGCTGGCTCGGCGGCCAGATGATGACGAAGGCACGGCCGACGACCTGGTTCTCCGGAATCGTGCCGCCGCCCGGATCGCCGATGTGGCCACGCGAGTCGTAGGAGATCTGCCGGTGGTCACCCATCACCCACAGCCGTCCCGGCGGCACGGTGATGTTGAACCGCGTGGCCGACGGGGCGTTGCCCGGGTACAGGTACGACGACTCGCTGAGCGGGACCCCGTTGACAGTGACCTGGCCGTTGGCGTCGCAGCAGGCGACGTGGTCGCCCGGCAGCCCGATCACGCGCTTGATGTAG
>DASZKN010000161.1:0-5314 GCA_035552855.1 Trebonia sp. | reverse complement strand
TACCTCGGCTGGCGGGGCGGCGGGGACGTGACGGGTGCCGCTGCTGTTTCGGATGTCGCGACCGCAGAGGGGGTCACCGAGGCAGTCACCATGGCGCGTTCAGGAGAATATTAAAACCCTCGCGCCCCACGCCCGCGAGGCCCGCTCCGCGAGCGCGAGGACCCGGACAGTTCCGCGCCGTAAAGTAGTGCCATGAGCCAGCCCATGACATGGGGACCGCCGGACGCGGAGGACGCGGAGCACGCCGAGGACGCGGAGCACGCCGACCACGCGGAGCGCGCCGAGCGTCACGAGCGCGCCGACGCGGTGCGGAACCGCCGCGCCCTGCTGGCGACGACGCGGGAGATGCTGGCCGAGCAGGGGGCGGACAGGATCACCATGGACGGGCTGGCAGAGCGGGCCGGGCTGGGCAAGGGCACAGTGTTCCGCCGGTTCGGCACCCGCGCGGGCATCTTCCAGGCGGTGCTCGACGACGACGAGCGCTCGTTCCAGGAGCAGGTGCTGTCCGGGCCGCCGCCGCTCGGGCCTGGCGCGGCGCCGCTGGACCGGCTGATCGCCTACGGGCAGGCCAGGATCGGCTTCATGACCAGCCACCGCGACATCGCCCGCGCCTCGCTCGACGGCAGCCAGCCGGTGCCGGCCGGGTCGGAGACGCCGATGTCGCGGCAGCACATCCGGTACTTGCTGCGTGAGATGAGACCGCTCGCCGCGTCCGGGCAGGCCGAACCCGACCTGAACGTGCTCGCCCTGCAGCTCACCGCCGCGCTCGACGGCCCGCTGCTGCTCTACCTGTCCGGCGCCGGCGACATGCCGGAAATCCGCGGCCGGCTCGCGCGCGGCTGGGAAGACCTGGTCCGCCGCGTCTGCCGCCGCCCGTAACCACGACATCAGGCCAGTTCCCGCAAGATATCCATCAACTGCTCAGCCAGTTCATCCGGCTCCGCGGCGCTGCGCCGCAGCAGCCCGACCGGCTCGCCACCGCTCGGCACCGGCACGTTGAGCGGCCGCAGCCAGCCCGTGTCGATGTCGAACGCCGCGGCCCGCCGCGGCGTGATCCACACGGCGTCGGAGCTCAGCGTCAGCGTGCGCGCGACCGACACGGACTGCGTCTCCGTGTACCCGGTCGGCATCGTGATGCCGAGAGCCGCGAAGAACCCCTCCGCGTCGTGCCTCGGGGCCGTGCCTGTCTCCGGTATGACCAGCGGGAATCCGAGCAGCGCGAGCGGTGAGACGCTGCCGGCGCCCGCGGCCAGCAGCGGATGCCCGGCACGCGCCACCACGGTCAGCGACTCCACGTACAGCAGTTCGAACGACACCCCCTGCATCATCGCGGGCTCCGCCATCCGCCCGACGGCGAAGTCGACGTCACCCGACCTCAGCGCGGCCAGCAGCTCCGGATTCGACGCCGTCCAGACCGCCATGGCGGCGTGCGGCCGGCGTTGCCGCAGCCGCGCGACGGCCTGCGTGACCAGGCCGCCCGCCACGGTGGGGAGCGCCCCCAGCCGGACCGAAGGCACGCTCGGCGACCCCGTCTGCGTCAGCGCGTCGGCCGCCGACTCGAACGCGCGGGCGGCGTCCACGGCGTACCGGAGGAACTGCTCGCCGGCCGGCGTAAGCTGGGCGCCGCCGCGGCCGCGCTCGACGAGCCGGCGGCCCGCGATCGACTCAAGCTCGGCCAGCGTCTTCGAAACGGCCGGCTGACTCAAGTGCAGCCGCTCCGCGGCCCGCGCGAGCGTCCGCTCCTGCGCGACCACCACGAAACACGTGAGATGCCTGAGCCGAATGCGTGACATAGCTGTCACGGCAAGTTGCATAACCTCAGGTTATGAACCAATGATGGATAAGTCAATTTACATTACCTACGCGTATGGATAAAGTCTCATACATCGCATCTCTCCCATACGGAAGAGGCGCCGCGGGCGGGAGATGCGCCGCGGGCGGGGACCCCGCGGGCAACGCGGGCGACTGAAGGAGAGCAGATGGCCCGGATCATCGGCGGCGTGGCGGCTTCGCACACGCCGACCATTGGCTTCGCCTACGACCAGGATAAGCAGGACGACGGCGACTGGGGCCCGATTTTCGAGGCATTCGAGCCCGTCCAGGACTGGTTCAGGCAGCAGCGGCCGGACGCCATCGTCTACATCTTCAACGACCACGTGACGTCGTTCTTCTTCGACCACTACTCCGCGTTCACGCTCGGCATCGGCGAGGAGTACGCGGTCGCGGACGAGGGCGGCGGCGCCCGGGCGCTGCCCGCCGTGCCGGGGAACCCGGAGCTCGCGCAGCACATCGCGACCAGCCTGGTCGCCGACGAGTTCGACATGTCCTACTTCCAGGACAAGCCGCTTGACCACGGGTTCTTCTCCCCGATGTCGGTGCTGCTCGACCGCGCGGACGGCAAGTGGCCGACGACGATCGTGCCGCTCCAGGTCGGGGTGCTGCAGTTCCCGATCCCGACCGCGGCCCGGTGCTACAAGCTGGGCAAGGCGCTGCGCCGCGCGATCGAGAGCTATCCCGAGGACATCGACGTGGCCGTGGTCGCCACCGGTGGCCTGTCCCACCAGGTGCACGGCGAGCGCGCGGGGTTCAACAACCCGGAGTGGGACCACCAGTTCCTGGACGCGATCACCAGCGACCCG
Source organism: Trebonia sp. (assembly GCA_035552855.1). Taxonomy (GTDB): domain Bacteria; phylum Actinomycetota; class Actinomycetes; order Streptosporangiales; family Streptosporangiaceae; genus Trebonia. The sequence goes on along the minus strand of DASZKN010000161.1, from coordinate 2,675 downwards.
GGCTCGCTCGCGGAGATGACCCACGCGGAGTTCGCGACGCTCGGCGGCTTCGAGGGCGCGGAAGTCATCATGTGGCTCATCATGCGCGGCGCGCTCTCCGACACGGTCCGGCGGGTGCACAGCTCGTTCTACCTGCCGTCGATGACGGGCATCGCGACGCTGGTGCTGGAGAACGACGCCGCCGAACTGCCCGCGGCCATACAGGAGCGCCGCCGGGAGAAACTGGAACGGCAGCTCAAGGGCGTCGAGGAGCTCAAGGGCACGTACCCGTTCGACATCGCGACGAGCGTGAAGGCGTACCGGCTGAACAAGTACCTGCACGCGATGATCGAGCCGGCCCACCGGGCGCGCTTCCTCGCGGACCCGGAGGCGTCGTTCGAGGAGGCGGGCCTGACCGGGGAGGAGCGCGACCTCATCAGGAACCGGGACTGGCCGGGCCTGATCCACTACGGCGTGATCTTCTTCATGCTGGAAAAGCTGGCCGCCGTGACGGGCGTGTCGAACCTGCACGTGTACGCGGCGATGCGCGGCGAGACGCTGGACGACTTCCTCAAGACCCGCAACACGCAGGTGCTCTACTCGGTGTCCGGCGCCAAGAGCTAGCACCTTGCGACATCGGTGCCCTCGCCGGCGCGCGCACCCGCTTTCAGATCGCGCTGTTCGCGCAGCAGCGCGGCTGGCTTCCGGCGGTGTCCGCAGCGGAGCAACGCTTAATTCATTTCCCCTAACGCGCCCTGCTGCCTGCCATCGGTGCGGTTTTCGTTTGTCGCGGTCCCGGGCCGCCTCGCCAGGGCTTGCACCCGGGCGGCGAGCGCGGCCTTCGCCGCCGGCCATTCGCTGTCGATGACGGAGAAGATAGCCGTGTCCCGCAGCTTTCCCTGTTCGCCGTCGGCCCACGAGGGTGACCAGTTGCGCAGCACGCCTTCGAAGTGAGCGCCGAGCGCGGCGATCGCCCGGCGCGACTTCTCGTTGCGGGCGTCGGTCTTGAGGTCGACGCGGGCGACGCCGAGCGTCTCGAAAGCGTAGGTGAACAGGAGGAGTTTGGCCTCGGCGTTGATGCCCGTTCCCATTGCGGTGGCGGCGAGCCAGGTGCCGCCGATTTCGACCGCGCGCAGGCTGTCACGGCCGCGCCAGGTCCGCAGATCCCCGTACGACGTGCAGCCGACGGCCTTCTCGTCGGCGATCCTGACCTGCGCGAAATAGGCCAGGCCGGGCTGGTGCCGCTGTTTTTCCACGTAGTCCGCTGTCTCCGCGGCCCGCGGGACGTAGGTGAATCCGTAGGCGGCGCGGTTTTCCTCGGCGGCCTGTGTGAGGTCCGGCACGTGGGTGGCCGACAGGGGTTCGAGCCTCACCAGCGACCCGGAGAGCGCTGGAGCGTCAAGCGATGTCACGTCCGTCAGGTTACGAGCTGAGGTCCCAGAGCAGGCGGTAATAGCGGGTGCGCTCGGGCTCGGGACGGACGCCGTAGGCGTCGAGGAGGCGTCGATCCCAGCCGGGCCCGTAGTTCCACTCGGCGCTCCAGGTCGCGACGGCCAGGTCGGCCCACCGGTCGCCGACGCCGAGGAGACCGAGGTCGACGTGGCCGGACCAGCGGCCGTCGCCGGCGACCAGGGTGTTCGGGGCGCACGCGTCACCGTGGCAGACAACGAGCTTGTCGGGCGGCGGGATATCGGCGGCCCGGTCGAGCGCGGCGGTGACCGTCAGCGCCCTGGTGGCAGCGGTGCCAGTACGCGGGGCCGAACCGGGCGCCGGCCGCCTGCTGGTTTCGGGCGCCGGCCGCCTGCCGGTTTCGGGCGCCGGCCACCTGCTGGCGGGCGCCGGCGAGGCACTGCTCCGCGCTCCAGGAGAAGGGCAGTCCGCCGCGGGCAAATTGTCGTGCAGCGCCCGCAGCCCTTCCCCGATCGCGGCCACCGCCGCGGCGGGATCGGCTTTCCAGCGCGGGCTCACGGCGCCTTCGCCCGGCAGGGCGGCGGTCACCAGCCATGAGCCCTCGGGGTCGTGGCCATGATCGAGTACGCGCGGCACGGGGTGGTAGCGCCTGGCCCAGGTGAGCCGCTGAACCTCATCGGCCAGGTCAATGCCGCTGTCGGCGGGCGCCCACTTGATGAGGCAGGTGTTGTCGCCCTTACCGGCGCAGAACGTACGGCCGCCGGTCTCGTTGGCCCAGACGAGTTCGAGATCCGACCCGCCCGCGGTCGCGGTTACGGCCGTGGCCGGTCACCGTCGCGGCGGCGGGCACCGTCGCGGGCACAATCACATCTGATTCAGTCATCGCCTACAGGCTCCCGCACGGTTTCAGATCTCTGAAAGCCGTTTTTACCTCAGGTAGGCGAAAGTATTTTACCTATTCATCGGTATTTATTCATGCTAAGATTCGAGTATGCATTAAATAATCTTCCGCCTATCGAACTCGGTGTCTTTTCGAACACAGGGGGTGCTGGTCATGTCGCAGCCGTCGTTCTCCGGTCCCGGTGACGCCTCCGGCCTGCCGCCCGGCGGCGGCGCCCCTGGCGGCGGCGCCCCTGGCGGTGGCGGCCTTGGTGCGGCCGGGCGGGATGAGCGGCTGGCGTGGTTCGCGCACGGTGCTGCGCGGGCGGTGCCGTCGGGGGGCCTGGCGGAGGTGCTGGATGATCTGGCCGGGCGGGGGTGGCGGTATGCGGGCGGGACCGGTGATG
>DASZKN010000160.1:0-5573 GCA_035552855.1 Trebonia sp. | reverse complement strand
GCGGAGGGACGGGACGGGCCGGCCCCGTTGCCGTTCCCGGACGGGCGCGGCGTGGCCGGCGATGCCGGCGGCCGCGCCGGTGCCCGGCCAGTCCCGGTGCCCGCGGCGGACCCGGCCCCGGCCCAGCCGGCGCTGTTGCGGGCCCAGCCCGCCGAGTTGCCGCCGCCCTCGTCCCCGCCTTGCGGACGGAGCGGCAGCGGCGGGGCCGACCGGCCGTTGTTGCCGCCCCGCCGCTCCCCGGCGTCCGGCCAGTGCCGGGAGCGGCTGCCCGCCCCACTGCCACCGGAACCGGAACCGGAACCGGAACCGGAGCCGCTGCCACCCGAAGCGTCCCCGCCCGCGCCGCCGGATCCGCCGTCGGCCGCGCCGGACGCCATGTCGTCAGCGCCGGAAGCCCCGGAAGCGCCGGAAGCGCCAGGCCGGAGCCGTGGCATCGTGTGGCCGCCGTATCCGTTGCTGCCCGCGCCCTCGGCGGCCGCCCCGCCGCCCGTCGCCGGCACGGTCACGCCAGCGGCGGCATCGGCGGCCGCCGGGCCATTGGCGCCGGCCGCGGCGTTGTCGCCCGCCGTCCCGGCGGCCTGGTTCCGGCGTGCCCACCGGGAGGCGCGGTACGCCGCCACGCCGGGCAGCGCCGAGCCCGCGACGCCCGCCGCGGTCGCGGTCACCCGGCGGAAGCCAGTGGACGACTCGCGGTAGCTGTACTCGGCGCGCTCGCTGGAGCCGATCATGCCGTAGCCGACGGAGGAGAACAGGTGCGTGAACGGCTTGCGGTAAATCCACACCGCGACCGTGACGAGCGCGATCATCAAGATCTTGAGCGCCCATGGCAGCGCCGCGTCCGACGTGCCCATGATCAGCGAGTAGCAGTACAGCAGCACGCTGAGCACAAGCGCGACCGCGACCTGTTTCAGCAGGACCCCGACCAGCATCTCGAACCAGCGGATCGCGACCACGCGCCCGAAGCCCGGATGGATCCCGACTAGCAGGAAGAACGGTCCGACCACGAGCAACAGCAGCCAGCCCAGTTTCAAGATGATCAGCGTCAGCGAGATCAGCAGCACCAGCAAACCCGCGGCGAGCGCCGCGAACAGCGCGGAGAACGCGATCTCGAGCCTGGTTGTCCACTGATTGCCCTGGAACAGGGCGTAGACCGAGGGATTACTGGCCTTCAGCGACTGGGCGATGCCCGCGTAGACGTTCTGCTTGGCCGTGATCAGCGCCTGCGTGGGCTGCTCGTCGGCCGCGATCGCCTGCGACCACAGCAGCTGCCGGCCGTACTGGTTCACCACGGTCTGCTTGCCGGTCGGCGAGCCGTAGACGGTCGTCCCCAGCTCGCCGTCCAGCCACGGCTTGCAGACCAGCACCGACCACGGCTCGTTGGCGTTCTGGTCGATGAGGCCGTTCCCCGAGGTGAAGGAGTAGTTCGACGGCACGCTCTGCTGGTCGCCCGGCAGCACCGGCAGGCAGTTGCTGCCGGTCGTGGCGGGCAGCTTGGCGAACGCGACGTTGAGTACCTGGGTCACGCCGTTGGACACGCTGCTGCCTACGCCGGTGAACGTGGAGGGCTGGCCGATCAGCCAGATCGCGGCCGCGCAGGCGACGACCATCCACAGCGTGCCCTCGATCGTCCGGCTCGCGCGCTTGCGGACGAGACCCTGCCACGCCAGCCAGATCGCGCCGATGATCACGACCGGGGCCAGGAACGGGAAGTAGATCGCGCTGCCGAGCGCGGAAATCAGCTTGTTGACGGCGTTCTGGAGCCAGTTCAGGATGCCGTTGCCCGCGGCCGACTGGTAGACGGTGATCGTGACCCGGTCCAGCGATTTAGCCGCGTCGAAGACCATGCCGGCCACGTTGTTGCCGATCAGCGACGTCAGGTCCGAGCACTGCAGGCCATAGGCCGCCCAGTACTGCCCGGCGATGCCGTAGTTGTCGTAGAGCGTCTTCCCGCCGCCGGTCCCGCCGGGCGTGGCGATCATCGAGTCGATCCCGGCGGTCGCCTGCTCGGGCTGCGGTATCGACGGTTCGCAGATGTTGTTGACGTCACCGACCAGCCCGGAGCCCGAGTTGCAGAGGCTCAGCAGCTCGCCGAGGTCCCCGATGCCTGGCACGTTGCAGATACCGCCGGCCGGCTGCGTCGTCCTGGCCGACTTGATCACGGCGGTCTCTTGCGCGACGTGGCCGGCGTCGGCGGGCGCGTCGGCCTGGCGGACGGCGACCGGACCGGCGGGCGCGGCGGTGGCGGCGCTCGCGCTCGCGCTTGCCGCGGTCGCGAGGAGCAGCCCGCCGAGCAGGAACGCGACCATCGCGCCGGCTAGCAGCAAGGCCCGGCGCGGGGCACGTGTCCCGCGCGTTCGCCTTGGACGGGTGTGCGGTTCAGCCATGAGGAGGGCTCCTGTACGGCGGTGGTCGGTTAGGAGGGAGTCGTCGCCGCCGGCTGTGGTTGCGGCCGGCGAGCACGCGTCGGGTTGGTATCGATCCAGTCCCGTAGTTCTTCGGATACGAGATCGACGCCGATGCGGCCCGCTCGGTCGTCGAGGTCACGGAAAACACATTCACCGTTGCCGAGGGAGCGCAAGATCGCCTTGTGCTCCTCGGATGGCTCCACGCCGAGGAGCGACAGCACGTTCGCCACCTCGGCCCGTTCCGACGAGCGGAACGCGAACACGCTGGACAGGCAGTTGGTCACCTGCTCGTTCAGCAGGTCGCCAGCATTCTGCGAGATCAGGACGAGGGCGGTGTTGCGCGACCGGCCCATCCTGGACACCTCGGGAACGAGCTTGGCGCCCTCGGGCGTGGACGTGATCGCCCACGCCTCGTCTAGGAAGATCGCCTTCGGCGCGGTCCGGTCGACGTGGTTCAGCAGCCGCCGCGCGAATTGCGATACCAGGTAGAGCAGGGCGACCGACAGCCGCTGCTCGTAGGAGTAATCGTCCCGGCCGGTCGTCGTGTCCGGCAGCGTCAGGCCGCCGAGCGTGAACACCGTGGTCCAGCCTTCGGCGTCGATCTGCTGACCGCCGGAGGGCGCGAAGCACAGCCGGGCCAGGCGCATCTCGGAGATCGAGCGCATCACCGCGCCCAGGTTCTTCCACGCCGGGTCGTCGGACTCCTCCAGGTGCCTGACGACCTTGCCGAGGCTCGGCCGGGCGCCGCCGGCCACCGCGCCGACCGCCTGGACCATCGCGCTCTCGCGCTCCTCGCTCATCCGCGGCAGCAGCAGCCGCAGGGTCTCCGTCGCCATCGTCCGTTTCTCCGCGAGGTCGTCCCCGAACGCGAACGGGTCGAGCAGCCCGGCCGCCGCCGACCCCAGCGGCAGCACCCGCGCCTTGCGCCCGGACCGGGACAGGTACTCGACGAGCGACTCCGCGTCCCCCTTGGGGTCGATGACCGCGATCGTCGCGCCGCGCAGCGCGAGCTGGTAGATCATCAGCATCGCGAGCGTGGTCTTGCCGCCGCCGGGCTCGCCGGTGATGGCGACCGCCGTCGGCCGGTTCCGCGCCGCGGCCAGCATCGGGTCAAAGTGCACGACCGACCGGGCGCGGCCCAGCGTCTCGCCGATGTACGGCCCGATCCAGCCGACGCCGTCGGCGATGCGGTCGCCGAGGTCCACGGTGGCCGTCGGCATGCCGCCCGCGATCGTGTACAGCGGCTGGCGCTGGACGTACGAGGACACCCGGACCCGCTCCCCGGGCAGGGCCTCGGTGAGCAGCGAGAACTGGTCACCGGTGGAGTTGACCACGTCGATGCCGATGTCCCGGTAGTGCTCGGTGACCGCCTCCACGCGGCGGACGCACAGGTCCCTGGTGGGCGCGGTCACGATCAGCCGGTGCCACCCGTACACGAACGGCAGCCGCTCCTTCGTGATGCCGTGTTCCAGCATCCGGGCCGCGGCGATCTGCTCGGCGAGGGCGATCGGCGCCTCGGCGCCGGCCTCCCGGATGTGCATGTCCATGTCGCGGGCGTGGGCGAGCCGCCGCCCGACGTCCTTGCTCGCCCGCGCGGGCGGTATCAGCTTCATCCGCGAGCTGATCTCGACGGGGAAGGGCAGCGAGTCGGCGTAATGCAGCCACGGCTCGCCCTCAGGGAAGCTCATCACGTCGGGGAACCTGGCGAACGAAAGGTAAGCGGCGTAGGACTCGCCCTCGGCGTGCTCCAGCCTGAGCAGGGTGCGGCCGTTGTGGACCTGCCCCTCATACAGCTGCTCGATCTCCCCGGCGCCCCAGGTGCGGCGGCGCGCGGCCGACGGCGGCGGGTCGCCGAGCGAGCCCATCAGCGAGTGCCGTACCAGCCAGGCGATCTCGCTCGACGTCGCGTGCCGGGCCGCGAGCGCGCTTGACGTGAGCGCGCGGCCGAGGCGCTCGGCGGCCTCGGTCCACTTGCCGACCTCGCTGGCGCTGACCGACTCGTCGTCGATGCCGAGCGTGCGCTCGGTGGTGCGGTAGGAGTTCAGGAAGTGGGAAAGCACGCCACCAGACAGGTGCAGGCCGCCGCGCTGGCCGATCCGCACCCCGAGGTAGATCTCCTTGGACCAGAAGTCCTTGGCCCACACGTGCTGGTAGATCTGCTCCAGGTACTCCCGCCAGCCGGGACCGCCGTCGGCGGTCTGGTCCAGGCCCGTCGCCCACTCCACGGCCGGGTACGGGCGGTGCGCGATTCGCAGGTGCACCTCGGCGTCCTGCATGCGGATCGCGGCCAGCGCCACGGTGATGTTCGTGGCCAGCGCCTCGCGCTCATCGGGCGTCGTGAACTCATACGACACAGACGGCACCCGGTAGTACGCCCACGCGTGGGTGTCGGTCAGCAGGATCCGGTCGTCGAAGTACCTGATGGCCAGCCTGCTTCGGGCCTTCGACTTCGTGCTCACCACGTCTCCTGAGGAAGTAGCCCTGGGGAGTTACCAGGGACCGTTCGGGGGATCATTCCTTGACTCTTATCGGGGCAGCGGCCATGCCGGCGACCAGCACGCCCGCGAGGGCTGTGTACGCCACGCGCGTTTGCGGGCGGAGGGTGGACGGGCCGGTGACGCCGACGGGCAGCATGTCGTCCCACGGGACCCGCACGATCGCGCGACAGCGACCGCGGGCCACCGACTCGGCCTGCTCCACGTCGGCGAGGCTGCGCCGGCTGACGCCGTTGATCAGTGTGACACTGTGCGACCCCAGGTCACCGAAGCCGTGCGCGTCCAGCCACTCCCGCGTGTCGGCGAGCGCGCCCGCCGCCTCCACGCTCGCGGGGACGACGACCACGAGCTGGTCGGCGACCTTGAGCAGCCGGGTGAGGCCGTTCGCGCCCGGGTCGAGCATCGTCAGCGGGTAGTGGCGGCCAAGCTGCACGGCGAGCCTGAGCTCGGCACCGTCACTGATCGGGTCGTGCGACGCGATGACGTCAAGGCGCGCCTGGGTGTCCTTGGCGTTCGGGTTGAGGCCATCCGGTCGCGGGCTCATCTTCTTGCGCGGCGGCTGCCCGTTGAGGACCTCCTCGAGCCAGGCGGCGGGGGCGCGGTAGCGCGCGAGCGTGCCGTCGTTGAGGTCCACGGCGGCGACCGGGTGCTCGCGCAGGCTGGCGAGAATGTA
>DASZKN010000159.1:0-20384 GCA_035552855.1 Trebonia sp. | reverse complement strand
GAATATGGCGAGCTGCGCTTCGTCTTCAGGCACTTGCCGCTCACCGATGTGCACCCGCACGCGCAGCTCGCGGCGGAGGCGGCGGAGGCGGCGGCGCGGCAGGACTCGTTCTGGGGGATGCACGACACGCTGATGGATCATCAGGGCTCGCTCACGATCCGGGACCTGGTCGGCTACGCGCGCGACCTCGAGCTTGACGCGGGGAGGTTCGCCGCCGACCTGCGCAAGCACGCCGGCGCGGCGCGCGTCGCCGAGGACGTGGACTCCGCCGACCTCGGCTCCGTCTCCGGCACCCCGACGTTCTTCATCAACGGCAAGCGGCACTACGGCGCCTATGACCTGCAGACGCTCAAGCAGGCGGTGGGGGCCGCCAAGGCGATCGCGCTCATCGGCCAGTGACGGTGCCAGTGACGGTGCCTGTGACGGTGCCTGTGACGGCGCCAGTGACATGGAGCAGGGACTTCCGGGCAGGGCCTGTACGGGAAACAACCACCGGTCAATCGAAGGAGAGACCCGACATGAGCAACCCACCATCCGCGGCGGCCGCGGGCACGATCAGCATCGGCGGGGACCTGACGGTGAACCGGCTCGGCTTCGGGGCGATGCGGGTCACGGGCGACGGCATCTGGGGCGAGCCACCGGACCGGCAGCGAGCGATCGACACACTGCGCCGCGCGGTCGAGCTGAGCGTGAACTTCATCGACACGGCGGACTCCTACGGCCCTGACGTCAGCGAGACGCTGATCGCCGAGGCGCTCTACCCGTACCCTGACGACCTGGTGATCGCCACGAAAGGCGGCCTGGTCCGCCCCGGGCCGAACAAATGGGAGCCCGACGGCCGCCCCGAGCACCTGCGTGAGGCCTGCGAGGGCAGCCTGCACAGGCTGCGCCTGGAGCAGATCCCGGTGTACCAGTTCCACCGGCCGGACCCGCGGGTTCCGCTCGCCGAGTCGGTCGGCGCCCTGCTCGAGCTGAAAAAGGAAGGCAAGATCCGGCACATCGGCCTCTCCAATGTGACGGCGGAGGAACTGCGGGCCGCCGAGCAGATCACTCCGATCGTGAGCGTGCAGAACCGGTACAACGTGACGGACCGGTCGTCGCAGGAGATGGTCAACCTCTGCGAGACCGAGGGACTGGCCTTCCTGCCGTGGGCGCCGGTGCAGCAGGCCAGCGGCAACGTCGGCATCGCGGCGGCCGCGTCGCGCCGGGGAGTCACCGAGTACCAGATCGTGCTCGCCTGGCTGCTGGCCAGTTCGCCCGCCATGCTCCCGATTCCCGGCACCGGCTCCCCCGGCCACGTGGCGGACAACGTCGCCGCGGCGTCGGTGGAGCTGACGGACGCGGAGGTGCAGGCGATCAGCTTCGGCGGCTGAGCGACGGGCGCGCTGCCGCCGCGCCGGGTGGCGCGCTGACGCGCCGGCGCGCTGCCTAAGATTGGCTCGGCATAACCAACCAGAAGGGACGGTGGCGTGACGGCGCGCGGCAGCATCGCGATCACGGGCGGGCACGTGGTTCCGGTCGAGGGTGACCCGATCGACAACGGGACCGTGCTGCTGGTCGACGGCAAGATCGCCGCCGTCGAGGGCCCGGGCTTCAAGCCCCCGCCCGGCAGCGACGTCGTCGACGCCGCCGGCAAGTGGGTGCTGCCCGGCTTCATCGACGCGCACGTCCACCTCGGCGCCTACGAGGAAGCCGGCGGCTGGGCGGGCACGGACACCAACGAGCTGACCGGCCCGGTGCAGGCCCACGTCCGGGTCGTCGACGCGATCAACCCGGCCGACATCGGCTTCCGCGACGCGATCGCCGGCGGCGTGCTCAACGTTAACGTCAACCCGGGCTCAGGGAACCCGATCGGCGGCCAGACGGCGGCGATCCGCTGCTGGGGCCGCACGGTCGACGACATGGTGCTGCGCAGCCCGGCGGGCCTGAAGTCAGCGCTCGGCGAGAACCCCAAGCGGGTATACGGCGAGCGCAAGGAGACTCCCGCGACCAGGCTCGGCACGGCCGCGGTGATCAGGTCCGCGCTGGTCCAGGCCGGCAACTACCTGGAAAACCTTTCTTCTGAACGCGCCGAGCCGACTCCCCGTGATCTCAAGCTTGAGGCACTGGGCAGGGTCCTGCAGGGAGAGATCCCGTGGCGGCAGCACTGCCACCGGGCCGACGACATCGCGACCGCGATCAGGATCGCGGAGGAATTCGGCTACCGGCTGGTGATCGACCACGGCACCGAGGCGCACCTGCTGGCGGACCGGATCGCGGCGGCCGGGATCCCGGTCGTGATCGGTCCGCTGTTCACGTCGCGGTCCAAGGCCGAACTGCGGAACCGCTCCCTCGCGAACCCCGGCCGCCTGGCGGCGGCGGGCGTGGAGATCTCGCTCACGACCGATCATCCGGTGGTGCCGATCCACTTCCTGATCCACCAGGCGACGCTGTCGGTGAAGGAGGGTCTCGACCCGGTGACCGCGCTGCGCGCGGTGACGATCAACCCGGCCCGCGTGATCGGGGTGGACGACCGCCTCGGCTCGCTGACCGTGGGCAAGGACGCCGACGTGGTGCTCTGGTCCGGCGATCCGCTCGACGTCATGAGCCGCGCCGAAGTCGCCTACCAGCAGGGCCGCGAGATCTACCACTATGACTACGCCACCTGCGAGGGCGTCTACGCCGAGCCCTGACGGACCGCGGCGGTCCGTAGCGGTCCGGGGCCGGTCCGGGGCGGGCCGACTCCCTCACCCAGCGACCATGATCATGGGCCATTCGCGGCGACATTCGCCAGTAGCGGCCCATGATCTCAGTGTCAAGAAACGGGCGGGCGCGCCGGGGTACCGCCGGTCTCTCCTGCCTCGTCAGTTGGGCGGCGTCCGGCTTTGATCGCGGAAAGGGGTGTGGTCGACAGCTTTCCGCAGTTCGCCGAACGCCTCGGTCAGGCGCGGGAGCGTCCACGAGGCGTTCAGGCCGCTCGGGTTCGGGAGGATCCACAGGCGCGCCGGGCCGAGGCCGTCGGGCTGCGGGCCGATGGCCGCCCGCGGCCGCGCGAACGCCGTGCGGTACGCGGTCACGCCGCAGATCGCCACGTAGCGCGGGCGCCGCTCCTCGATCAGTTCCACGAGCCGCAGCCCGCCTGCCCGCAGTTCACCAGCGGTCAGCTCCGCGGCCTGAGCCGTCGCCCGCGGCGCCACGTTCGTGATGCCCAGGCCAAGGCCCGCGATCTCCGCCTGCTCACGCGGCAGCAGCAGGCGCGGCGTGAAGCCGGACAAGTGCAGCGCCGGCCAGAACCGGTTCCCCGGCCGCGCGAAGTGCCAGCCGGTCGCCGCCGAGTACAAACCAGGGTTGATTCCGCAGAACAGCACCTTCAGCGGCGCCCCGGCCGCGGGCAGCACGTCCGGGATCACGCGGTCGCGGGCCGCCTCCAGGTCCAGTTTCACGCACCCATTGTGGCGGCCGCGCGGGCGAACCGGTCACCCCGCGCCCTGGTTCACGCCGGGCGAGCAGTGGACCGCGCGGCGCGTGCTGCTGCACATCATCGCCGAGACCGCCCAGCACGCCGGGCACGCCGACATCATCCGCGAGGCCCTGGACGGCGCCAAGTCGATGGGCTAGGCGCGCCCTAGCCCGCGACCGCGTCCGCCATCCGGCGGACAATCTCGGCGAGCACCGGGCGCGGCGTCGCCAGTGTGAGCCGCACGTGGCCGGCGCCCGCATCGCCGCAGCGGGCCCCGTCGGTCAGCAGCACGCGCGACTTGCCGAGGAAGAAGTCCGCGGGGCTGCCCGCGCAGCCGGCAAGGCCCGCCCGGCCGAGCGCGCGGCAGTCCAGCCACGCCAGGTAGGTCCCCTCGGGCGGCCGGTACCGGATTCCCGGCAGCCGCGCGGCGAGCAGTTCGGCCAGCAGGACGCGGCTGCCGTCCAGATAGTCCACGACGTCGTCCAGCCATGACCCCCCGTCGGCGTACGCGGCGATGTTCGCCCGCACGCCCACCGTGCTGGTGCCGTGCTCGTACAGTTCGCCGGTCGCGGCCCACGCCACGGCGTCCGCGTCGCTGCCCAGGATGAGCTGCGCGCACTTCAGCCCCGGCAGGTTCCAGCCCTTGGACGCGGACGTCGCCGTCACCGCGTGCGCCGCGGCGGCGTCCGACACCGAGGCGTACGGGACGTGCCGGAATCCGCGGTAGACGAGCGGTGCGTGAATCTCGTCGGCGAACACCCGGCCGCCGTTCCGCTCGACGACCTCGGCGACCGCGGCCAGTTCCGCCCGCGTGTACACCCGGCCGGCCGGGTTGGCGGGGTTGACCAGGACCAGCAGGTGGCCGCCGGCCTTGAACGCGGCGTCCAGGCCGTCGAGGTCGAGAACGAGCCGCGAGCCGTCCGGGGAACCCTCCGAGCCGTCCGGCACCATCGGCACCTGGATGATCTCGCGGCCGAGCACCCCCGGCAGCGTCAGGAACGGCATATAGGCCGGGGTGGGCAAGATCACCGGGGAACCCGGCCTTGAGAACACGTTGACCGACGCTTCCAGAGCCTTCAGAACGTCGGGAATGGGCCGGACTCGTTCGGGAGAAAGGGACCAGCCGTAGCGCGCGAGCTGCCAGCGAGCGCAGACCTCGGCCAGCTGATCAGCGGCTTGTTCCGGCAGGTAGCCGAACTCGCTGCGCGCGACCGAGTCGCGCAGCGCCGCCTCGATCGCGGGCGCGGCGCCGAAGTCCATCTCCGCGATGAACGCGCCGATGACGTCCGGGCCGCCCTTCGTCCACTTCACGCTGCCGCGGCGACGAAGTTCGGCAATGCTGAGCTTGTCCGCCATTTCCGCGAAAGTGGGCACGTCACCACACTAACAGCACGCCAGGACGCTGCCGCGGGCCCGTGACGACGCGCTAACGTTACCCGGGTGACGATCAGGAACTGGGCCGGGAACATCACTTTCACCCCGTCCGAACCGCTGCGGCCGACGACGCTGGAGGAAGTCCGCGCACTGGCCGCGCGCAGCCCGAAGCTGCACGCGCTCGGCACGGGGCACTCGTTCAACCGGGTGGCCGACTCGCCCGGCGAGCTGATCACGCTGACGGACATGCCGCCGGAGATCGAGATCGACTCGGCGCGCCGCGCGGTCAAGGTCGCCGCCGGCGTGCGCTACGCCGAACTGGCCGCGACGCTCGACAGCCGCGGTTTCGCGCTCGGCAACCTCGCGTCGCTGCCGCACATCACGGTCGCCGGGGCGGTCGCCACCGGCACTCACGGCTCCGGCGACAAGAACGGCTCGCTCGCCACCGCGGTCACCGGGCTCGACATCGTGACGGCCGGCGGCGACCTCGTCGCGGTCCCGCCGGACCAGCTCAGCGGCGCGGTCGTGGCGCTCGGCGCGCTCGGCGTGGTCACGAGCCTGACGCTGGCGCTGATCCCGGCGTTCACGATGCGCCAGTGGGTCTACGACGACCTGCCGCGGGCGGAACTGGTCGCGCACTTCGACGCGATAACGGGCAGCGCGTACAGCGTCAGCGCGTTCACCACCTGGAAAGACCCCGGCGTCATCGACATGCTGTGGCGCAAGCAGACGGCCGGGCAAGAGCCGGGGCCGGCGCCGGCGACCTGGCACGGCGCCCGGCTCGCGGACGGCCCGCGCCACCCCGTCCCTGGCATGCCCGCCGACTTCAGCACCCTCCAGAACGGCGCCGAAGGCCGCTGGCACCAGCGGCTCCCCCACTTCCGCCCCGAATTCATCCCGAGCGTCGGCGAGGAACTCCAGACCGAGTACCTGCTGCCGCGCGCGGACGCCGCGGCCGCGCTCGACGCGCTCGCCGGGCTGGCCGGCCGGATCGCCCCGCTGCTGATGGTGTCCGAGATCCGCACGATCGCCGCCGACGACCTGTGGCTCAGCCCGTGCTACGGGCGCGACACCGTCGCGCTGCACTTCACGTGGCGGAAGGACCCGGCCGCGGTCGCCGCGCTGCTGCCCGCGATCGACGCCGCGCTGGCGCCATTCCAGCCCCGGCCGCACTGGGGCAAGGTCTTCACGATGGCGCCGGCCGCGATCCGCGCGGCGTACCCGCGGCTGACCGACTTCGAGGCCCTCACACGGGGTTACGACCCGGCAGGCAAGTTCCGCAACGAGTTCCTCACCGCGATCCTGGAGGCGTAGCGATCATGAATGCACAGCGGCTGTGCGTGACGGGCGCGACCGGCAAGGCGGGCCGCGCGGCGGTCCACGAACTGCGCGAGCACGGCTACGACGTGCTGGCGACCGACGCGTCGGTCAGCCCGGAGCAGGCCGCCGCGGGCGTCCTGAGCGCCGACCTCACCGACTACGGCCAGGCGACCGAGGCGCTGCGCGGCGCCGACGCGGTCGTCCACCTCGCGAACATCCCGGCGCCTGGCCGGCACACGCCCGCGGTGACGTTCAACGCCAATGTGGCGATGAACTTCAACGTGTTCCACGCGGCGGCGGCGCTCGGCCTGCGCCGGGTGGTGTGGGCGTCGAGCGAGACGACGCTGGGGCTGCCGTTCGGCGGCGGGCGGGAGCAGGTGCCCGGCGGGGCGGGCCAGCCGCCGCGGTACGCGCCGGTCGATGAGGACCATTTCCCCGTGCCCGGCACGACGTACGCGCTGTCGAAGGTCACGAGCGAGACTCTGGCCGGGCACATCGCCGAATGGTCCGGCATCCCGTTCGTCGGCCTGCGCATCTCCAACATCATGGAGCCGCACGACTACAAGCGGTTCCCGTCGTTCTGGCCGGATTCGCCGTCGCGGCAGTGGAACCTGTGGGGCTACGTGGACGTGCGGGACGTGGCGGCGGCCTGCCGCCTCGGGCTGTCGGCGGACGTGACGGGCAGCCAGAACGTGATCATCGCGGCGGCCGACACGGTCATGAACCGCCCGTCCCGCGAGGTGCTCGCCGAGGTGTTCCCCGACGTGCCGCTGACCCGCGAGATCGGCGAGTTCGACACGCTGCTCGCGATCGACCGCGCGCGGCAGGTTCTCGGCTACGAGCCCCGCCACTCGTGGCGGGACCACATTCAAAAGCGTTTATCCCTAACGATCCCTGCTGGTTCCCCCGGATAATGCGAATACGTTTCGCTGGGAGGCGGATGCGATGGCATTCAGCGGGCGGCTGAAAGTCGTTTGCGCCGGCCAGCGGCCGGACGACACCATGGGCGGCATGGTTGTGGTGCGCGAAGTGAAGCCTGATGAGTGGGAGGCGCTCCGAGAGATCCGGCTGGCGGCGCTGCGCGAGGCGCCGGACGCGTTCGGGTCGACGTATGCGCGGGAGTCGGTGTTCACCGAGGATAAGTGGCGCGAGCGGCTCACGAGCCGGTCCGTGACGTTGTTCGCGCGGCTGGGCGGCGTTTCCGAGCCGATGGGGCTGGCGGGCGTCTACGAAGAGGACGGGGCCGCCGACCTGGTGTCGATGTGGGTGCGGCCGGCCGGCCGCGGCCAGGGGATCGGCGGCGCCCTGGTCGGCGCCGCGTGCGAGTGGGCGAAGGGGCACGGCCACGACGGCATCTTCCTCTGGGTGACCGAGTCGAACGCGCCCGCCCGGCGGCTGTACGAGCGGTGCGGGTTCGCGCCCACCGGCGAGCGCCAGCCGCTTCCCTCGAACCCGGCGCTGCCGGAAATCCGCCTGCGCCGGGCGCTGTAGGCCGCTCGCGGCCGGGGCCTTAGGCGTCCTCGATGGGGGCGAACTCGGCGCGGACGCCGAGCAGGCGCACCGGGCGGCCCGGCTCGAACCGGTCGAGCGCGGCGCGCGCCGCGACCTCGAACGCCGCGACGCGGCCGGGTGTCGCGGCGAACGGACCTTCCTCCGGATCGACGAACGGCACGCCATGCGTGACGGTGACGAACGGCGCGTAGCGGATTTTTACCACGACGTGCGCCACGGTGCGTTCGGAAATCTCGGCGGAGACCTGCCGGGCCAGGGCCGACACCTGGGCGCGGACCTCAGCCCAGTCTTCGATGTTGCGCTGGAACGTCACCTCGCGGCCGTGCGAGCGGGGGACGTACGGGGTCGGATCGACCTCCGTGTCACCGCGGCCCCGGCCGAGCAGCACCAGCCACGGGCCGGTCATCGGGCCGAACTCCGCGGCCAGCCGGTCCGGGTCGGCGGCGGCCAGTTCGCGGACCGTGCGGATGCCGAGCGCCGCGAGCTTGGCCCTGGTCTTCGCGCCGATGCCCCAGATCGCGTCTGGCGGGCGGTCGCCGAGCACCTCGAACCAGGTCGCGGTGGTGAGCCGGTACACGCCCGCCGGCTTGCCGAAGCCCGTCGCGATCTTCGCCTGCAGCTTGTTGTCGCCGATGCCGACCGAGCAGTCGAGGTTCACCGCCTCTTTGACGTCGGCGGCGAGGTCGCGGGCGAAGGCCTCGGGTTCGCCGGTGTCTATGCCGACGAAGGCCTCGTCCCAGCCGAGCACCTCCACGGGACATCCGGTGTCGCGCAGCACCTGCATGACCTCGGCCGACACCGCGTTGTAGGCGGGCGCGTCGACGGGCAGGAACACGCAGTCCGGGCAGCGCCTGGCGGCCGTGCGCAGCGGCTGGCCGGAATGCACGCCGTGCTCGCGTGCCTCATAGGACGCCGTGGACACCACGCCGCGCTTGGCCGGGTCCCCGTCACCGCCGACGACGACCGGCCTCCCCTTGAGCCCGGGACGGCGGAGCACCTCGACAGCGGCGATGAACTGGTCGAGGTCCACGTGCAGCACCCATCGGGTCACGGCCTAGGTACTACCCGGCGGCGCCCGGGTCAGACGCGCCGCCGCGCTCACGGACCTCTCGCGCGCGCAAAATATTGCTATATGCCGTTATGCCGGTTTCCTTGGCTGAGGTCGCGAGGATAAACAGAGCAATTTCCGGGTCGTCAATGGCGAGACTTGCGAGATAATCGCGTCATGACCCCCGAAGCTGAATTCCGCCCTGACGTCCCGAGCACGGCACGCATGTACGACTACTACCTCGGGGGAAAGGACAACTATCCCGCCGATAGGAAAGCCGCCGAGCGAGTCATCGCGATGATGCCGGAAGGGACGATCCGTACCGCGGCGTTGCAGAACCGGGCATTTCTCGGCCGCGCCATCCGGTACCTAGCGTCTGAGCTGGGCGTTCGCCAGTTTATCGATATTGGCACTGGCCTGCCCACGATGGACCCCGTGCACGAGGTGGCGCAGGCGATCGACCCCGCCTGCCATGTCGTCTATGTCGATCACGACCCGATCGTGCTCGCCCACGCGCGCGACCTGCTGCACGGGATCGAGAACACGACGATCCTGCGGCACGACCTGCGCGATCCCGAGGGGATTCTCGCCGACCCGGCGCTGCGGGCGATGCTCGACCTCAGCCAGCCGGTCGCTGTGCTGCTGATCGCCATCCTGCATTTCATCTCCGACGATGAGGGCCCGCGCGCGCTCATCGGGCGGCTGCTGGACGAGCTTCCGTCGGGCAGCTACCTCGTGATCTCGCACGCCACGGCGGACAGCTTCGCCGAACTCGACAGCGCGATCGAGATCTACAAGTCCGCCACCTCCACGATGTTCAACCGGTCGCGCAAGGAGGTCGAGGCGCTGTTCGAGGGACTTGACCTGGTCGAGCCGGGCGTCGTGTGGCTGCCGCAGTGGCACCCGGACGCGGACACCGGCCTCGCGGACAGCCCCGGGCAGTCGCTGTGCTGGTGCGCCGTGGCCCGCAAGCCGTAACCGCTCGGCCCGGTCCAGCCATTTGCTCACGGTGACGGGAGTCCACGCGGCGAGCCTGCCGACCAGCCGGTCCGCCGCGGACTCCATGATCACCATGTCGTGGTGGGCAGCGTGCACGAATCCGGCCGCGACCGCGCCGTCCAGCCACGCGCGCAGTGGCGCGAAGAAGCCGCCCACGTCGAGCACGCCGCACGGCTTGTCGTGAATGCCGAGCTGCGTCCAGGTGAGCGCCTCGAAGAACTCGTCCAGCGTCCCGTAGCCGCCGGGCAGCATGATGAAGGCGTCCGCCGCGTCGGCCATCGCCGCCTTGCGCTCGTGCATCGTCTCGACGACGTGGAGGCTGGTCAGGCCCGTGTGCGCGACCTCCTTCGCCTCCAGCGAGCGGGTGATCACGCCGTGGGCCGCGCCGCCCTGGGTGAGCACGGCGTCCGCGACGACACCCATCAGGCCAACCTTGCCGCCGCCGTACACGAGGCGGATGCCTTTCTCCGCGAGCAGTTGGCCGAGATCCTGCGCGGCGGTCGCGAACGCGGGATCGGTACCTGGATTCGAGCCGCAGTAGACGGCGACGGATGACAAACGTGCGGGCATGGACTGGATTGTGCCAGCTCATGCCCGCACGGGGCGAACGGGTTACGCGGCCTTAGCCGGCGGCCTTACCGGCGCCCTCACCCGGCGGTGCTCGCCGGCCTTACCCGGCGGCCGGGAGGCGGCGCTTGGCGGTACGCCAAGATCGCCGCCATGACTCCCCCCGAGCGCGCGGCCTTCCGACGGAAGACACCGCTGCGCATCGCCAAGCGGGTCGGATGGGCAGCCCGATGCCAGCAACGGCCAGAGCTACCCCGGTAGATCCCGTCCGCGGAGGAGGCTAGCCCCCTTGCTCAGTTAGCGCTCGGTGTCCTCAAGCGCGCTGGCGTCCGCCGGGACGTCCACCGAGTGCTGTTTGAGCGCGGAAAGCGGCACGATCTCGAGCGCGCGCTCATGCGTGGACGCGAGCACCACCGGGGCGGCCGCGCCATCCAGGTGGGCGCGCAGCCAGTTCGCGGCCGTGACGCACCACTTGTCGCCGGGCACCAGTCCCGGGAACCGGAACTGCGGCATCGGCGTGGTCAGATCGTTGCCGATGCTCCGCTGGTGCTCGAGGAATTCCGCGGTGACCACCGCGCAGACTGTGTGGCTCCCGCGGTCCTCGGGTCCTGTATTGCAGCAGCCGTCCCGGTAAAAACCGGTAAGCGGGTCTGTTCCACATGGCTCTAGTTCGCCGCCGAGCACATTTCGGTCGCCCATCCCAGCAGTATCGGTAGCGCGGGCACACGTCCGCAAGAGCCACCTGTCGATATACACGCGGGCGGCCCGTGCCGCCACACCCGTCCACAGCGCCGTGTCGGCGGGGGCGGGCGGCGCGGCGGGCATCGGCCCAGGCACATACGGTACGCGGCGGGTCACGGGCAACTTTTACGGTTTTTGTTCATTTTGGTTCACATGGCTCGGCCATGCTGGTCATCTAGCGCCCGAAAGGTGATCCCCATGCGATACAAGCGTTTTCTTGTGGCCGGCGTCGTGCCGCTGCTCGCCGTCGCGACCGCCGTGACCTCGGCGGCGGCGGCAACGGCCCCGCCGCGCGGCAAGCCGCCGGCGGCCGGGAGCCCCGGCTCCCCCATTAAGCACGTCATCGAGATCATGATCGAGAACCACTCGTTCGACAACCTCTTCGGCGGCTTCCCCGGCGCCGACGGGATCCCGGCGAACGCGTCGTTCCTCAACCCCAGCGCCTACTACGACTCGGCGCCGGACGTCTCGCCGGTCTACGCCACCCCCAACGAGGGCGACGTCCAGGGCGCGATCAACAACTCGCGCGTCGCCGAGCAGATGGCCATGGACTACGTGCCAGGCAAGGGCTACCAGATGGACCATTACACGACGTTCCCGCAGGACGGGATGTCGGCGATCACGGAGTTCGGTCCCGGCTTCGACCCGGACGAGCAGTACCTCGCGTCGAACTTCGAGCTGGCCGACCACAACTTCCAGCCGGTGATCGCGCCGACGCAGCCGAACGTGATGGCCGCGCTCAACGGCACCGCCCGCGACTGGTACTACAACAATCTCGAGCCGGGCTCGACGCCGCCGTGGAACTCGGTCTTCGATGAGCTGAGCGCGCATAACCGGTCGTGGAAGATCTACTACGCGCTGCCGCCGTCCGTCCTCGACGGCACGATCTGGGATCAGATCATCCCGTCGGGCGACAGCGCTGACCTGACGACTGGCGATCAGTTCTTCACGGACATCGCCGGCGGCACGCTGCCGGACTTCTCCTTCGTCCGGCCAGGCGTCGGGTACAGCACCGAGCCGCCCGAAGACATCGGCCAGGGTGATGCCTGGGTCGGGCAGCTAGTGAACGCCGTGGCCCGCAGCAAGTACTGGGACTCGACGGCGATCTTCGTCACCTACGACGAGAGCGGCGGCTTCTGGGACCATGTGGCCCCGTCCTACGCCAGCGGCTACGGCGCCCGCACGCCGATGATCATCATCAGCCCGTACGCGCGCAAGCAAGTGTTCCACCAGCAGACGACGAACGTGTCGATCCTGTCCTTCATGCAAGACCTGTGGCGGCTGCCGCCGCTAACCGCGCTGAACGCACGGCAGGACAACCTCATGTCCGCGTTCGACTTCCGGCAGCCAGCGCTGGCCGCGCCCACGATGCCCGTGGCGCCGGCCGACACGCTCGCCTTCCACGGCAGCGGCGGCATCCTTACCGACATCGCCACGCCGGGGGTGAACGGCTCGCTCGCGATCAACCTGGAGGCGGAGACCGGCGGGCTGTCCCTCGACGACACGGTCAACGGCCCGGTGAAGCTGACGCTGACGCCGCCGTCCGGCGTGTCCGTGCCGTCGTCGTTCCCGGCGTCCGAGACGCTGGTCAACGGCCAGGTGAACTTCTCCGTTAAGTTCGCGACCGCCGGCTATTACCGGATCGAGGCCCAGGGCCCGAACGGCGGCGTCGGCTGGGTGACGGTGGACGTAGGCGTCAACCCCAACACCGCGCCATAGCCAGCGGCTGAATTTCCGCGGGTGCCCGCGATGGGTCCCGAAGGACCAGTGGTTCCCCTCCGGGTCAAGCACCGATCAGGCCGGCTTTTTGTCGCTGTTATCTCGGCAGGACGTGCGGGTTGAGCGTGCCGGACGTGTCGAACGCGGCGCGGATACGCCGGAAGAGGGATTGCTCGGCTTCGGTGCGGGCGAGGCCGAGCCACCTGGCCTTGAGGGTGCCGATGCCGTGTTCGGCGGAGATCGAGCCGCCGAGGCTGGCGACGAACGCGAAGAGGGCGTCCTCGTGGCGGCCGTCGGCGGGCGCGGCCGGGACGATGTTGACGTGCACGTTCCCGTCGGCGACGTGCCCGAAGGTGACGACGGCCGCCTGCGGGTCCGTTGCTGTTATCACGGCGGTGGCCTCGGCGGCGAGACGGGTCCACTGCGCGGCCGGGACGGACACGTCGAGCTTGACCGGCGTGCCGAGGAAGCCGGCGGCCTCGGGGTGCCGCTCGCGGTACGCCCACAGGTTCCGGCGGGCCGCCGGGTCCTCGGCGACGGCCGCCTCGTTGTCGTCGATGACCTCGGCGAGATCGTCGATCGCGCCCGCGCCGGAGGCCTCGAGCAGCAGGTAAGCGGGCTTCTTGACGGGCAACGGCGCGGGCAGCCCGGCGTGCGCGGCGAGGATGTCGAGGCCGGCCTGGGTGAAGAACTCGGCCGATATCAGGCCGGGCACGCCGGCGAGGGCCTGCCGGGCGGCGGCGTGCACCTCGGCGAGACCGTCGAACCCCACGATCACCGTGACGGCGTCGCGGACCCGCGGCACCAGGCGGAGCCGCGCCTGGGTGACGACGGCGAGCGTGCCTTCCGACCCGGCCAGCAGGGCGGGATAGTCGTAGCCGGTGTTGTCCTTGACCAGGCCGGCCAGGTGCGACACCACCGTGCCGTCGGCGAGCACGGCCTCGATCCCGCGAAGCTGGGCGCGCATCGGCCCGTAGCGAAGCACCCGCACGCCGCCGGCGTTCGTCGCGACAGCGCCGCCGACGGTCGCGCTCCCCCGGCTGGCGATCTGGACGCCGAGGTCGAGGCTTGGATCGGCGTCGCCGACCCGCTCCAGCGTGACCCCCGCGCCCGCGGTCACCTGAGAGGCCTCCTGGTCGACGGCACCGAGCCGGTCGAGGCGGGTGAGACTGAGGACCACCTCTTGGTTCAGCGGGACGCCGCCGCCGACGAGCCCCGTGTTACCGCCCTGCGGCACGACCGGGACATTGGCGCCCGTGCACAGCTTGAGCACGTCCGCCACCTGCCGCGTGTCCTGGGGCCTGACCACGGCCGGGGTCTGCCCGCGGAACCGGCCTGTCCAGTCGACCGCGAACCCGGCGGTCGCCTCGCCGGTCAGGACGTGCCGGTCGCCGACGATGCGGGCAAGCGATCGCAGGAAGGAGCCGGGAAGCGCGGTCGTGCGTGACATAGTGGCAAAACTACAGCTACCGACCCTGGCGCCAGGCGAGCGCCCGGATCGGTGCGCGGGAAGAGCAGAAGAGCCCGGCGCGGTCCCTGGGTAAATGTTTTATCGAATAGCTACTACAAACCTTCGCGATAAAAGCTCTTCACGTAATTGAGGCTGGGGTGGTTGAGCGGGCCGGAGGGGTGGATGGGCTGACGGGATTGGAGGGTTGGGCGCGCGGCGGGGCGGAGACAATCACCGGATGAGTCACAAGCGGGACGCCGTCGTCATCGGCGGCGGGCACAACGGGCTCGTCGCCGCCGCTTACCTGGCGAAGCACGGGCTTGACACGCTGGTCTGCGAGCGCCGCGAGGTCATCGGGGGCGCGTCGGTGAGCGAGCACCCGTTCGGGCCGGACTACACGGTCACGTCGCTGTCCTACGTGCTGTCGCTGCTGCCGCCCGAGATCACCCGGGACCTGCGCCTGGACCGGTACGGGCTGAAGGTCTACCCGCAGGGCCCGTACTTCGCGCCGCGCGCCGACGGGCGGGCGCTGCGGCTGCCGGACGACCCGCGGTCGCGGCACGCGGAGATCGCGCGCTTCTCCAGGCACGACGCGGACGCCTACGACGCGTATGAGGCGCATCTCGCGGGGCTGGGGAAAATACTCGGGCCGCTGCTGCACGAGATCCCGCCCAAGCTCGGCTCGCGTCAGCCCTTCGACCTGCTCGCGCAGGCGAGGCTGCTCGCGCGGCTGCGCGCCGTCGACGTCCGGCAGTCGGTCGACATCACCCGCCTGCTCACCGGCTCGATCGCCGACCTGCTCGACCAGTACTTCGAGTCCGACGCGGTGCGCGGTGTGCTCTCGGTGTCCGGCGTCATCGGAACCTGGGCGGGACCGCGCAGCGCCGGCACCGCGTATGTGATGCTGCACCATCACGTCGGCGAAGCCGACGGGCAGGCAGGCGCCTGGGGATTCCCGCGCGGCGGCATGGGGGCAGTGGCGGGGGCCATCGGGCAGGCGGCAGGGTCGTTCGGGGCAATTATTAAAACTGGGGCCGAGGTGGCGCGGATCCGCACGTCCGCTGGGCAGGTGGCGGGGGTGACGCTCGCCAGCGGCGAGGAGATCGACGCGCCGATCGTCGTGACCACCGCGCACCCGCGGATCTCGTTCCTGCGGCTGCTCGACCGGTCCGGGCTGCCGGCCGGCTTCGTGGCCGACATCGAGCACTGGCAGACCCGGAGCGGCACGGTGAAAATCAACCTGGCGCTGGACAAGCTGCCGGCGTTCACCGCGCACCCGGAGTTCGACCCGGACGTCTATGGGGGCACGATCGTGCTGTCGGAGTCGCTCGACGACGTCGAGCAGGCGTTCGGCGAAGCGGTCGCCGGGCAGCCGTCGACGCTGCCGTTCGCCGACATCTGCATCCCGTCCGTGTTCGACGATTCGCTCGCGCCCGCGGGCCAGCACATCATGTCGATGTTCACCCAGTGGGTGCCGTCGTCGTTCGCGGACTCCCCCGACGAGCCGGCGCTGGCCGCGTACGCCGACCGGGTCATCGCGCGCGTGGAGGCCGTCGCGCCCGGCTTCACGTCGTCGATCCTGCACCGCCAGGTCATCGGGCCGCACGTCATGCAGGAGGAATACGGGCTGGTCGGCGGCAACATCTTCCACGGCGAGCTGTCGGCCGGGCAGCTGTTCCACGCCCGCCCGGCGGCCGGCTACGCGGACTTCCGCACGCCGGTGGGCGGCCTTTACCAGGCCGGCTCGGGCACCCACGGCGGCGGCGGTGTCACCGGCATTCCCGGCCGCAACGTGGTCCGCCAGATCCTCGCCGACCAGCGCGCGCGGCGCTGGCGACGCCGGCTGCCCTGGTAGTCAATACCGTAATTTTGCGGTACCGGGCACAGAGACGCCCGCTGGGCGCGCTACCGCGGTGACGGACGCGGAATGCGCGCACGGCCCCTTTGGTTGGTGCGTGACATGACAACAGTGGGGCTGATCGGAAGCGGAAGTATCGGCAGCACGGTGGCGCGGCTCGCGATCGCGGCTGGCCATCAGGTGGTCCTGAGCAACTCGCGCGGGCCGCAGACGCTGGGCGGCCTGGTCGCGGAGCTTGGGCCACGGGCACGCGCCGCGACGAGCGGCGAGGCGGCCGCGGCGGGCGACATCGTCGTGGTCACGGTCCCGGTGAAGGCCTACCCGAACATGCCGGCCGGCGCGCTGGCCGGGCACACGGTGATCGACACGGGCAACTACTACCCGGCCCGGGACGGGCAGATCTCGGAGCTGGACAGCAAGTCGGTGACCGACAGCGAGTTCCTGGCCCGCTACGTTCCGGCCGCGACGATCGTAAAGGGCTTCAACAACATCTTCTTCAAACACCTGCTGAACCTGGCGCGCCCGGCCGGGGCGGCGGACCGCAGCTACCTGCCGATCGCCGGCGACGACGCCTCGGCGAAGGCGGCCGCGACCGAGTTCCTCGACTCGATCGGCTACGGCACCGTGGACGGCGGCCCGCTCGCCGAGGGCTGGCGGCAGCAGCCGGGCACGCCGGCCTACGGCACGCCCTACGGGACGTTCGAGAACGAGAAGGGCACCCCGGCCGGCGAAGATGTCATCCGCGCGGCGCTGGCCCAGGCGACGCGGTAAGACGCGGTAAGGAGACGGCAGTGAGCATTTACGACATTCCGGTGAAGACGCTGAGCGGGGAGGACTCTTCGCTCGGCGCGCTGGCCGGCAAGACCCTGCTCGTGGTGAACGTGGCGTCCAAGTGCGGGCTCACCCCGCAGTACACGGCGCTGGAGGAGTTGCACGCCACGCTGGCGGACCGCGGCTTCTCCGTCGTGGGCTTCCCGTGCAACCAGTTCGGCGGGCAGGAGCCGGGCACCGCCGAGGAGATCGCCGAGTTCTGCTCGGCCACCTACGGCGTCACGTTCCCGATGTTCGAGAAGATCAAGGTCAACGGCGAAGGACGGCACCCGGTCTACGCGGAGCTGACGGCCGTGCCCGACGCGAGCGGCGAGGCGGGCGACATCCAGTGGAACTTCGAGAAGTTCCTGCTGCGGCCGGACGGCACGGTGGCGGCCCGGTTCCGGCCGCGGACAACGCCCGATGACCCCGAGGTGCTCGCGGCCATCGAGGAGAACCTCCCCGGCTGACCGGTCGCTGCCCGTTGAGCCGCTGGCCGCGCTTGAGCACGTGGCGGACCGGGTCGCGCACCTCGTTTGCCTGGACGCGTTCCTGCCCGCCGACGGTGAGTCGCTGGACGGCCTGACCGGCCTGACCGGCCCGCGGCCGGGCTACACCGGAGTGGGACCGGGCACGGACTGGCAGGTGCCGTCGAGATCATTGGAAAGCTTGTACGAACCGGCGCCGCCACGTATCGTGTGCGCTATGTCAGTGGAGCAGCAGGAATTCGAGCAGCACCGGCGCGAGCTGACCGGGTACTGCTACCGGATGCTCGGCTCGGCGTTCGACGCGGACGACGCTGTGCAAGAGACGATGCTGCGCGCCTGGAAGAACGCGGCCGGCTTCGAAGGCCGCGCGTCGCTGCGCTCCTGGCTCTACAAGATCGCGACCAACGTCTGCCTGGACACGCTGCGGACCGGCAAGCGCCGCGCACTGCCGATGGACCTCGGCCCTTCGTCGCCGCCGCACGAGTCCCTGCTGCGGCCCTGGCCGGCCGAGGACATCTGGGTTACGCCGATCCCGGACGACAAGATCGGCGACCCGGCGGAAATCGCCGAGACCCGGGAGTCGGTGCGGCTCGCGTTCGTGACCGCCCTGCAGCACCTGCCCGCGCGACAGCGCGCGGCGCTGATCCTGTGCGAGGTACTCAAGCTGTCCGCCGCCGAGGCGGCCCACATCCTGGACAGCAGCGTCGCTTCGGTGAACAGCGCGCTGCAACGGGCACGGGCCACGCTCGCCGCCCTGCCGGATCACCAGCGCCCGACCGCGGTGGAGCCGGAGAACGCGGAACTGCTCGCCAAGTACGTCGACGCGTTCCAGCGCTACGACATGACCGCGCTGCTGGCGCTCATCCACGAAGACGCGATCCAGACGATGCCGCCGTTCGAGCTCTGGGTGCAGGGCAACGCGGACATCACGAAGTGGATGGTGGAGCCGACGCCGAGCCAGTGCCGCGGTTCGGTGCTCGTCCCGGTCCGCGCCAACGGCGTGACGGCCTGGGGCCAGTACAAGCCGGACCCGGACGGCGGCGGCCACAAGCCGTGGGCGCTGCAGGTCCACGAAGCGCGCGCCGGCAAGCTGAGCAGGCTGACGTTCTTCATCGACACCGGCAGGCTGTTCCCGCTGTTCGGCCTGCCGCCGCAGCTGTAGCGGCCCGCGCCGCGGTTCCACGATCGCGGCTCGCCGGCCGTTATGCTCGCTTTCATGCGGGTACTTTTCGTGCACCAAAATCAACCCTCGCCCGCCGGGCTGGTCGGTGACGCGTTCGCCGGCCTGGGCTACGACGTGTCCGAGTTCACCGTGGTGCCGCGGGAGCGGTATCACTCGCCGCAGGTGACCGTGACGTTCCCGGAACCGGACGGCTATGACGCGATCGTCGCGTTCGGGGCGGCGTGGGCGGTGTACGACGAGGCGACGACCGGGACCTGGATTCACGACGAGATCGCGTTCACCCAGCGGGCGATCGCGGCCGGGATCCCGGTGCTCGGCATCTGCTTCGGCGGCCAGATGCTGGCGGCCGCACTCGGCGGTTCGGTGGCACGCGCGCCGTCGCCCGAGATCGGCTGGTACACCGTCGACAGCTCCGAGCCGGGGCTGATCGATCCGGGCCCGTGGTTCCAGTGGCATTCCGACCGGTTCACGGTGCTGCCCGGGACCCGCGTGGTCGCGCGGACGGGCCTCGCCGACCAGGCCTTTGTGTCCGGCCGGTCGCTCGGCCTCCAGTTCCATCCGGAACTGACGTCGGCGGTGCTGACCACCTGGCTTTGCGGCGGCGGAGACAGCGGCGGCGGAGCCGAGGACAGCGATGGCGCCGCCGGGCTCGTGGCGCAGGGCATCGACGTGGACGGCCTGCTGGCGCGCACCAGGGCGCTGGAAGCCGAGGCGGCGCCGCGCGCGCGCGAACTTGTGCGGCGCTTTGTCCGTGATGTCGCTACCGCGCCTGTCGATGCGACGGTTCTCACACCTCGCTCATGCTGACCTAGCAGGATGCCCCGGCTAGCGTGGATGCGTGCCGAATGCGATTCTCCAGGACCTCGCCATCTTCGGCACGGGGATCGTCGCCGGAGCGATCAACACGGTCGTCGGATCCGGCACGCTGATCACGTTTCCCACGCTGCTCGCCTTCAACTACTCGCCGGTCCTGGCCAACGTCAGCAACAACATCGGCCTGGTTCCCGGCTCCCTGAGCGGCGCGTACGGGTACCGGGAGGAGCTGACCGGCCAGCGCGACCGGATCGTCCGGCTGGGCTCCGCGTCGCTGTGCGGCGGGCTGGTCGGGGCGATCTTGCTACTGGTCCTCCCGGCCGACGCGTTCAAGGCGATCGTGCCCGTGCTGATCGGCATCGCGGTCGTGATGGTGATCGTGCAGCCGCGGCTCGCCAAGTGGGTCGCGGCCAGGCAGCGCGCCCGGACCGGAGAGCCCGAGGAAGCGGGACAGGCCCACGAGCGGATCGGGCCGGTCCTGTGGTTCCTGGTGTTCTGCACCGGGGTCTACGGCGGGTACTTCGGGGCGGCGCAGGGAGTGCTGCTTATCGGCATGCTCGGGATCGCGCTCGACGATACCCTGCAGCGCCTTAACGGCGCGAAGAACCTGCTGGCCGCGATGGTGAACGGGATCGCCGCGCTGGTGTTCATCGCGGTGTCGCATGTCTCCTGGACCGCCGTCGCGCTGATCGCGGTCGGCTCGGTCATCGGCGGCCAGTTCGGCGCCCGCGTCGGGCGCAAGCTCCCGCCCTGGGCGCTGCGCGCCGTGATCGTCTGCGTCGGCATCGCCGCCCTGGTCAAGCTCCTGGCCTAGCCGGCCGCCGTGCCGCGAAGGCGGTCACGCCTGAGCGGGGACGGTCGTGATCGGGACCGGTGTCCGCCCTCTGGTCCGGCGTCACGCCACCCGTGATCGTCACGTAGACCGCGCAACAGCCGGCGCCATGGCCCGTCCGGACGCAGGAGGTAATCGATCGCACTGGGCGTCATACCGCAGCCAAGCGCTTGCGTTCGGCTGATCACGCCGCATTGCCCCGCCCGCTGACAGCCAGCATGTCAAGTGCGC
>DASZKN010000158.1:0-21921 GCA_035552855.1 Trebonia sp. | reverse complement strand
CGCTCTCGACGACGACGCCGGGCGGGGCCGCCCCGGCGCCCGCTACCGACACCAGCGGCGCGACCGACACCAGCGGCGCGACCGGCCCGGCGGCGTCCCGCACCCGCAGCGGCAGGTTCAGCCGGTAGCCCGCGTCGACCGCGTCGGCGATCGCCGCGTCGCTGACCAGGCGGTAGGCGAAGTGGTGGACGCCCTGGTCGGTCTCCGGGTCCGGGTACCGGGGTGCCCTCAGCAGCGAGAGCCGCACCGCCACGCCGGGCCGGCCGCCGTCCGGGTGCTCCCGCCTGCGGATGTCGTGGCCGTAGGTCGCGTCGTTCGCGATGGCGACCCCGAAGCCCGGCTCGCCGACGTGCACCCAGCGGTGGGCGCAGATCTCGAACTTCGCCGCGTCCCAGGTGGTGTTCGCGTGCGTCGGACGGCTGATATGGCCGAACTGGATCTCGGAGGTGGCGGAGTCAGCGCGGATGTCCAGCGGGAAGGCCGCCTTGAGGAACCGTTCGGCCTCGCGCCAGTCGACCTCGGTCTCGAAGTCGAGCTCGCCCGCGCCGGGCCGGAGCGTGGTGCGCTGCACCGCGGACGACCGGCCGAATTTCCGGCGCACCGTCAGGGACGCGGAGCCGTCCCGCTCCTGCTCGGCGACGAGATCGCAGGCCTCCTCGAGCACCTGGGCCGACCGGAAGTAATGCTCGTCGACATCCCAGGCGTCGAACGCGTTCGGCAGGTCCTGATGCAAGACCAGCTCGTTCAGCCGCCCGCCGGGGGCGACGAGTTCACGGTCCCGGCGCAGGTCCACGACGCTCACCGCGCCACCGGAGCGATCGAACCGGACGCGGAGCACGCCGTTGTCGAATACCGGTCCGCCGCCACCGTGACCGTCGAGAACCGTGACGGCGGGCGCGGCCGGCGCCGACTGGGCGGCGCCCCCGAGCGCGGGGACCCCGTCGGTTCGCGCCGGGCCCGCGTTGAAAGCCACCGGCGCGCCGCCGCCGCCCGCGAGAACGTCCAGCGCGCGATCCACCAGTTCCTCGAGCTTCCTAATGGCCCCGGCGTACGCCGCGGCCGCCTCGCGGTGCACCCACGCGATCGACGAACCGGGCAGGATGTCGTGGAACTGGTGCAGGAGCACGGTCTTCCACAGTCGGTCGAGTTCGCCGTAGGGGTACGGAACGCCGTGCCGGATGGTCGCGGTCGCGCTCCACAGCTCGGCCTCGCGCAGCAGATGCTCGCTGCGCCGGTTGCCCCGCTTCATCGCCGCCTGCGACGTGTAGGTCCCGCGGTGCCCTTCGAGGTACAGCTCGCCCACCCAGGTCGGCGCGTCCTGGTACTCGGCCTCCGCCGCGGTGAAGAACTCGGCCGGCGTGCGGTGCTCGATCAGCGGGGAACCCTCGAGATCCGCCTGCCGCCGGGCGCGCTCCATCATCAGGGGCGTCGGGCCCCCTCCCCCGTCGCCGTGGCCGAACGGCACCATGGAGGTGGTCGCGCCGGCGTGATCGGCGAAGTTGGCCACCGCGTGATCGAGTTCGGCGGCGGACAGCTCCGACAGGTAGGTGTCGACCGGCGGCAGGTGGCTGAACAGCCTGGTCCCGTCGATGCCTTCCCACCAGAACGTGTGGTGCGGGAACCGGTTCGTCGGATGCCACGCGAGCTTCTGGGTGATAAACCAGCGGTAGCCCGCCAGGGACGCGATCTGGGGAAGCGCGGCGGTATACCCGAATGAGTCCGGCAGCCACACCTCCCGCGGCTCGACGCCGAACTTCTCGCGGAAGTAAGACTTGCCGTGCACGAACTGCCTGACCAGGGCCTCACCACCCGGCATATTGGTGTCCGGCTCGACCCACATGCCGCCCGCCGGGATCCACGCGCCGCGCGCGACCGCCGCGGTGATACGCGCGAAGAGCGCCGGCTGCGCCGCCTCGACCCATGCGTACTGCTGCGCCTGGGAACACGCGAACCGCAGTTCCGGGTAATCGTCCATGAGCGCGAGCACGTTCGAGAACGTCCTCGTGCACTTGCGGACGGTCTCCCGGGCCGGCCATAGCCAGGCGGAATCGATGTGCGCGTGACCGACCGCGGCAAGCCGGTGCGCGCTCGCGTCGGCGGGCCGGGCGAGCAGCGGCGCGAGTACGGCCCGGGCACCCGCCGCCGTGCCGCGCAGGTCGTCCAGGTCCAGGACGTCACACGCCCGGTCGAGGGCGGCGAGGATCTTCGCCCGGCGGGGCCGGCCCGCGGGCAGGCGCTCCGCCCACCCGAGGAGCACGTCGGCATCGATAGCGAGGGCGTCGAGCTCTGGATCGATGAGCGCTACGTCCGCGCGCCGCAAGCGGTAAAGAGGCCGCCCGGCCGGGTCGATACCTTCGCCCAGCGACGTGGGGCGGAATGCCGCCGCGGCGATGTCCGGGTTCGCGGCGGCTTCGACGAAGAGGTCCACCTCCCGGCCCTCGACCGGCACCGACTGGCTGCGCGGGTGGACGCCTTTGACGATGGACCCGTCGGGACGGAAGACGAGACCCTCGCACTGGAAGCCCGGCCCGCTGTCGGGCTCGAAGCCAATGTCAACGATGGCCACCACCCGGGCCGCTCCGGACGGCCATTCGCCCGGGATCGTCCCGCGGACGCGGAACCAGCTGGTCGTCCAGGCCGGCCCCCACTCGTCACCGACGGATATCTCCGCGAACTCGCCGCGCACCGCCTTGTCGAAGGACTCCGGCTCGCCATCCAGGTGCCGGACGGTGACGCGGAGCGGGACGGAAGCGACCTCCCTCGCCGGCTGGATCCGCTCCCGGAGCAGCCGGCGAGCGCGTTCGAGGATGCGTTGCGGGTCGTTGTGCATGCCTCAAGACTTCCTGAAGTCGACCTTCACCAGCATCTGGTCACCGGTCGCTGAGTCGTAGTAGGTGTAGTAGCGCGTGAGTCCGTGGTTCGTCGTGTACTCGGGATGAGCGAACTCGGCGTAGTCGATTCCGGTCGTCGCTCCCGCCGTGTACAGGTCGGCCGGGGTGCTCCACGGTCCCCACGGGGTCGGCGCCGTCGAATAATAGGCCTGCTGGCTGAGGTACGGCAGGTACGTGTCCCAGTAGAGCTTGGTGGTCGGGTCGTAGTACACGGTCTCGCCGGCGGGCCCGCCGTTCATCACCGTGACCGCGTCGGCCGCGTCGCCCGACCACACCGGCTTACCGTTCGACTGGCCCGCGTAGAACCGCCACGCCGCGTGGTTTTGAACCTGGTCGATCGGTACCCGGGCGACACCGCACGCGGGCGTGAAGCCGGAGGTGCACTGGCCGTAAGCGTAGAGTTCGTTGCCGGCCAGGACGGCCCCGCCGTTACCCCAGTCCTGCGCCGACGGGAAGAGCTGCGTCGGATCGTGGCCCTCGGGGCTGGTCAGCGAGGGGTCCTGGTTCTCAATGTCGAGCCGGGTGATCTGATGAGTGCGCATGTCGACGGAGACGATCCCGTTGCCGAGCGGCTGCCCGACGAAGCCGGAAGCGCACGGGCCGTTGTCTGGCCCGCCGCGGCAGAGCTTGCCGTAGAAGACGAGGATCCGGTGGTGCGCCGGGTCGGCGACCGTCGCACCCGGCCAGAACGCGAACTGCGTGTCGCAATAGGGATCCGTCGAATTGGTGCAGTCGCTGGCGGCGTGCTCGTTCTGGAACCGCGTCTCCGCGGCGGAGTACGGAACGAACTCGGCCGGAGTGCTGGTGTCCGATTCGTCGAACGGGTTGGCGGAGTGCAGCGTGATGCCGTCGCTCGCGTTGAGGTCGCTGGTCACCGCCGCGGAACTGGAGATGAAGCCGGACGGGTTCTGCAGTTCCGAGTCGTCGAAGAACCAGTACGACTTCCCGCCGTACA
This sequence comes from Trebonia sp., assembly GCA_035552855.1. GTDB lineage: Bacteria > Actinomycetota > Actinomycetes > Streptosporangiales > Streptosporangiaceae > Trebonia. The sequence continues at coordinate 18,075 of DASZKN010000158.1, read as the reverse complement.
GGACGCTTTGCCCGTTGTCGCGCGCGACGACGTGTGAATTCTGGTCGACCGGTCCCAGGATCTGGAAGTCCTTGACGGTCAGCCCGCCATTTGGCTGCGCCGTCCGCGCGTGGGGGGTGGCCGCGCTCGCTCCCCCACCCGGAGACGCGCTGGCGGCCAGGGCCGGGGATCCCAGCGCCAGTGCCATCACTACGCCGAAGGTACCTGCGGAAACGGCCAGGCGGCGTGACGTCATCGTCTCATCGCTCCTCACTCAGTGCCAGCGGGCCGGAGGCCAGGCCCGTTGGCACAGCATGGCAACTTTGACCAGAAAATGTCAACGTTGTCAGTAAAAATGTTTCCCTTTGATGTCAACGTTGACATAAACGACGGGCGGTGACAAGATCGCGTTTACGTGAACTCATCTCGTTCGCCCCGCAACCTGCGGGCCGAGTACCTCGTGTCGCCCATCGGGCTGGATACGGCGCCGGTGCTCAGCTGGGAGCCGGCCGGCCGCCAGGCGGCGTACCGGCTCGAGTGCGACGCGGTTCGCGATGGCGGCCCGTCGACGGTCTTCGCCACTGCCGAGGTGTCGTCATCGTCTGTCCACCGGCTGGAAGTACCGCTCGCACCGTTGACGCGCTATCGCTGGCGGGTGCGGACGACGCCGGGTGCGCGGTGGGGAGAGTGGAGCCCGTGGGCGACGTTCGAGACCGCTCTCCTGCACGATTCCGACTGGCGCGGCGCTCAGTGGATCCAGTCTGTCCCGGCGGGCCCCGCGCCGGTCCTTTCCGCGCGCTTCTCCGCGCGGGGCATGTCGCGCCCGCGGCTCTACCTCTGCGGGCTGGGCATCGCGAACGCGCGCCTCAACGGCGAGCCCGTGGGCCCCGGGGTGCTGGATCCGCCGCCCAGCGCGTTCGACGACACGGTGTGGTATCGCGCGTTCGACGTCTCGGACCTGGTCACCGACGGCGAGAACGCGTTGTCAGTGCTGCTGGGCCGCGGTTTTTACGCGATGACCACCCCGACGGCGTTCAACTGGCACATCGCGCCGTGGCGGGCCGAGCCGAAGCTGCGGGCGCTGCTGCTGGACCTCGATCGTCCCGCCGAGCCGCTGCTGCGCACCACCAGCCAGTGGACGGCGACGCTGTCACCTGTTGTCGACGACTCCTTCTACACCGGCGAGATCCACAACTTCGCCGCCGCCCCGGCGACCGGAACCGTGCGACTGGCCGCGCCGCCGGCGGGCACGCTCAGGTCCTGCCGGCAGCCGCCGGTCACCAGGCGCGAGCGGATCAACGTCGTAGCCCGCCATCGGACGGCGGCCGGCAGGCAGCGGTTCGACCTCGCCCGGAATGTCGCGGGCATGGTGACGGTCCGTACGGAAGACACGGGCAGGCCCGCACTCCTGCTGAAACTCGGCGAGAAACTCGGTCCTGACGGTGCGGTGGCCGCCGCCGACGGAGCCATTCCCGGCGAACTTCAGCGCAGCGAACTCATCGGCGTCCCGGCCGGCCAGCCCGTATCCCTCGGCCTCACGTACGCCGGCCTGCGCTACGTGGAGGTAACGGGCACGCGGCGCCAGGTGACCGTGGACGTCGACCGGGTATCGGCGGCGCCAGAATCGACCGGGCAGTTTCACTGCGGCGACGACCGGCTCAACGCGGTCCATGACGCGACGAGGCGCACGCTCGAGAATTGCCTGCAGGCGATTCCCGTCGACACGCCGCTCTATGAAAAGCAGGGCTACACCGGCGATGCGCAACTGCTCGCGGAGACGTACGCCTACAACTACTGGATGCCGAACTATCTCGCTTCCTGGCTGACGGGGAGCGTGTTGCCCAGCCAGGCGGCGGACGGGTCCATGCCCGGCATCGCCCCGACTCCGCCCGGCAACTGGATCTTCGACGTTCCCTCCCCTGCCTGGGACGCCGCGCTGTTCGAGGTGCCGTCCACGCTGCTGCGCCACTACCGCGACGACCGGACGGTACGGCGCGCCCTGCCGAGCCTGCGCCGGTACCTGGCGTACCTGGAACGGCATTTTCCGGCGGGCATCATCACCAAGGGCCTCGGAGACTGGAATCCGCCGGGTTTCACCGGCGGGCCGCCCGAGCAGCCGGCGATCGTTTCGACGGCCTACTACTTCCGTTTCCTCACGCTCATGAGCGCCTTTCTCCGCGGGTCCGGTGAAGTCAGGGAAGCGACCAGCTGCGCCGCCCGCGCGCAACTGGTGCATGACGCGTTCAATTCGGCTTTCTGGAGCGACGACGGTTTCTACACAGCGCCCGCGGACGCTCAGTACCGGGAGACGGACAATGTGCTGGCCCTAGCGTTCGGACTCGCGTCGCCTGCGCACCGCGACCAGGTGATTGCTCAGCTAGTAAACCGTATCCGCGCACGCGGAACGCATCTCGACACAGGCATAGTCGGCACGCGCTTCCTGCTCCCGGTGCTCTGCCGCGCGAATCGCGCTGACGTGGCCTTCGACATAGCGCGCGGCGAAACTTACCCGGGGTGGCGCTACTGGCTCAGCAACGGCGCCACGACCCTTTATGAGAACTGGGAACTCGATGGCCGGTCGCACAACCACGCGATGTTCGGAACGGTCGACGAGTGGTTCTACCGGGATGTCGCGGGCGTTTCGCCGGGAGCCGACGGCTGGGCGACGGTTAACGTGGGGCCGCGCTTTCCCGCCGATCACCGGTTCCGGTGCGAGGCCAGCCTGCAGACGCTCGCCGGTCCCGTGCACGCCGAGTGGGAGAAGGCCGGCGGCACGGTACGCGGCCGGGTCGTCACGTCATCCAACGTCCCGGTGCTGGTCCGGGATGACGCGCGGCTCTCGACGGTGACGCGCCGGACCAGGCCGGCGGGGGCCTACCGCGCCGAACAGGTCTTTGAGTTCGAGATCAGCTGAGAGGGTGCGCGACGATGCAGGTACTTGCCAGGGGCCCGGGACCGTCCGATCCGCCGGCGGCACGGGCCGGGGCCGGCTTCACGTCGGTGGAGCCGTTCGTGATCGAGCTGCCGCCCGGCGCGGGCGTCGCCTCGTTCGAGGTTCCCCTCCCGGACGTGGCAGGACACCGCTTGGTATCCGGCGACCGGCTGACCTACGTCTGCTATCCGGTCTCCGCCGGGGACCCGGCCAACGAGGACGCCTTCTACGCGGCGACCGCGCTCGCCCTGGACATCACGTTCGGGGACGGCTCGCGCCTCAGTGCACTACAGCCGGCCGATCAGCACGGCACTCCCGTCCTGCCGCACGCGCAGTGCGCCGCCAAGACGCTCTACGTGGATCAGTGGAACGCCCGGACGATCGCGCTGGACAGCGCGGCGGGCCGGGTGGTGAAGCGCGTGATCGCCCGCGTGCAACGGCACCCTGGTCAAACGCTGACCGTGTTCCTTGACGACGTCGGCATCGCCCGCGCACCCGCCCGTCCGGCTGATGCTCTCGGCTGGGTACGGACCACTCGCGGCACGCACTCCAGCGCCCGCTTCTCCCGCGGCAACACGGCCCCTATCGTGGCGGTGCCCCACGGCGGCGTGTTCGGCATTCCCATGACCGATGCCGCCGCGGCGGACTGGCCGTACGCCTACCACGCGCGGGGCCGCGAGCCCGGTAACCGGCCCGCGATCCAGGCATTCGCCACCTCCCATCTGCCGAGTCCCTGGGTCGGTGACCGCGGAGTGTTCCAGCTCATGCCGAGCCCGCTCGGCGCGCCCGACTGCGATCGCGTCGCGCGGGCGCTCCCCTTCGACCACGCCGACGAGGAGGCGGGACCGCACCGGTACCGGGTAAGGCTCGCGGGCGGCATCGTGGCCGAGCTAACCGCGGCCGACTTCGCACTCGGGTTCCGGTTCACGCTGCCCGCCGGCCGCGGCTCGCTGATCCTGGATCACCACGGCGCGGTCACCGACGTGCGCGTCTGGCAGGAAAGCGGTGCGGCGCTGGTCGAGGCCCGGCTGGACGACCGGGCCGGCACGCCCGCGCACTACCTGCACCTGCGCGTGCCGGGGGTGGTCGCCGACCGCACGTTCACCGAGGGAGGCCGCCTCGGCGGGTACCTGGTGGTGGCGGCCGGGCCGGCGGGGGTGGTGGAGCCCGTGCTCGGTATTTCGACGATCGGGTTCGGCGCGGCCCGCGAGAACATGGCCGCCGCGGGCGGCTTCGACGACATGCTCGCCGCCGCGCGGCGCCGCTGGGCCGCGGTGCTGACGGCCGTCGAGGTCAGCGGGGCGACCGACGACCAGCTCACGAGCCTGTACTCGAGTCTCTACCGGCTGTTCCTGTACCCGAACCGCCACGCGGAAGCACCGGGCGGCGCGCGGCCCCGCTATCGAAGCCCGGTGGACGGCGAGGTGCGGGAAGGCAGCTACAGCGCCAACCACGGGTTCTGGGACACCTACCGCACCTGCTGGCCTGCCTTTGCCCTGCTCAGCCCGGACGAGGCAGGCCGCCTCGCCCAGGGTTTCGTCCAGCACTACGTCGATGGCGGGTGGACGAGCAGGTGGAGCGCGCCCGGCCCGCTGGACGCAATGACCGGCACCACCACCGACACGGTGTTCGCGTCGCTCGCCGCCGCCGGCGTTCCGGGAATCGATCTCGAGGCGGCGTATGAGTCGGCGGTCAAGAACGCGACCGTCCCCTCCCCCTGTGCCCGCACCGGGCGCAAACGGCTCGGGGACGCGATCTTCCTCGGCTACACCCCCAGCGGCCTTCCCGAAGGGCTGTCCTGGACGCTCGACAACGCACTCAACGACTGGGGCGTGGCCGTGCTGGCGCGGACACTGCTTGAGCGGACACTGCTTGAGCGGGCCCCGCGGGCAGCTCGCCTGCGGACGGAATACGAGTATTTCGCCCGCCGATCGCTCGCCTACCGCCATGTGTTCCACGGCGAACTCGGGTTCTTCATCGGACGAGGCCCGGACGGCGCATGGCGCGTGCCCGCGGACGCGTACGATCCCGCGATCTGGGGATACGACTACACCGAGACGAACGGCTGGGGCACCGCGTTCACGGTGCCCCATGACGGCGAGGGTCTCGCCCGGCTGCACGGCGGGCCGGCTGGTCTCGGGACGGCGCTTGACCGCTTTTTCGCTACCCGGGAGACCGGCGATTTGCCCGTCGCAGGCTCGTACGGCCAGGTGATCCACGAGATGCCCGAGGCGAGGGACGTGCGCATGGGAATGCTCGGGCTATCGAACCAGCCGGCGCACCACATCCCGTTCATGTACATGTTCGCCGGGCGCCACGACGACGCCCACCGGATCATCGCCGAGGCCCGGGCGCGGCTGTTCCTCGGTTCGGAGATCGGGCAGGGCTACCCAGGCGACGAGGACAACGGCGAGATGTCCGCCTGGTATGTGTTCTGCGCGCTCGGCCTGTACCCGCTCGTGCCCTCGACCGCCACGTTCGTGCTCGTGCCGCCGCTGTTCCCGCGCATCGTGCTGCGTCCGGCGGGCGGGGCCGCGCTGACCATCAGCGTGCGGAACCCGGAAGCGCGGGGCCGGTACATCTCGCGCGTCTGGGTCAACGGCGCGGCCTGGGATGACATCTCGATCGACCACGCGACACTCAAAGCCGGCGGAACCATCGAGTTCGAGCTGTCCCCGGCTCCGTGCGGCTGGGCCGCGGACACGCGACCGTTGTCGGCGGGACGACTACACGGCTTCCAGGACCTTCTGACCGACCGTCTCGCGGCGAGCGCCGGCCCGGGACTGACCGACGACGCCGGCGCCACGGTGGTTCACCTCGCGGCGGGCGAGACGGCCGAGTTCCCGCTCACGCGACCGGGGCGCCCCGGGCTCTACACGGTCACGACCGATCAGCCCGGCGAGTTCTCGTGGGAGACGGAATGGCTCTCCGCGGCTGGCCGCGTCGTCGCCCGCGACCGCCGGGTCGCCGAACCGTTCAACTGGCCGCGCCAGACCCGCCCCTTCGCGCCGTCCGGTGCCCAGCCGGTGCCGGCCGGGCCGCGCGCCAGCCACGAGCCCGCCGAACGCGTGCGCCTGACCGCCCGGTCCGCCTGCCGCCTGCGCCAGCTGGAAGTCTTCGCCGCGGACGCGTCCGCGCCCTAAGACCGCGCACCGCCCGCGCAGTAAGCTGCACGACGTGCACCGGCTCTTTCCCATAACGCCCCCCGCCGCGCTCCTGAGCGGGGCGTTAGGCCACTTTCCTCCCATCGGGCAGCCGCGCCGGCGCCCCGCTTCCGCGACCCTTTCCACTTCGCCGCAGGAGCGATTCGCCATGTCCATCTTCACCCTTTGTCTCGGGATCGCGGGCGCGGCCATGCTGCTGGCCGCCGTCATCCGTACCGTGCGAGCCGGCGACGCCTAACGCGGCAGCGGCACGGCGCCGGGAACCGGCCATGGTATGTCGCCGTCCGGCCGGGCTATGTATGGTGGTTGCCGTGGATCAAGACGTGCTCGTGCGGAACAACGTGACGGTGGGCGGCCGGGCCGACGGGCCTGTGATGATGTTCGCCCACGGGTTCGGCTGCGACCAGAACATGTGGCGCTTTGTCGTGCCGGCCTTCGAGGACGACTACCGGACCGTGCTGTTCGACTTCGTCGGGGCCGGCGGATCCGACCTGTCGGCCTACGACCCGCGGCGGTACGCGACGCTGGACGGGTACGCGCTGGACGTCGTCGAGGTGGTCCGCGCGCTCGACCTGCGCGACGTCATCTTCGTCGGCCATTCGGTCAGCGCCATGATCGGGGTGCTCGCCGCCAGCGCCGAGCCGAGCCGGTTCGGCGCGCTGGTGCTTGTCGCCCCGTCGCCGTGCTACATAGACGACGAAGGCTACACCGGCGGGTTCACGGAAGAGGACATCGAGGGCCTGCTGGCCACGCTCGACAGCAACTACCTGGGCTGGTCCGCTTCCATGGCGCCGGCGATCATGGGTAATCCCGACCGGCCGCAGCTCGGGGCGGAGCTGACCGCCAGTTTCTGCCGGACCGACCCGGAGATCCAGAAGCGGTTCGCGCGCGCCACCTTCCTGTCCGACAACCGCGCCGATCTGACGCGGGTCAAGCTGCCCACGCTGGTCATGCAGTGCCGCGCGGACGTGATCGCGCCCGACTGCGTCGGCGAGTACGTGCACGCGCAGATCCCGGGCAGTGTGCTCGCGAGGCTCAGCGCGAGCGGCCACTGCCCGAACCTGTCCGCCCCCGAGGAGACCGTGACCGCCATCGCGGCGTTCCTTGAAAAGTATCCCGGCATTGGCACCTAGCGCGACCCCGGAATCAGGGAACCCGGCCACGGCCGCGTTCTACTCGGCGCTGGCCGAGGACGACCCGGCCGAGCTGTACGACAACGCGCCGTGCGCCTACCTGTCCATGCTTCCCGACGGCACGGTCATCAAGGTCAACGCCACCTTCCTGACCTGGACCGGCTACGGCCAGGACGCCGTCTTCGGCAGGCGCTTCCAGGATCTGCTGGCCCCGGGCGACCGCATCTTCTACGAGACCCACGCCGCGCCGCTGCTGCTCATGCAGGGCAGCCTAAGGGAGATAGCGGTCGCGGTGACCTGCCCCGCGGGTGAGCGGCTGCCGGTGCTGCTGAACGCGATCCTCAAGCGGGACGAGGCCGGCCAGCCCCTGGTCATCCGCGCGGTGATGTTCGACGCCACCGAGCGACTGGCCTACGAGCGTGAACTGCTGGCCGCCAAGCACCGGGCCGAGGAATCAGAGGCGCGGGCCCGTGTCCTGGCCCAGACCTTGCAGCGCTCTTTCCTGCCGCCAGCCATCATCACCGTGCCCGGGCTGGACCTCGGCGGCGCCTACCGCCCGGCCGGCGACGGCAGCGAGGTCGGCGGCGACTTCTACGACGTCTTCCACCTAGGACCACCGGACGCGTGCGGGATCGTGCTGGGCGACGTGTGCGGCAAGGGCGCCGGCGCGGCGGTCGTCACCGCGCTCGCGCGGTACACGGTGCGGGCCGAAGCGCTCCATGTCACCACCCCCAGCGGCATACTGACGGGGCTGCACCAGGCCCTGGTCGCGTATTACCCGGATACGTTCTGCACGGCTTTGTTCGGGCTGCTGGAGCCGGTGCCAGGCGGGCACCGGCTGACCGCGGCCACGGGCGGCCACCCCTTGCCGCTCTGCCGCCGCGCCGACGGCAGCGTGGAGACGATCGGTCATCCCGGCAGCTTCCTCGGCATGCGGAAGACGGCCAGGCTCAACCAGTTCACGGCCGCCCTGTCGCCGGGCGACACCATGATTCTTTACACCGACGGCGTGACGGAAGGCCGCCGTGACGAGGAGTTCTTCGGTGAGTCCGGGGTCGCCGGAGTGCTTGGCACCGCCGCGGCGGCCGGGCAGACCGCTCAGCAGATAGCCGACTCGGTGGTGGCCGCCGCCGTCGGCTTCCAGGATGGCGTCACCCGCGACGACATCGCGGTCGTCGTCGTGCGGGAGCCGACCTAGTTCATGCAAGCTGCATGCGGGGCAGAGATCAGCGTCGAACGGGCGCGGGAGATGCTCGCCGCTTATGACGGCCTTTCCCGCTCATCCGCCCGTTGAACATGACCGCGTCGCTAGCGGCATTCGCACGCGCCATCCGCCCGCGCGCTACCCCGGGCGCCTGGCGGGACTACTACGTTGACTGATATATTGGTCGACGTATTAGGAGGGCGGATGACCGTTGGCAAGAGGAGCGGCCGGGACGGGCAGGACGTGCTGCGGAGAGCCGGCGAGGCATCGGTGCTGATCCTGATCAGCCTCGCCGACGGCCCTAAGCACGGTTACGCGCTGATCCAGGAGATCAAAGAGATCGCCGGCGTGGAGCTGGGACCCGGGACGCTCTACGGCGCGCTGGACCGGCTCGAGCGGCTCGGCCTGGTCGAGTCGCTGCCCGCCGACGATCGCCGCCACCCCTACCGCATCACCGCGCCGGGGGCGGCGGCGCTGCGCGTCCACCTCGACTCGCTCGAGCGGGTCAGCGCGGCCGGGCGGTTGCGGCTGCAACTAGGCGGCATCTGATGGCCGGCTCCCGGGGAACACGGCTGACCGGGGCCGCGCTGCGGTGCTACCCGGCTGGCTGGCGGCGGCGCCACGGCGACGAAGCCGCCGAGCTGGCGATGCTGCTCATCAGGGACGGGACCCCGGCCATCTGGATTGCCGGGAGTTATCTGGCCGGCGCGGCCCGGGAGTGGCTGCTGCCGCGGCCCGGCAAGCTCGTGAGCGCCGCCGCCTGCGCGCTGCTGGTCGCGGCCGGCGCGCTCGGCGTCTCGGTGGGGCTGCTGGCCCCGGCGGCGCCGGCCAGGGCGGCCAGCACGAGCCAGGTGCCTCGAGCTACGCACTGCCGGCCCAGTTCGCGCGCGCCCGTTCCCGCGGTGCCGCCCGCCGTGGGCACCGCACAGGTCGCTATCTGGGCAGCCGGGCATGGCCAGTCCTGCTGACACCGGTCCCGGGGACACCGGTCCAGCCAGCACTGACCCGGCCGGGGCCAGGCGGCGGCGCCGGCGGCGTTGGCTTCGCACGCTAGCCGAGACGGCCAGCACGATCCTCGTGGCGGTGCTGCTGGCCGGCCTGGTGCGGACGTTCGCATTCCAGACCTTCGATATCCCCTCGGCGTCCATGGTGCCGACCCTCGGCGTGCACGACCGGATCCTGGTGCGGAAGGCGTTCTTCACCTGGCACGACGTCCGCGAGGGCGACATCGTGGTGTTCAGCCACCCGCCGCTCGACCGCTGCCCCGGACCGCGGAACGACGACCTGGTCAAGCGCGTCATCGCGCTGCCCGGACAGACGATTTACTCAGCGGGCGACAGCATCTACGTGAACGGGCGGCGGCTGGCCGAGCCCTACCTGCCCCGTCACGATCCGCTCGGGCCGCCCATACCGGACGCGAGCAGCCGGCACCCCTACCGGGTGCCGCCCGGCGAGTTCTACGTGCTGGGCGACAACCGGGCGATCTCCTGTGACAGCCGGTACTGGGGCCCGATCAAGGGCTCGAGCATCGTGGGCAAGGTGGTGCTGGTGTGGTGGCACGCCGGTCATCCGGAACTCCACGGGCTCTGACCTCACCGGTTACCGGTTACCGGGGCGCGGCGGCGCGGACGCCGTTGAGGGCGAGGTCCAGGTGGCGGCGCCAGTCGGAGCGCCCGCCGCGGGTGAAATACATCGAGGAGATGACCCCGCACGCCACCTGGTGGAAGTCGGCGACGGTGAGGTCGCCGCGCAGCCGCCCGGCGGCGACGCCGCGGTCGATGACGCGGCCGGCGATCGCGGTGAACTCGGCCTTCTCCTGCTCGATGCCTTGCCAGTCGATGTCCTTAGAACCCATCAGCGCCAGCTGGAAGGCGGCGTCGCCGTCGGCGGCCTCGCAATAGCCCCGGAGCAGCGCCTCGAACGCCTCCCCAGGATCGTCGACCCGCTCGGCGGCGCGGGCGAGGTCGGCCATGCCGTCGACGCGGGAGCGGACCATCGCGGTGAGCAGCGCCTGCTTGCTCGGGAAATGGCGGTAGAGCGTGCCCATCCCCAGGCCGGCGTGCGCGGCGATCTCCTCCATCTGCGCCTCGTGCCCGCGCCGGGCGAACTGCTCGCGGGCGGCGGCCATGATCAGCTCGCGGTTGCGGCGAGCGTCGGCGCGCAAGGGTCGTTCGGTTCCGGCCACGACTTGACGAACGGAATCGTCACTCCGTATGTTCCCTGTAACCGGAACCGTATATCCGCTTCCGGTTAGAATCATCATCGCGGAGTGAAGGAGTCATTGCCATGCCTGAGTCCATCGTGGTGTTCGGGGCCGGTCCCGGCCTCGGCCAGGCCGTAGCCCGCCGGTACTCGCGCGCAGGCTACCCGGTCGTGCTCGTCGCCCGCCGCCAGGAGCCTCTCGATCAGTTCGCCGAGGAGCTAGCCAGCGACGGGGCGCGAGTCCACGCGATCGCCGCCGATCTCGCCGACACGGACGCCATTCCGGCGCTGGCCGGCCGCATCCGCGCCGCGGCCGGCGACCCGGACGTGCTCTACTATGGCGCCCCGGCGGGCCGGTTCATACCGGTGCTTGACCTGACGCCCCAGCACGCACGCGACCTCATGCCGCTCGGCGTCTACGCGCTGCTCGGGCTGGTGCGGGAATTCCTGCCCGCCATGATCGCCCGGGGGAACGGCGCGATCCTGAGCGCGCAAGGCACCAGCGGCCTGCGGGGCAACCCCAGCATCGCCGGCGGCCTCGTCCTGGCCGCCCAGCGCAACTACCTCCAGGCGCTGCACGCCGCGGTGGCCGCGGACGGCGTCTACGTCGGCGGGCTGTATATCGGGGCCGCCATCGAGAACACCCCGTTTCACGCCTCGCTGCGGGCGGCGAAGGCCGCCGGCGAGCCGGTGCCGGAGACCCCCGTCGTCCACCCGGACCAGCTGGCCGAGCTGCTCTGGAGCATGCAGCGCACGCGGGACAAGGCGGAAGCCAGCTACCCCGCGCTCAGCCGCTGATCGCGTGCCGGAGCAGTCCGGCGAGCGCCGCCTCGAAGGCGGCGGCGGGAAGCGCGCGAAGGGGGCGGCCGAGGAGAGCCAGGAGGGCGCGTTCGGGAAATAGCCGGGTCCTTTGGCCGATTGCCCAAGCGTTGTCAGGCCAGTGCTCGGGCCGCGTAGCCTGGCAGGGAAGGGGCAGGCGGGCGAGGGAGGAGGAATTCGGTGAGGGACGGGAAGTCCCGGTCCGGGGACGGCATCGCCCGGCCGGCGGCGGCGCTGGATCAGGCTTTCGACACGGCTAGCCTGCACACGCTGCGCGACGCCGTGCACGCCACGGCGCGGGCGGCGGGGATGACCGGCGTCCGGGCGACTGACGTGCAACTGGCCGTGCACGAGATCGCCGCCAACGTCATCGTGCACGGCACGGGTACCGGGCGCGCGGAAGTCCTCATCACCGACGGCACCCTCCGCTGCCAGGTCACCGACACCGGGGATGGCAAGGCATTCCGGGCCGCCTCGTGGTCTGTCGTGCCGGCCCACGGACTCTGGCTGGTTTACAAAGTGGCTGATCATGTCGCCATTACCTTCGGGCCGGGCGGCGCTGAGGTGACACTCGTTTTCGCGCTGCCGTAGCCGCTGCGACTGTAGCCGCCGTAGCCGCCGCTCGCTAGGCGGTAGGCAGGACCCCGGTCACGGGGTTAGAGTGGAGGTAGTTGTCCTGCCTAACGGTTTTACTCCGGTGGCGGGCCGCTCACCAAGCGCGGAGTCCGGCAGCGCGGCTTCACGCACGCACCAATATCTGAGAGCTTGGTGACCGAAGTGTCTTCCTTCCCGCTGCCCGTGCGATTCCTTGACGGCTGCGCTGTCGTCACGCTTCCCGACGAAATTGACATCACTAACGCCGGCACCGTCAGCCAGACGCTGCGGGCCGTGCTTGACCGCGGCGTCTCCGGCGTCGTGGTGGACATGACCTGCACGACGTTCAGCGACGCCGCCGCTATCCGGGCCATCACCGGCGCCTGCGGGCGCGCGAAGAACCTTGGCAGCTGGATGCGGGTGGTGGCCCCGCACCCGGTCGTGCGGAGGACCTTCTCCCTCACCGGCGCGGCAGCGGTCGTGCGGAGCTACGCCAGCCTCGACCAGGCGCTACCCGACGGCCGCGAGAACGGCGCCTGGGGCGGCGTTTCGCCGGAGCCGGGCGCGGGGCCGGAGCCGGGCGCGGGCCTCATCCCCCGGCAGCCGCGTTACCCGGAACTGGATCCGTCGCTGACGGCGGGCCAGCCCTCGCTGGCGCATGGTCTGGCGCCTGAGGAGCGCACGGCCGAGCTGATCGCACGACTGCGTTCGGCCTGCGATCACTCGCTAACGGCGCGATCGCAAATGAACGCGGTATTGGCGCGCCTCGCGCTCACGTTCGCCGATGTCGCCGCGACACACCAGCAGCTGGCCCGGTCCCGGCCGCACGAGGCCACCCGGCATATGACGCTCAGCCAGCTATCCCGCGACAGGTCCGCCGCCTGCCAGCGGCTAGCCATGAGACACGTGGCGTAGGAGGCGTAGGAGGCGGCACCGCGGCGCGGTGACTTACGAGACCACGCCTACCGCTGCTGGAAGTAGTGCCCGTGCGCTAGGTCCTCGATCAGCCCCGGCTGCGCGGGCTCCCACCCGAGCAGCTTCCGCGTGATCGCGCTCGAGGCCGGGTTGTCCACTCCCACGAACCCGCCGAGGAAGGCGAACCGCTCCCCCGCGTCTGCCGCGGAGACGCTGGCCACGGGCACGCCGGCCCCGCGCCCGATGGCGGCCGCGATGTCACGGAAGGGGATGCCCTCGTCCGCGACCGCGTGCAGCCGGCTGCCGGCCGGGGCACCTTCCAGCGCGAGCCGGTACACCCGGGCCGCGTCGAGCGTGTGCACCGAAGGCCACCGGTTGGCTCCGTCCCCCACGTACGCCGACTCGCCGGCCTGCCGGGCGATGCCGATCAGGATGTGCGTGAAGCCGTGGTGGTCGAGTTCGCTGTGCACGATCGGCGGCAGCCGGAGGACGGACGACCGGACGCCTCGTCCGGCCAGTCCGACCACGAAGTTCTCCGCGTCGACCCGCGGGCCGCTCGCGGCGGAATCGTCCTCGGTGCCCGGCCGCTCGGTGATGCCCGCGAACGAGAGCATGAGCGTGCCGGAAGTGGTGACGAGCGGCTTATCGGTCCCTTCGAGCGCCACGGCGAGCGCCTTGATGGCGGCGAGGTCGGCGGCGACCGCGGCGGGAAAGTCGCCCGCTCCCATCAGGTCGTGCTTGAAGGCGAGGTGGATGACCCCGTCGGCCGCCGCGGCGGCGGCGCGCAGCCCGTCAAGATCGTCCAGGTCGCCGCGCCGGACCTCAGCGCCGGCGGCTTTCAGGGCCGCGGCCGCGCTGTCCGAGCGCGCCAGCCCCACGACCTGGTGCCCGGCCGCCAGCAGTTCGGGCACGACCGCCGAGCCGATGTGCCCGGACGCGCCAGTCACGAAAACACGCATGAGAAAACCTCCAGAACGAGTGATGTCACCTGGTGCCATTACACTATCACGTAGATGACACCGGGTGACATCGGCTAATCTTGGTGCATGGGCAGATGGCAGCCGGATGCACGAGCGCGGTTGCAGGAGGCGGCCCTGGCCCTCTACGGCGAGCGCGGCTACGAGGAGACAACCGTCGCGGAGATCGCGGAACGCGCGGGGCTTACGAAGCGAACGTTCTTCCGCTACTTCACGGACAAGCGGGAGGTGCTGTTCTGGGGCTCGGAACTGCTCGAGCAGCAGATGGTGGCCGCCATCGAAACCGCTCCCGCTCCCCCCGCCGGCTCGGCGCTCGCGCTGATCGGCGCCGCACTGGACGCCGCCGCCGCGGCGTTCGAGGAGGTCCGCGAGTTCGCCGCTCCGCGGTACCGCATCATCGCCTCCAGCCGTGAACTGCGGGAACGTGAACTGATCAAAGCCGCGTCACTGGCCACCGCGATGGCCGGGGCGCTGCGCGCCCGGGAAATCGGCGACACCGCCGCCGCCCTGGCCGCTCACACCGGTGTGAGCGTCATGCACGTCGCCTTCGAGCACTGGGTCGGCGACCCGGACCAGACACCTTTCCAGCAGATCGCACGCGACGCCCTGGCCCAACTCCGGGAGATGGCGGCCGCCGGGTAGCCGTCCGGGCGCCACGTTTAGGTCCCTCACTACGGGTAGCCCAACGAACACAGGACGTCAAAAACCGGACGTCAGACCGCAAGCAACAGGGGGACAAGATGAGTACGGGGTATGAAGGCAGCACCACGTATCAGGATCTCACCAGCCTGATCGGTCATCACGTCTACGACGCCGAGGGAAACAAGATCGGCACCGCGGGCACGATCTACCAGTCCGACGAGACCGGAGCGCCGGAGTGGATCACGGTTAAGACAGGCCTGTTCGGCACCAAGGAGTCCTTCGTGCCGCTGCACGGCGCCGAGGCAGACGAGAAGGGGCTGCACGTCGCCGTCCACAAGGACGAGGTCAAGGACGCGCCGCGGATCGACGAGGACGGCCACCTGTCCGATACCGAGACCGCGGAACTGTACCGGCACTACGGGCTCACGGCAGGCGGCGCCGCCCGCGGTGGCGGCCGGGCCGGGACGGGCAGCGACGGGGTGCCGACGCAGCGCGCGGAGATGGGCCGCGACGCGGCGCGACCCACGCCCGCCGATATGCAACGCGAGGCGACGGCCCGGTCGGAGTACGCCGGCGCCGGCCGTCAGGGGGCGGGTCAGCCCGCGGACGACGAACGGGGACGCCGGTCGGTGCTCCGGTCCGAGGAGCGCCTGCGGGCCGGCACCGAGACCGCCGAGGCAGGCCGGGTACGGCTGCGGAAGCACGTCGTGACCTCGCAGGAGCAGATCACCGTGCCGGTCCGGCGCGAAGAGGTACGCGTCACGCGGGAGCCCGTCAAGCCCGGCGAGGCGCGCACGGGCACCGAGATCGGCGACGAGGAACGCGAGGTGATCCTGCACGAGGAGCGGCCGGTCGTGGCCAAGGAGACGGTCCCGGTCGAGCGGGTCAGCCTGGACACCGAGACGGTCCAGGAGAACCGCGAGGTCAATGAGACCGTCCGCCGCGAAGAAGTCGAGATCGACGACGGCCGCAAGCGTCCGCGCAGCTAGCGCGAACGGCAGGCACTAAGGAACGTCCGTGGTACGGTTCCCGGCCGCGCCACGGACGTTCCGCTGCCGGCGCTGTCGTACCCGGCGGCCGCCAGGCGTGGCGCCGTCCGCCGGACGCATGTTGCTGGAATGCGGCAGGGTCCCGGCCGCTGCCTTGACGCCAGCCGGCACGCCTTGACAAGCGAGCAAACCGCTTAACTTACTGGCCTTCCGCTAGCGGTGCCGTTCGGCCGTTCGGCCCTGGTTTTCCGGCTTTACGCCTTTATTCGTTGCTCACAAACGATTGCAACGCGGTTTACCAACCAACAAAGGCGTTAAGCCCTTTGGTTCACGTCCTGTGAGGCCATTGAGACAGGCGAGGTGATCACAGGAGGGACAGGAGCGAAAGCCGGGACAGCCGCGACGGAGCGGGCGGACAGTGATCGCGGGGCAGGCAGGCGAGCGCGGCCGGCCCGGACTCGTGGGACGGCCGGGACGGCGACCTGCTCGTGCTCCCGGACGCCCCGCACAGCCTGACCGCCAAGGCCGATTCGGTCGTATTGCTGACCGTCGTCAAGCACCAGTGAAAAACGGGACTTTCGTCCCTAGCCGGCATCGGTCCATCCGGGAGCAGAATACGTTTCGCAGGCACGGGGGCGGCGCGAGTCCCCGGCGACGCGGCTAATGCGTCCACGCGGGAAGGAACGGGAGCCGATGAGCCCCGGGCAGCGGGAGATGGCCGAGATTGACCGCGGCCAGGCGCTGCGGTTGCTGGGCAGCGTACCCATGGGCAGGATCGTGTTCACCCGGCACGCGATGCCCGCCATCCGGCCGGTCAACCACGTCCTCGACGACGGCCACATCCTCATCCGCAGCCACGCCAGCGCGACGGTGGTCTCCGCGGCCGATAACGCCCGCGGCGTGGTGGTCGCGTACCAGGCCGACCACATCGACCCGGTCAGCCAGGCGGGCTGGAGCGTGGTGGTCACCGGTACCGCGCACCTGGTTCCCGACCCTGGCGAGGTGGCCCGCTACCAGCAGCTGCTGACGTCATGGCTGGGCGGAGACATGGACCAGGTGATCCGCATTCGCCCCGCGATGATCACCGGGGTCCGCTTCCGTAGCCAGGAGAACGGCGGCGCGCCCGGTCCCTTACGGCCGCCGGCCTGACGGGCCGCCGGCCTGACGTCATGGTCACGGCGGCTGTTCCAAGCGGCTGGCCATCTGCTCCGCCTGGCGGGCGAAGGCCTGCCAGCGCTTGATCTCGGCCGGATAGTCCAGCGGCGAGGGCCGTCTGGCGATGGCGGCCCGGTGCTCGAGCAGCGCGGCGGCTTCCAGCGCCCTCGCCTGCAACGCACGCGCCGTCCGCGCCATGCGGTAATTCAGTGATGCCCGCGGATCACCGGTGATCTCGAGCAGCGTGACCCGAACGTCCCTGATCAGCTGGTCTATCTCCGCGGTGGCGGCCGCAATCCGGTTCTCGGCCGGGCCGTCCCCGACGATGCTGTGGGCGCTTTCCAAGCTCAGTCCGACCGAGAACAGCCGGTTCACGACGTAACAAGCGAACTCCGTCATCGCTTCCGGCGAGGCTGCTGGCGCCGACGGTGCCGGCAGGTCCTGTACGTCACCGCCGGACATGAGCACCACCTGCCAATCGAGCCTGCTACGCCGGGAACGATCGCCTGGTATGCACAATACACAGAAACCGTCCTAACGGGGCTTCCACCGTAAGCCCGGCCTTGTCGCCCCGGCTAGGCCTCTTTGCGTTTTATTAATGGTCATGGACAGGGAGCGCGGAATGGCCGCTAAGTCAGCTGCGAACACCGGTCCGGGGCGAGTGCGGCAGTTCCCGCCGCGGTGAGGGGACCTGGCTGGCCGCCAGCGCGTGCTGCGGCTGCCTGCGCGAGGTGATGCCGAGCTTCGCGAACACCTTGCGCAGGTGCCATTCGGCAGTGCGCGGGCTGAGGAAGAACTCCGCGCCGATCTCGGTATTGGTCTGTCCCTCGCGGGCACGGACCGCGATCCGCCACTGGCCCCCTTAGTGAATGGCGGTGCCGAACAGGCGCCCGATGCGTAGGTGAAGGCCATGCCAAGCGCGCCGGCCGCGGGCCGTGGTGGTCCCCGCCACTCCGATCGCGATGCCCGCCACCGACACGATCCCGTCGCTGGCCCCGAGCACGGCGGCCCGCAGCCAGTTCAGTCGTCCCGCGAGGCCCCCTCAGCGCTGGATTTTGACGTAGCCGCCGGCCGGCCCCCACTGGCCCGCGAGATGCACGGTGAGCAGGGCGATCACCAGGCCGGCGGCCAGTGAGGCGAGCAGCAGCGCCAGCCGGGGGCCGCGCCCGCCGAGAATCTCCGCCGCCCGGCGGGCGCCGCTGGTGCCGCGCGTTTCGGTCGTGCCGCGCGCCTCGGCGGCGAGCAGCCTGGGCAGCCGCGGAACATAAGCCAGCACGTGGATCGCCATCGCGCAGAACCACAAGATGAACGAGGCCTTGTGCAGCAGGAGCCACGGGCCCTGGCCGGGGCCGGTGACGGCGAGCATCACC
>DASZKN010000157.1:0-21069 GCA_035552855.1 Trebonia sp. | reverse complement strand
CGAGGAGTACGTGCCGGACAGCATGCCGACGAACAGCACGAGCGACAGGTCGTTCAGCGTGCCGGTGCCGAGCAGGCCGCCGCCGATGAACAGGATCGACGCGACCGGGATGAGCGCGGTCAGCGACGTGTTCAGCGATCTGACCAGGGTCTGGTTCAGCGCCAGGTTCGCCGCGTCGCTGTAGGTCGACCGCGCCGATGTCGTCAGGCCGGCGGTATTCTCCCGGACCTTGTCGAACACCACCACCGTGTCGTACAGCGAATAACCGAGGATCGTCAGCAGGCCGATCACCGACGTCGGGCTGACCGAGAAGCCGACCAGCGCGTACACGCCGACCGTGATCACGATGTCGTGCAGCAGCGCGATGAACGCGGCGACCGCCATCTTCCACTCGAACGCGACCGACAGGTAGATCACGATCACGACGAGGAAGATGATCAGCGCCTCGAGCGCCTTGTCCGTGATCATGCCGCCCCACGTCGGCCCGACCTGGTTCACGACCAGGTCCTTGGGCGCGACGTTGAATGTCTTCTCCAGCCCGTTCTCGACCGCGTTGGTCTGCGCCGAGTTCAGCACCCCGGTCTGGATCTGCCACTGACCGGAGCCCAGGTGGCTGGCGACGTGCTGCACGGTCGAACTGCCGCCGCCCGCGCTGGTGACGAGCCGCGAGATCTGTCCCTGGACGGTCGCCGACGACGAGGTCGCGGGGAACTGGAAGACCGCGCCGCCTTTGAAATCCACGCTGAAGTTCAGGCCGCGGACCAGCAGCGCGACGATGCTGATGACCAGGATCAGGCCCGAGATCGCGTACCACAGCTTCTGGCGGCGGACGATGTTGACGGACATCTCGCCGCGGTAGAGCCGCCCGGGAACGTCGCCGAAGAGGGCCATCATGCCTCCTTGGGGCTGGTCGAGGAGGTCCTGGAGGCCGAGCCCGCCCGCGGGCCGGCCGTGGTGCGATGAGTGCGGACCGTTCGCCGCACGCCGGACCGCCACGGCGACTTGGCGCCCAGGCGTTTGGGATCCAGCCCGGACCAGCGGTGGCCGTTGCCGAAGAACTTCGTCCCGGCGAGCACCGTCACCATCGGCTTGGTGAACAGGAACACCACCACCACGTCGATCAGCGTGGTCATGCCCAGCGTGAACGCGAAGCCCTGGACCTCGCTGGTCGCGAAGTAGTACAGCAGGACGGCCGCGAGGAACGACACGGTGTCGGACACCAGGATCGTCCGCCGGGCGCGTTTCCAGCCGCTCTCCACCGCCGGGCGCAGCGGCTTGCCGTCCCGGACCTCATCCCGCAATCGCTCGAAGAACACGATGAACGAGTCGGCGGTGATGCCGATCGCCACGACAAGGCCGGCGATGCCCGCGAGCTCCATCGTGAAGCCCTGGTACAGGCTCAGCAGCACCACGCCGAGGTAGGCCAGCAAGCCCGCGATCAGCAGGCTGGAGACCGACACGATGCCGAGGCCGCGATAGTAGACGAACAGGTAGATGACCACGAGGATCAGCCCGATGAGCCCCGCGAGCAGGCCCGCGACCAGCGAGTCGTGTCCGAGCGACGGGGAGATCGTGCTGACGCTCTGCTGGGTGAACGTCAGCGGCAGCTGGCCGAACTTGATCACGTTCGACAGGTAGTTCGCGTACTGCTGAGTGAACGCGGTGCTGCCGCCGTTGATCTCGAACTGGCCGGCGGTCAGCGGCGACTGCGTCTCGGCGGCCGTGATCACGTCGCCGTCGAGCACGACCGCGTTCGAGTCGAGGGTCGCGTCGTTCGGGTTGGTGCTGGCCTGGCTGAAGTAGCTGTTGTACTGGTTGGTGGTGAGCGTGCCCCACGCCTTGGTCGCCTTAGCGTTCAGCGTGATGCTCACGACCCAGCCGGAGCTGTTCTGTTGCAGGCCCGGCTGCACCGCCGTCACGTCCTGGCCGGTGAACACGGCCTTGTCGAGAACGTACTTGTTGCCGGAGGCATCGCAGGAGACGATCTGGTCGCCGACCACGTCCCACTGCGACTTCTGCGGTGTGTACCCGACGGTGTTCTTCCAGCTGTCGTTGACCGTGGTCGAGTTCGGGCCCGGCTTGCACACCAGCTTGTTGAACAGCTTCATCGTGGCCGCGTTGACCTTGCCCGGGCTACCGGACGCGCCGGAGGCCGCCGACGGGCTAGCGCCCGGCGAGGCCGTCGCCGTGGGCGTCGCGGCCGCCTTAGAGGTGGCGCCTGCCTTGGCCGAGGCGGTTGCCGTGGGCTTGGCGCTGTCCCTGACGATCAGCGCGGACGTCGACGCCTTGGTGGTGGCGCTGGCGGCCGACTTCGGGGACGCGGAACTGGACGGCTTAGCCGACGCGGTGCCCGATGGGGTTGCCGACGGGGTCGCCTTGCCGCCCGACTTCGACGACGGGGTCGACGAGCCCGTATAGGGCTGCTCGAGCAGCACCTGGCGGAACCGCAGTTGCGCCGTGGAGCTGATGAGGTTGATCGTTTCCTGCGAGCCCTTGCCGGGCACCGACACGTTGATCAGGTTCGAGCCCTGCTGCTGCACCAGCGCGTTGGAGTTGCCGGTGCCGTCCACCCGGGACTGGATGACGGAAATCGCCTGGCTCATGTCCCCGGCCGACGGGGGCTTGCCGTTGGGCGTCTGCGCCTGCAGCACGACCTGGGTGCCGCTCGACAGGTCGAGGCCGAGACCGACCTTGAACCTGCTGTGCCAGTTGCCGGGGCTGAACGTGTCCTTGCCCAGGATCCCGATCAGCATGACCAGGACCAGCGCGACCAGCACGGCGAGCGCACGGCCCGGGCGCGCGCCGCTTCTTCTCGGGGGTGCCAATTTTCCTGCCTCTAAGAGCTCGCAGCGGTAACGCGCTTCAGTCCTTTGTGGTGCCGGCGGATTCTTCGGTCTTCGCCTCCGCCGTGGGCTCCTCGTGACCGAGGCCGGTCTCGGTGACGCCGTGGAAGCCGTTCACGGACTCATCCGCGGTCTCGTCGTCCACGTTTTCCGCGGACAAGGTCTCGTCGTGCCCGGCCTCGTCGTACTCGGCCTCGTCGTACTCGGTTTCCTCGTAAGAGCCAGCGGTCTCGTCCGCTTCCGGCTCCTCGGTCTCTTCCGGCTCCTCGGACGGGCTGACCACGTCCATGATCGCGCGCTTCGTGTAGCGGACCTCGACGTTCGGCGCGACCTCGAGCACGACGTCGCCGGCCTCGTCATCGACCGCGACGACCGTCGCGTACATGCCGGCCGTGGTACGGACGCGGGCGCCCGGCCGAACGGAGTTCTGCCGCTGCTGGGCCTTCTGCTGGCGCTTACGCTGCGGCCTGATCATCAGCATGTAGAAGCCGACGATGACGACCAGGATCAGAATCAGCTCAGTAGCGCTGAAGCCGCCCGACGACTTGCTCGTCGCGGCTAGTACGTAATTCCCCATTACCGGGGCTTCCTTCCAGTTGACTTCCGCTAGCGGGCCGGCACCGCCATGTAGATGACGGTCACTGCCAACCTGCGCAGTGTAGCGGCGAAATGAAAAACGCAACTACACCCTACGAGGTTTCCAGTCGTGATCGTTACATGGGAAACCGTGAGATCGCGGACAGGTGAGCAGTCAGCACGGTGCGTTCAGTCAAAAAGGGTTTGACTGTCGGTAGCCGGAGGCGGCGTGAGGCCCAGGTGCTCCCAGCCCGCTCTTGTGGCGACGCGCCCGCGAGGAGTGCGGGCGAGCAGCCCGTTGCGGACCAGGAACGGCTCTGCGACGACCTCGACGGTCTCGCCCTCCTCGGCCACGGCCACCGCCAGCGTGGACAGGCCGACCGGGCCGCCGCCGAACCGGCGGATCAGCGCGTCGAGCACCGCCCGGTCCAGGCGGTCGAGGCCTATCTCGTCCACCTCGTAGAGCTCGAGCGCGGTCCGGGTGATCTCGCGCGTGACGACCCCGTCGGCGCGGACCTCGGCGTAGTCGCGGACCCGGCGCAGCAGCCGGTTGGCGATGCGCGGCGTGCCGCGCGAGCGCCTGCCGAGTTCCTCGACGCCGCCGTCGTCGATGCGGACGCCCAGCAGCCCGGCGGAGCGGCGGACGATGACGCCGAGCTCTTCGGGCTGGTAGAAGTCGAGGTGGGCCGTGAAGCCGAACCGGTCGCGCAGCGGCGCCGGCAGCAGCCCGGCCCGCGTCGTGGCGCCGACCAGGGTGAACGGGGCGATGTCGAGCGGGATGGCCGTCGCGCCCGGGCCCTTGCCGACGACGATGTCGACGCGGAAGTCCTCCATCGCGAGGTACAGCATTTCCTCGGCGGGGCGGGCCAGCCGGTGGATCTCGTCGATGAACACGACTTCGCCCTCTTGCAGCGTAGAGAGCACGGCCGCGAGGTCGCCGGACCGCTCGATGGCAGGCCCGCTCGTGAGCCGCAGCGGCGCGCCCAGTTCCGCGGCGATGATCATGGCGATCGTGGTCTTGCCGAGGCCGGGCGGGCCGGACAGCAGCACGTGGTCCGGCGGCCGCTGCCTGCGCAGGGCGCTCTTCAGGAGCAGGGACAGCTGCTCCCTGACCCGCGCCTGGCCGACGAAGTCGTCAAGCCGCTTGGGGCGCAGCGCGGTCTCGATCGCCTTCTCGTCGCTCTCGGCGAGCGGAGAGACGACACGGTCGGCGTCCGCGCTAATGCCGCCCGCGCCGCCCGCGCCGCCCGTTCCCGCCGTGCCGCCCGCGTCCGCGTCCGCGTCGGGCGTTCCCGCGTCGGCCGTTCCCGCGCGGCGGTCGAGTTCGGCCGCCTCGGCCCGGCTGAGGAAGTCGTCTGGCCCGGTCACTGCTTGCTGAGCTTCCGCAGGGCGGCGCGCAGCGCGGTGGCCACGTCAGGCACCGCGCCGCCGTCGGACTCGGCCTCGACCGCGGCGACGGCCTGCTCCGCGTCGCGCGCCGACCAGCCGAGGTTGACCAGGCCAGACTGGACCTGTTCGCGCCAGCCCGCCGCCGCCGACCTCGGCTGGCCCGCGCTGCTCGCCGCGAAATCGCCGGGCGCGCCCAGGCGGTCCTTCATCTCGAGCACGATCCGCTGCGCGCCCTTCTTCCCGATGCCGGGCACCATCGTGAGCACGTTCAGGTCCTCATTCGCGACGGCCTTGCGGAGGGCGTCGGGCGAGTGCACGGCCAGCATCGCGAGCGCCAGCCGCGGGCCGACCCCGCTGGCGGTCTGCAGCAGCTCGAAGATGTTCCGCTCGTCCTCGCTGCCGAAGCCGAACAGCGTCAGCGAGTCCTCCCGCACGACCATGCTCGTCTGGACGATGGCCAGCTCGCCGGGCTTCAGGCCGGCGAGGGTGTCCGGGGTGCACTGCACACGCAGCCCGACCCCGCCCACCTCGATGACGGCTCCGTCTGGGCTGACCCCGGTCACCATGCCGTTCAGGTGCGCGATCATCTGGCCCCTCCTGTTGCTGTTATCAACGGCTTGCTGTGACCAGCGGCGCCGCCGGCCTGCGCCACAAGTGACAGATCGCCAGCGCGAGCGCGTCGGCGGCGTCCGCCGGCTTCGGCGGGTCCGCCAGCCGCAGCAGCCGCGTCACCATCGTCGTCACCTGGTCCTTGTCGGCGCGGCCGTTCCCGGTCACCGCCGCCTTGACCTCGCTCGGCGTATGCAGCGCGACCGGCAGTCCGCGCCGCGCGGCACAGACGATCGCCACCGCGCCGGCCTGCGCCGTGCCCATCACCGTGCGGACATTGTGCTGGCTGAACACGCGCTCGACGGCGACCGTGTCCGGCCGGTACTCGGTTAGCCAGCGCTCGATCTCGGTCTCGATCGCCAGCAGCCTGGTCGCGATGTCGTCGTCGGCCGCGGTACGGACGACGCCGACGGCCACCAGCTTCGGGGGCCGGCCGGGCACGCCCTCGACCACGCCGAGACCGCATCTGGTCAGTCCGGGGTCCACGCCGAACACGCGGGCGGCCGGGCGGGCGGCGTAGGGGGGCACGACTGGCACCATCCGATCGTCAGGCCAGCGACCGCTTACCGGGGCCGGCGAACACCTGTTCGTTGCTGGTCTCGAACTTACCGCCCGGGACGTGCCGCTGTCGTGCTCCGGCGCCGGCGAGCTGTCGCGTGTCGGCCGGCGCGGCCGCCGACGTGTCGGCCAGCGCGCCCCCCGGCGCGTCAGAAGTCGTCGAGCAGGTAGCCTGTCCCCGCGAACGCGGCGTCGAGGACGGCGTCCGTCCACGGTGATCCGCCGGCGGCCAGCCCCGCGAACTTCAGCGCGGCGACCGGCGTGCCCGCGTAGAGGGCGGCAAAGCCGCGCGCGCCCATCGTCAGCGTGCTGGGCGCCGCCCCCGGACCCCCGGCTGACATGGTCAGCGCGCCCTGGCCGTCGGCGACGGTCAGCTCCCAGCGGCCGCTGTTCGACGGGCGGATCGCGTCGGTGACGACCAGCGGCACGCTGCACGACATGGCCGGAGGGAAGCCGCGCGCCGCGATCGCGGCGGGCGCGTCGACCACGCGCAGCATCCACATCGACCGCTTCGTGATCGCGACGTCGCGTTCGCGGACCAGCCACGGTAGCGGGTCGTCAGGGGCGAACCGGCCGTGGACGGTGCCGGCCGTGGACGAGTGCGAGGCCACGACCGACCACAGCGCGCGGTACGTCGCCGGGGAGGCGGCGACCAGCCGGTCGACGTGGAGGTCCCGATCATCGTTGTGCCACCGGTAGGCGAGGAAACCGTCCGCGGCCAGGTACGTGTACAGGTCGTCCCGCGCCAGCCAGCCCTCAACTTCCGTGTTGTTCCACGTCAGCGGGCCGCTCGCGTGGGTGGCCGCGTGCGCCTCGCCGATGACCGCGGTCACGGCGGCCGCGTCACCCGGCGTGGCCCGCCGCACTTCCACCGCGTCGCTAGTCGCCGTGGCCAGCGGCGTGGCGTCGACGGGGGTCGCGGCGTCGTCCGGCGCCAGGAGCGCGCGCAGTTCCCGCGACGGGACGGCCATCTGGTAGCGGCCGCCGGCGAGTTCCCAGCCCAGCGAGCGGTAGACCGGCATCGTGGCGGGATAGAGGGCGGACACGGGATAGCCGCGCGCGGCGATCAGGTTGAGCAGTTCGGTCATCAGCCGCCGGCCGAGCCCGCGGCCCCGGAACTCCGGCGCTATCTTCACGCTCGACACGCCGGCCATCGGCATCGGCTTGCCATGCCACCACTGGCGCATGTCGTGGAACGCGGCCGCGCCGACCGGGCGCCCGGCGACGAACGCGCCGAGGAAGGCGCCGTCGCTGACGAGCGCGGCGGCCCTCTCGCGCCAGTCTGCCCAGACGGCGGGCGTCGCCGCGCCGTACGCGCGCTGCCCGAGGTCGACTTGCGCGTCCATGTCGTCGTCCGGCCCGAGCGGCCTGATCTCCACGTCTGTCACGATCGCCCACTTTAAGGCAGCCGAACCCCGGAAAATCACTCCGGTACTGGAAGCCGACCATTCTCGACTACCGAGGGTGGATATCGCCGGCTTTCAAGGCGGCTGCCCAATGATCACGAAAGGTTCGGGCAGCTATTCGATAAATAGCTTACGGCGGCTGGCGAACGGACGGATTAAGCCGATCCCTGGCCGCACGCCGACAGCGCCGATGGCTGGCCGCACGCCGACAGCGCCGATGGCTGGCGGGCGCGTCACGCCTCGATCTTTTCCATGATGTCGTCGGAGACGTTGTAGTTCGCGTAGACGTCCTGGACATCGTCGGAGTCCTCGAGCTGGTCGATCAGCCGGAAGACCTTGCGCGCGTGGTCCTCGTCCAGGTCGATCTCCATGCTCGGGACGAACGCCGCGTCGGCGGACTCGTAGTCGATGCCCGCGTCCTGCAGGGCCTTGCGCACCGCCACCATGTCGCCCGGCTCGGAGACCACCTCGAACGACTCGCCCAGGTCGTTGACCTCCTCGGCCCCCGCGTCCAGCACCGCGGTCAGCACGTCGTCCTCGCTCAGCGAGGGCGTCTTGTTGACGATGATCACGCCCTTGCGGTTGAACAGGTACGAGACCGAGCCGGGGTCCGCCATCGAGCCGCCGTTGCGCGTGAACGCGACGCGCACGTCGGAGGCCGCGCGGTTCCGGTTGTCGGTCAGGCACTGGACGAGCACCGCGACCCCGCCCGGGGCATACCCCTCGTACGTGATGTTCTCGTACTGCGCCCCGCCCGCCTCCAGGCCGGCACCGCGCCGGAGGGCGCGGTCGATGTTGTCGCTCGGCACGGAGCTCTTCTTGGCCTTCTGTATGGCGTCGAACAGCGTCGGGTTGCCGGACTGGTCGCCGCCGCCGGTCCGGGCGGCCACCTCGACGTTCTTGATCAGCTTGGCGAACAGCTTGCCGCGCTTGGCATCCACCACCGCCTTCTTGTGCTTGGTGGTGGCCCACTTGGAGTGGCCGCTCATGTGTTTCCCTTCACCATTGATACGAAAAGCTCGTGTACGCGCCGGTCCGGAGTCAGTTCCGGGTGGAACGCGGTGGCGAGCAACGCGCCCTGCCGGACGGCGACGATCCTACCGTTGTCCTCGCCGAGAACGGATACCGCTGACCCGATGCGTTCGACCCAGGGCGCCCGGATAAACACCGCGTGGAACGGCGCCCCGGCGATCGGCACCTCCCGCTCGAACGAGTCGACCTGACGGCCGAACGCGTTGCGCCGCACGGTCATGTCAATGCCGCCGAGCGTCTCCTGCCCCGCGACCCCGTCGACGATCTGGTCCGCCAGCATGATCATGCCGGCGCACGAGCCGAACGCGGGCAGCCCGCCGGCGATCAGCTTGCGCAGGGGATCCAGCAGGTCAAAGGCCACCGCCAGCCGCCACAGCGTGGTCGACTCCCCGCCCGGGATCACCAGCCCGTCCACGGCCTCGAGTTCCGCGCGGCGCCGCACGGGCACGGCCCGCGCGCCCGCTTCCCCGATCGCGCGGACGTGCTCCCGCACATCGCCCTGCAAGGCGAGCACCCCGATATCCGACAACCTGGACTCCTCCCCGGAAAGCACCTGCCCCGCGCCCCGCGCCCGGCGGGCAGGCGTCACCGCCGCGGCGTTACGAGGTCTGGCTAATAGAACACGCCGGCGGCGGATGAACTTCCCGCCGCCGGCGCACGCGTCTCCCGTGCTTTACCAGCCGCGGCTGGCGTAGTGCTGCTCGGACGGCAGCGTGTCGAGGTTGATGCCGACCATCGCCTCGCCGAGACCGCGCGAGACCTTGGCGATCACGTCCGGGTCGTCGTGGAACGTCGTGGCCTTGACGATCGCCGCCGCTCGCTTGGCGGGGTCGCCGGACTTGAAGATGCCCGAGCCGACGAACACGCCCTCGGCGCCAAGCTGCATCATCATCGCCGCGTCGGCCGGGGTCGCGATCCCGCCGGCGGTGAACAGCACCACGGGCAGCTTGCCGGCGGCGGCCACCTCGGCCACGAGGTCGTGCGGCGCCCGGAGTTCCTTCGCGGCGGTGAACAGTTCCTCGGGCGCCAGCCCGGCCAGCCGGCGGACCTCCCCCGACAGCGCGCGCATGTGCCGGGTGGCCTCGACCACGTTGCCGGTGCCGGCCTCGCCCTTGGAGCGGATCATCGCGGCGCCCTCGGCGATCCGGCGCAGCGCCTCGCCCAGGTTGGTCGCGCCGCAGACGAACGGCACGGTGAACTTCCACTTGTCGACGTGGTGGGCCTCGTCGGCGGGCGTGAGCACCTCGGACTCGTCGATGTAGTCGACGCCGATCGACTGCAGGACCTGGGCCTCGACGAAGTGCCCGATGCGGCACTTGGCCATGACCGGGATCGACACCGCGCTGACGATCGACTCGACCATGTCCGGGTCGCTCATGCGGGCGACACCGCCCTGCGCGCGGATGTCAGCGGGCACTCGTTCCAGCGCCATCACGGCGACCGCGCCGGCGTCCTCCGCGATCTTGGCCTGCTCGGGCGTCACCACGTCCATGATGACGCCGCCCTTGAGCATCTCGGCCATGCCGCGCTTGACCCGTGCGGTCCCGGTTTCCGCGGCCGTAGCCGAAGGAGTGCTGGACAATTCGAAAACCTCCCGTAGTGGTGTATCCCCTCCATGCTATGCGGTCCGCCGGCGCGCCCACGGAGGGCGGTGGCGGGGCGCCGTGGTGGCCGGGGCTTGACATGGCTCTTGCCCGTGGTTCCTGATGCGAGCCTTCGCCTTGCTGGGACAGACGGGACCGGTGAGACTCGGCTTGCCGCAGCGGGGAGACGGGGGCGTTAGCGGCCGTCGGCTTCCGCCAGGGCGTCGTCCATCTCGAAGAACTCCGGCTGCGGGGCGTTGCCGGACAGGCGGAACGTCCGGGCGAGCGGGCGGCGGCGCGCTTCCAGCGTCCGCGCGGCCACGTCGTTGTAGAACTTGCGCGCGATGTAGACCTGGTGCGACGCGGCCTCCACCTCCGTGACCAGTTCCGCGGCCCCGTCCTGGTTTAGCGAGGACCGGAAGCCGGGCTGCTCGAACGTCGCGCGCAGCGCCCGGGTCAGGTCGCTCTCGGCGAGGTCGCGCTCCCCCGGGTCCGCCTCGCGCGCGCGCCGCACCGCGTCGGTGAGCAGCAGGCTCGTGGCCGGGTCGAGCAGGCCGGAGGACGCCAGCTCGAACGCGACGGACGCGCGGCGGACCATCGCCAGGTCGAGCGCGATCCGGGCGGCTTCCACCCGGTTGTGCAGCCGGTCCAGGCGGCCGGCCCGCCACGACACGTAGACGCCGCTGACCACGATGAACAAGACGATCAGGACGATGTAAGTCCACAGCACGGAAAGCTCAGTCCCCGGTTATCGGACGACCTCGACCGGATCCCGGCCGAGCACAACGGTTTCGTACACGCTCAGCACGTCCCGCGCCACGACGTCCCAGTCGTACGCGGCCACCGCCGCCAGCGCGGCCACGGACAGCTCGGCCCGGCGGGCGGGATCGTCGAGCAGCAGGCCCGCCGCCGCGGCCAGGGCGGCCGGGTCGCCGACGGGAAACAGTTCGCCCGCCGTGCCGCCGCGCAGCACGCCGCGGAACGCCTCGATGTCGCTGGCCACGATCGGAACGCCGGCCGCCATCGCCTCGGCGGTGACGATCCCGAAGGACTCGCCGCCGGTGTTCGGCGAGCAGAACACGTCCACCGAGTGCAGGACGCGGACCTTGTCCTCCTCGCTGACCTCGCCGAGGAACACCGCCCGGTCCCTGATCTCGGCGGGCAGCCTGTGCCGCGCCTCGTCCGCGTCGCCCGGGCCGGCGATCAGCAGCCGCAGGCCGGGCCGCTCGGGGGCCAGCGTCTCGAACGCCTTGAGCAGCACGGCCAGGCCCTTGCGGGGCTCGTCCATCCGGCCGAGGAAGCCGATCGCGCCGCCCACGCCCGGCCAGCCGTCCAGCGGTATCCCGGACCGGTACCGCCTGGTGGCGACCCCGTTGGGGATCAGCACGGCGTCATCGCCGAGGTGCTCGACCAGCGTCGTGCGGGCCGCCTCGGAGACCGCGATCCGCCCGTTGATCTTCTCCAGCGCGCTGCGGAGGAACGGCTGCGCGGTCAGCAGCACCCGCGAGCGCGGCATCGACGTGTGCACGGTCGCCACGATCGCGCCGGTCGCCACCCAGCAGACCAGCAGCGACAGGCTCGGGACGGTGGGCTCGTGCACGTGCACGACGTCGAAGTTGCCGTCCCGCAGCCAGCGCCGCACCCGGTTGGCCGACAGCGGGCCGAACGCCAGCCGTGCCACCGACCCGTTGTACGGCACCGGGACCGCCTTGCCGGCCGGGACGACGTATGGCGGCAGCGGCCGGTCGTCGTCGGCGGGCGCGATCACCGAGACCTCGTGGCCGAGGCCGATCAGCGCCTCGGCGAGGTCCCTGATGTGCTGCTGCACGCCGCCCGGCACGTCCCACGAGTACGGGCAGGCGATCCCGATCCGCATCACGTCACGGCCTGTCTAGCCCGGGACGCCGCCAGCCGGGCGGGGTCCAGATCCGAGACGAAAACCCGCTGGAGCATGTGCCAGTCCTGCGGATGCTCCCTGATCGCCTGCTCGAAGACGCTGGCCATCGCCTGTGTCATCGCCGCGATCTTCTCCCGGCGGGTGCCGGTCTCCGGCACCGGTAGCTCGTCGTGGACGTGCGCGCCCCAGCCAGTCTCGCCGATGAACCAGCACGACACGGGCATCAGCGCGGCCCCGGTCTGCACCGCCAGCGCCGCCGGGCCCGCGGGCAGCAGCGCCTTCTCCCCGAAGAAGTCGACCTCGATGCCGGTGTCGGACAGGTCCCGGTCGGCCACGAGGCAGACCAGTTCCCCGGCGCGGAGCCGCCGGGCCAGCACGCCGGACGGGTTCGGGCCGCCGGTCGTGGGCAGCACCTGCATGCCAAGCCCCTCGCGGAACTTGAGGAACTTCTCGTACACCGTCTCGGGCTTGAGCCGCTCCATCACGGTGGTGAACGAGCCGGCCCCGTTGCGGATCATCCACAGGCCGGCCTGCTCGAAGTCGCCCATGTGGGGCAGCGCGAAGATCACGCCGCGGCCGTTCTTCATGTGCTCGAGCGCCAGGTCCACGTCGGCGCGGTTGACCTCGAACTCGTTCTGGATGCGCTCGGCGGGAATGACCGGCAGCCGGAACGCCTCCAGGTAGTACCGCGCGTACGAGCGCATGACCTGACGGGACAGGTGGCGCAATTCCTTGCCCGTCTCCCACGGGGGGACGATCCCCCCATCCCCCCTGAGGACTCGCAACAGGTTGCCCTCGAGGACCTGCACCCCGTGGCCCTGCTTGCGCCAGGCGACGTCGGCCCCGAAGTTGAACGCCGCCCTGGCCCACGACTCGGGGAGCCGGCACACCAGCCCCCAGCCCGCCCCGAACGCCGCGCTGATCAGTCGATCCCGAAGCACCGCACCTCAGCTTTCCCTGGCTTCCAGATATACCGCTCGCATTCGCTGCCCCAACGTGAACAAGCTCCCCGCGGCCAGTGCCCACAGCCCGATGGGCAATACATACGGCACGCCGAGCCCGGACAGGCCGGCGGACGTCAGGCCGATCAGCAGCCGTTCCGGCCGCTCGATCAATCCTACGTCGCACTTGAGTCCGAGGCCCTGGGCACGCGCCTTGACATAGGACACGCACAGGCCGACGGCGAGGCAGAACAACGTGACGATCCCCAGCGTGACGTTGCGGTCGCGCATGAACCAGATCGTCAGGCCGCCGAAGACCGCCGCGTCCGCGAACCGGTCCATCGTGGAGTCGAGGAACGCGCCCCACGGGCCGCTCGTGCCCTTCACCCTGGCGAGCATGCCGTCGAGCATGTCGGTGAAGACGAACACCGTGGCCACGGCCGCGCCGGGAAACAGTTCCCCGATCGGGAACAGCGCGAGCGCGCTCGCGGACACGCCGACGGTGCCCGCGACCGTGATCATGTTCGGAGTGACCGGCGTGCGCGCGAGCGCCTGCCCGACGGGGTTGAGCACGCGCGCGATGCCGGGGCGCAGGAAGTTCAACATGACCCGAAGATCCTACTGCGGTCGCCGCCCGCTTCCTCCCGACGTCACCTGCTCGCTACCTCGCGGATTCGCGCTAGGGGTCTTGTGGTAACGCGGCCGTCGGGTTCACGCTTTGGGTACGGCAGCTCATCCAGCGCAAGGAGGCGATGGGAGTGACGGACACTACGGGCGCGGCACGCCAGTCAGCAGCCGCGGGCGAAGCAGGCTCGGCCGGCCGGGTACGGAATGTCGTGCTGGTCGGCCATTCTGGTTCGGGGAAGACGACGCTCATCGAGGCACTGCTCGCGCATACCGGCGTGGTGCAGCGTCCCGGCCGCATCGAGGACGGCAGCACGGTCTGCGACTTCGACGACGTGGAGATCCGCCAGCGGCGTTCGGTGAACCTGACGCCGGCGCCGTTGGTCGCCGACGGGATCACGGTCAACCTGCTCGACACGCCCGGCTACGCGGACTTCACCGGCGACCTGCGGGCCGGCCTGCGGGCCGCCGACTCGGCGCTCTTCGTGGTCGCCGCGACCGACGGCGTGGACGGGATCACGCAGCTGCTCTGGGACGAGTGCGCCGCCGTCGGCATGCCGCGCGCCGTCGTGATCACGAAGATCGACCACCAGCGGGCGGACTTCGGCTCCGCGCTCGACGCGTGCCGGGCGGCGTTCGGCGACTCGGTGCTGCCGCTGTACCTGCCGGTGTCCGGGGCGAGCGGGCTGGCCGGGCTGTTGTCGCGGCAGTTCTACGACTACTCGGGCGACTCCCGGTCGGCCGGGCCGGTCCCGGAATCCGAGGCCGCGCGGGTGGACTCGGCCCGCGACGAGCTGATCGAGGGAATCATCCAGGAGAGCGAAGACGAGACGCTCATGGAGCGGTACCTGTCCGGCGAGGAGATTTCCACCGACGTGCTCATCGACGACCTGGAGAAGGCCGTCGCGCGGGGCAGCTTCTACCCGGTGATCGCGACCGCCGCCACGTCCCGCGTCGGCATGGCCGAGCTCATCGAGATCCTCACCCGGGGCTTCCCGTCGCCGCTCGAGCACCCGCTGCCGCCGGTGACTTCCGTCACCGGGGAGCCGGTGACCGGGCTCACGTGCGACCCCGACGGCCCGCTGCTCGCGGAGGTCGTCAAGACGACATCGGACCCGTATGTCGGACGCGTCAGCCTGGTCCGGGTCTTTTCCGGCACGCTGCGGCCGGACGCGACCGTGCACGTCTCCGGGCACGGGCGGGTCGAGCGCGGCCACGAAGACCACGACGACGACGAGCGGGTCGGCGCGCTGACCTCACCGCTCGGCAAGCAGCAGCGCCCGCTGGCCGAGTGCACGGCCGGGAACATCTGCGCGGTCGCCAAGCTGTCCACGGCGGAGACCGGCGACACGCTGTCGTCCAAGGAGCAGCCGCTGCTGATGGAGCCGTGGACGATGCCCGATCCGCTGCTGCCGGTCGCGATCGTCGCCCAGTCGAAGGCGGACGAGGACAAGCTGTCGTCCGCGCTCGCGCGGCTCATCGCCGAGGACCCCACGATGCGGCTCGAGATGAACGCCGAGACGCACCAGCTTGTCCTGTGGTGCATGGGCGAGGCGCACGCCGACGTGCTGCTCGACCGGCTGTCGACCCGCTACGGCGTGTCGGTGGGCACGGTGAGCCTGCGGGTGCCGCTGCGGGAGACCGTGTCGTGCCA
This sequence comes from Trebonia sp., assembly GCA_035552855.1. Taxonomy (GTDB): domain Bacteria; phylum Actinomycetota; class Actinomycetes; order Streptosporangiales; family Streptosporangiaceae; genus Trebonia. The sequence continues at coordinate 5,957 of DASZKN010000157.1, read as the reverse complement.
GGCACGCGGCCTCGGCCGCAACGTCAAGCAGACCGGCGGCCACGGCGAGTACGGGATCTGCCACATCCAGGTGGAGCCGCTGCCGTCCGGGGCGGGCTTCGAGTTCGTGGACAAGATCGTGGGCGGCGTGGTGCCGCGGCAGTTCATCCCGTCGGTCGAGAAGGGCGTCCGCGCCCAGCTCGAGCAGGGCGTGCTGGCCGGCTACCCGATGACCGGGGTCCGGGTGACGCTGTTCGACGGCAAGGCGCACTCGGTCGACTCCTCGGACATGGCGTTCCAGAAGGCCGGCCGGGCCGCGCTGCGGGACGCCGCCGAGAAGGCGTCGCCGCGGCTGCTCGAGCCGGTGGACGAGGTGTCGATCCTGGTGCCGGACGAGTACGTCGGCGCGGTCATGTCCGACCTTTCGGGCCGCCGCGGGCGGGTGCTCGGGACCGAGCCGGTCGGCACCGGGCGGACGCTGATCCGGGCAGAGGTGCCGGAACTCGAGATCACCCGGTACCCGATCGACCTGCGCTCGGTCTCCCACGGCACCGGCTCGTTCACCCGCGGCTACCTGCGGCACGAGCCGCTGCCGAACCACCTGGCGGCCAAGGTCGCGGCCGACTCGCGGCCGGAGTAGACGGCTACTCGCCGGGCCAGGCGGCCGCGAGGATCTTGCGCGTGTCCGCGACCAGTTGCGGCAGGACGCGCGTGCGGCCGACGACCGGCATGAAGTTGGTATCGCCGCCCCACCTGGGCACCACGTGCTGGTGCAGGTGGGCGGCGATGCCGGCGCCGGCGACCGTGCCGAGGTTCATGCCGATGTTGAAGCCGTGCGGGGCCGACGCCGCGCGCAGCGTCGCGATCGCGCGCGCCGTGTACGCGGCGAACTCCGCCGACTCCGCGCCGGTCAGCTCCGTGTAGTCCGCGATGTGCCGGTACGGGCAGATCAGCACGTGCCCGGCGTTGTACGGGTAGAGGTTCATGATCGCGTACACCAGCGTGCCGCGCGCGACGATCAGCCCCTCCTCGTCGGTGAGCGCCGACGCGACACAGAACGGGCAGCCTTCGTCCGCCCCGGGACCAGTCGGCTTGCCGGCGCCCTGGATGTAGGCCAGCCGGTGCGGCGTCCAGAGCCGGCCGAAGGCGTCGGGGATGCCAGCTCCCGGCAATCCTTCGGTGGGCATGTCGGGACTCTGGGAGGACGGATCGGGAGAGACCATGGACCGTTCAGGAGGATCGGACGACGGCACGCTCACACCTGCACGCGATCGCGGACCGCGGCCACGATCTCGGCCACCGCCTCGGCGACCGGGACGCCGTTCTTCTGCGAGCCATCCCGGTACCGGAACGACACCGCCTCGGCGGCCGCGTCCGCGTCGCCCGCGATCAGCATGAACGGCACCTTCTGCTGCTGCGCGTTCCTGATCTTCTTCTGCATGCGGTCGTCGCTGGCGTCGACCTCCGCGCGGATGCCGGCCTCGGCCAGCTGGGCGGCGACCTTCTGCAGGTACGGCACATGCGCGTCCGCGATCGGGATGCCCACGACCTGGACGGGCGCGAGCCAGGGCGGGAACGCGCCGGCGTAGTGCTCGAGCAGCACGCCCATGAACCGCTCGATCGACCCGAACAGCGCCCGGTGGATCATCACCGGCTGCTGCCGCGTCCCGTCGGCCGCCTGGAACTCGAGGCCGAACCGGGCCGGCTGGTTGAAGTCGAGCTGCACGGTCGACATCTGCCAGGTCCGGCCGATCGCGTCGCGCGCCTGGACGGAGATCTTCGGGCCGTAGAACGCCGCGCCGCCCGGGTCGGGCACCAGCTCGAGGCCGGAATCCTCCGCGACCGACCGCAGGGTCTGCGTCGCCGCTTCCCACTGCTCGCCGGACCCGATGAACTTGTCGGAATCACCGCGGGTCGACAGCTCCAGGTAGAAGTCCTCGAGGCCGTAGTCGCGCAGCAGGTCGAGGATGAACGCGAGCACGGACTTGAGCTCGTCCTCCATCTGCTCGGGCGCGCAGTAGATGTGCGAGTCGTCCATGGTCAGCCCGCGCACCCGGGTCAGCCCGTGCACGACGCCGGACTTCTCGTACCGGTACACGGTGCCGAACTCGAACAGCCGCAGCGGCAGCTCGCGGTAGGACCGGCCCCGGGCCTTGAACACCAGGTTGTGCATGGGGCAGTTCATGGCCTTGAGGTAGTACTCGCTGCCCTCGAGCTCTATCGGCGGGAACATCGTGTCGGCGTAGTACGGCAGGTGACCGCTGGTCTCGAAGAGGTGCCCCTTGGTGATGTGCGGGGTGTTGACGAACGAGTAGCCCGCCTCTTCGTGCCGCTTGCGGGAGTAGTCCTCCATCACGCGGCGGACGATGCCGCCCTTGGGATGGAAGACGGGCAGCCCGGACCCGATCTCCGACGGGAACGAGAACAGGTCAAGCTCGGTGCCGAGCCGCCGGTGGTCGCGCCGCTCGGCCTCGGCCAGCATGGTGAGGTACTCATCCTGCTTTTCGCGGGTCTCCCACGCGGTGCCGTAGATGCGCTGAAGCTGCGGGTTCTTCTCGCTGCCGCGCCAGTACGCGCCGCCGGAGCGCATGAGCTTGAAGGCCGGGATATTCCTGGTGGTGGGCAGGTGCGGGCCGCGGCACAGGTCCTTCCAGACGGTGTCGCCGCTCTTGGGGTCCAGGTTGTCGTAGATAGTCAGCTCGGGGCCGCCGACCTCTACCGCTTCGTCGTTGTCATTCTGGGTTCCCGATGTTTCGAGTGCGCCCTTGAGGCCGATGAGCTCCTGCTTGTACGGCTCCTGGCTGAGCTCCTGGCGGGCCTCGTCCTCGGTCACGACCCGCCGCGCGAACCGCTGGCCCTGCTTGACGATCTGGCGCATGCGCGCCTCGATCTTCTTGAGGTCCTCGGGCGCGAACGGGATGGCGACGTCGAAGTCGTAGTAGAACCCGTTCTCGATGGGCGGCCCGATGCCCAGCTTCGCCTCGGGGAAGACGTCCTGCACGGCCTGCGCCAGCACGTGGGCGGTGGAGTGCCTCATTATCGCACGGCCGTCGTCTGAGTCGATCGCGATCGGCTCGACCTCGTCGCCGTCGGCCAGCACGTAGGTCAGGTCACGCGGCACGCCGTTGACGCGGGCGGCGATCACACCGGGCAGCACGTCGAGGGCGGCGCCCGCCGTCGTCCCGGCCTCGGTCACATGCTCGCGGCCGGCGAGGGTGATCCGAAGCTGCTGGCTGGACACGGTGGGCTCCTTGGCTGGTTGGGTAAAGCCTGCTGGTCTCGATGCTATCGGGGCGCGGGCGTGAACGCGCGCGAGTATGCCATGAGTACCCGCGGGGTGGACGTGAGCTGGCGGTCAGGACGTCAGCTGGCGGGTCAGGACGTCAGCTGGCGGCCAGGCCCGCCATGTCGAGGAGGTCGTCGAGGATGCCGCCCAGCGCGGTGATCGTGAGCGACAGGTGACCCTCGCCCGGCATCAGGTGCACGCGGGCGCCCGGGATGTGCGCGGCGAGCCACTGCCCGTGGGCGAACGGCACCATGCGGTCCTGATCGCCCTGCCAGACGGCCACGGGGGCGGCCAGCTTGCCCAGGTCGAATCCCCAGTCGGCGGCGAACGCGAGGTCGTCGTCCCGCCAGCCCGCGATGCCGTTGCGCACCGCCCCGCGCAGCTGCGCGGCCAGACTGAGCGCGTAGTCGCCGGTGAGCGCGGCCTTGTCCACGTCCGACACCAGTCCGCCGAACGCCTTCGCGAGGTCGCCGCCGCTCACCGCGCCGAGCGTCGCCGCTTCGTGCTCCAGGTAACGGGTGAGCGACTCGCTGCCCTCGACGGCGGCGCCGAATTCGTCGACGTTCTCCGGGCCCATCCCGGCGAGGAAGTCGAGGCCTTCGGCGTTGTAGGGCGCGACGCCGGCCACCGAGGCGGCGGCCAGGCACCGGCCCGGCAGGCTCGCCGCGCACGCCAGCGCGTGCGGGCCGCCGCCCGAGACGCCGTACGTCACGAACGTGTCCAGGCCGAGTTCGTCGAGCACGGCCGCGATGTCGGCCGCCGCGTCGCCGACCCGGCGGCCGGGGCACGGCGTGGAATCCTCGTAGCCGGGCCGCGCGGTCATGATCATGCGCATTTCGCGATCGCGGGCGGCTTCCGCCGTCGGCGGGTAAATCCCCAGGCCGACTGGCGTGCCGTCGTGCACGACCAGCGGGATGCCGTCTTCCGGACCGGTTAGCAGGACATCGATGTCTCGCCCGTCCGGCAGGGAGACAAGCCGTCGCTCGGTTTGCACGCCCTTTAGCGTAGCGACGTCTACCGGGACTTACTGGCCGGGGTTCGTGTAGACGCGGTCCGGGCGGAGGAGGACGGCGGTGCGGCCTTCCGGCGGCGAGCCTAGACTTACCGGCCTTGGGGCTAGGCCGAAGTTACGGGTCGGGCTAGGGGCGGTCCTGGCGGCGGGCGGGTTTGCCGCCGCCGCTGCCTGAGTCGTTGCCCAGGAGGCCAGCCTTGCGGAGCGCCTCGGCCATCGCGCCGTTAGCGGGCGCGGCGGCGCCGCGGCCGTCGCGGTTGCCATCTCGTCCGTCGCGGCCGCCGCCTTGGCGGTCACGGCCGTCGCGGCCGTCGCGCGGGGCACCGCTTCGGCGGTCGCCGGCCGGGCCGGAGCCACGACGGTCACCACTCTGGCCGGAGCCGGAGCCACGGCGGTCGCTGGCCGGAGCGGGGCCACGGCGGTCGCTGGCCGGAGCGGGGCCACGGCGGTCACCGCTTTGACCTGGGGCGGAGCCACGGCGGTCACCCGGGCCGCTTCCGCGGCGGTCGCTGCCCGGGGCGGCGGAGGGGGATGGCGGGGAGTCAGGACGGTGCGTTCGGGGGCGGGAGGAACGCGCGCCTCGTGACGAGCTGTCAGCCGGCTGACCACCGTCAGCGGGGTCGTCGAGTCGCATCGTCAGCGAGATCCGCTTGCGGGGGATGTCAACCGATAGGACTTTGACGCGGACGACGTCGCCGGGCTTGGCGACCGAGCGGGGGTCGGAGACGAAGTCGTAGGACATCGCGGACACGTGGACGAGGCCGTCCTGGTGCACGCCGATGTCGACGAACGCGCCGAACGCCGCGACGTTCGTGACCTGGCCTTCGAGCACCATGCCGGGTTCAAGGTCGCCGAGCGTGTGGACGCCCTCGGCGAACGTCGCCGTCTGGAACTCGGGGCGCGGGTCGCGGCCGGGCTTCTCGAGTTCCCTGATGATGTCGTTGACGGTCGGCAGGCCGAACGTGTCGTCGGTGAACTCGGCCGGGTTCAGGCCGCGCAGCACGCTCGGGTTGCCGATGAGCCGGGGCATCTCCGCGCCCGTGGTCGCGAGGATGCGGCGCACCACCGGGTATGACTCGGGGTGCACGCCGGACGCGTCGAGCGGATCGGCGCCGCCGGGGATGCGCAGAAAGCCCGCGCACTGCTCGAACGCCTTGGGCCCGAGGCGCGGGACGGTCTTGAGCTCCTCGCGCGTGCCGAACGCGCCCTTGGCGTCGCGTTGCGCGACGATCGCCCCGGCCAGGCTCTCGGTGATGCCGGAGACGCGGGACAGCAGGGGCTTGGAGGCGGTGTTCAGGTCGACGCCGACCGCGTTCACGCAGTCCTCGACGACGGCGTCGAGCGAGCGGTCCAGCTTGCCGCCGGAGACGTCGTGCTGGTACTGGCCGACGCCGATGGACTTCGGGTCGATCTTGACGAGCTCGGCGAGCGGGTCCTGCAGCCGCCGGGCGATGGAGACCGCGCCCCGCAGGGAGACGTCCAGGTCGGGCAGCTCGTTGCTGGCGTAGGCCGACGCCGAGTAGACGGACGCGCCGGCCTCGGACACGACGACCTTGGTGAGTTTGAGGTCCGGGTGCAGCTTGATGAGGTCCAGCGCGAGCTTGTCGGTCTCGCGGGAGGCCGTGCCGTTGCCGATGGCGATCAGCTCGACGTCGTGGTCCTTGGCGAGTTTCGACAGGA
>DASZKN010000156.1:0-3794 GCA_035552855.1 Trebonia sp. | reverse complement strand
GCGCGTCGACCGCGTCGGCGAGCTGCTGGTAGCGCTCCGCGGACTCCGGGCCGGCCGGGGTGACCTTCAGCCGGACCGCGGTGAACCCGGGCCGGACAGCGTCGTCGGCGCCGAAGAAGCCGCGCAGGTCGAGATCGCCCTCGGCGACCACGTCGACGCTTTCGAGCTCGATCCCGAGCTGCGCCGCCCAGAACCGGTAGGTGATCGCCTGGCATGAGGCCAGCGCGATCAGCGCGTGCTCGACCGGGTTGGCGCCCAGGTCGGTGCCGGCCAGCACTGGCGGTTCGTCGACCGTGAGCTCGTGCCCGCGGGCGCGGACCGCGACCTCGGTCTGCCCGACCAGCTTCCCGGTAACCGCGAACTCGGCGGCGGCCTTCGCCGGGTCCGCTGCCATCGCGCTGCGGTTGTCCTCGAAGAGTGACTTCAGCGACATCCTCGTTCTCCTTCGTTCGTTGCGGGCTCGCCTGTCCCGGCGGCATCGGCGCAGCTTGGCGGGCGGTGAGATCGGCGAAACCTATCGCCCCCTCGACAAACTCGATTGGACGCAGGCCGAGTTGTAACCGCACCATGTAAATGTATTTCCGATAATATACGCCGGATAACTAGAGATTAGAGAACCGCGACGATGCTGACAAGAACTGGCCCGAGGGCAATCCTGGCAGTAGGGGCCGCAGCGGCCATCTTCCTCACCGGGTGCGCGAAGAGCGCCTCCGGTGCCCTGACGTCATCGGGGTCGGGTCCGGTCACCGTGGGGATCATCGCCGACACGACGGGCTCGACGAAGACGATCGGCGATCAGTTCATCAACGGCTCCGAGGCAGCGGCGAAGCTGTTCGGCCCGATCGACCACCATCAGGTGAAGTTCGCCATACAGGACGGCGGGAACTTCAGCGCCTCGACGACCGCGGCGAAGATCATCCAGCTGAAGACCCAGGACAACGCGACGGCCGTGCTCGGCATGGCCTCGAGCGAGTGCGAGGGCGCGATCAGCGTCGCCGGACGGGTCCAGATCCCGATGATCGGGAACAGCTGCAGCATCCAGGACGTGGTCGGGACGCACTGCAACTACTGGTTCATCAACGGGGCGCCGTCACCGGCGGTAAGCGCGAAGGCGATGGCGATCTCCGCGCGCAGGCAGTTCCCCGGCCTGATCGGCCAGAAGTGGGTGGTGATCGGGGACGACCCCGGCTGGAGCCAGAGCGTCGCGCACTACTGGGATGCGATCCCCGGCGCCAAGGCGGCCGGAGTGCAGATCGCCCCGTTCGGGACCGTCGACTGGGCGCCGTACATCGCGAAACTGCGGGCCAGCGGCGCCCGCGCCGTGCTGGTCGCGATCTCGTGGGGAGTCCAGTACGCGGCGTTCCTGCAGCAGGCCAACGCCGCGGGCCTGTACAGCCAGATGCAGATCGTCGGGCCGGTCGGCTTCCCGGAGAACTCCATGATTCCCGGGTACGGCACCGCCGCGAGCACCAGCACGGTGGCGGCGCTGCTGAAGACCAGGGTGCTGTCGCAGTACGGCGGGTCGTGGACCTACACCGACCAGACCCCGCTCGGCCGGAAGTTCAACGAGCTGTTCTACAAGACCTACCACTATCCGCCGACCACACAGGCGAACGTTGCAATGGCGGACACGTGGATGCTGCTCAGCGCGATCAAGGCGGCCGGCACGAACTCGCGGGCGCTGATGCAGGCGCTGACCACGAAGAGCTTCCGGACGCCGTACTGGACCCAGCCGCTGAGCGTCCAGGCGGGCGGGCGGCAGCTGAACGTGCCGGCGTTCGCGACCAGGTTCGAGAAGCTGCCCAGCCCGCAGTACGGCGTCAGCTACGCGAACAAGGTCCTGTTCGTGATGCCGCCCAGCTCGGTGGTCGGCTCGGCGAGCTCATACGGATGCCATGTTTCCGGCGGCTGATGTCCGGCTGCTGGTCGTCAACCTGGTCGATGCGTGGCTGTACGGGTCGCTGCTCGCCGCGGTCGCCGTCGCGCTGACGCTGGTGTTCGGGCTGGGCCGGGTGGTGAACTTCGCCATCGGCGCGTTCTACGCGCTCGGCGCGTACGTCGCCTACTCGCTGCGCGGAGCGGTCGGCTACTGGGCGGCCGTCGTCCTCGCGATGATCTGCGTGGCCGTGTTCGCCGGCGGGATCGAGCGGATCGCGATCCGCCCGCTGCGCGGGCGCACCGAGATCAGCACGCTGCTCGCCACCTTCGGGCTGACGATCCTGCTCGACGGCCTGATGCAGGTGGTGTGGGGAACGGCGACGCGGACGATGAGCAGCCCGGTCGGCGGGACGGTCCCGGTCGACGGGCAGCGGATGAGCGTGTTCATCTTCGTCGCCGCCGGGCTCGCGACCGCGCTCAGCGTCGGCATCTGGGCCCTGCTGCGCCGGACCGGCGCCGGAACCGTGCTGCGCGGCGCGAGCCAGAACGCCAGCATGGCCCGGCTGCTGGGCGTCAACACCACGGCGCTGATGACCGGCCTGTTCGCGGCCTCGGCCGGGATCGCCGCGCTGGTCGGCGGGTTCGCCGGGCCGATCTTCTCGGTGCGGCCAGGGATGGACATCGACTTCCTGATCGACGCGTTCCTGGCGGTGGTGATCGGCGGGCTGGGCAGCGTCCGCGGCGCGATCGCCGGGGCCTACCTTGTCGCGGTCGCCGACAACGTGGCGCTGACGTTCATGTCCGGTGACATCGCCACCGCGGTGTCGTTCGCGGTCGTGATCGTGATCCTGCTGGCGCGGCCGGCCGGCATCTTCCGCGAGGGCCGGGTGATCGCGTGACGGCCAGGACGGTGCGGCCGGCACGGCTGCCCGGGCCCGGGCAGGCGCTGCCGTCCGGGCGGGGACCCGGGTCCGGGCGGGCCCGCCGCTCCCGGGCAGCACTGGGGCTCGCGGTGCTCGCGGTCGCCGTCGCGTTCCCGTTCACCGGCGCCGGGGCCTACAACCTGCAGCTGGCCGGCGACGCGCTCGCGATGGGCACCTGGGTGATGGGACTGGACATCCTCGTCGGGTACACCGGGCTGGTGCCGTTCGGCCATGCCGCCTGGCTGGCGGTCGGCGCATACGCGTTCGGCTACCTGTCTCAGCAGGGCTGGGACGCGATCCCCGCGCTCGCCGCGACGATTGCGATCGCCGCGGTCCTCGCGCTGCTGCTGGGGGTCGTGGCCACCCGGGCCGGCGGGCTCGCGTTCTCGATCATCACGCTCGCCATGGGCGTGGTGCTGTACACGGTCATCCTGCACCTGGGCTTCCTCGGCGGCGGCGTCGGGCTGTTCGGCGTGCCGCTCCCCCGCATCGCCGGGCTGAGCCTGCTCGGCAGCGGGCAGAGCCTCTACCTGTTCGCGCTCGTCCTCGCCTGCCTGAGTTACCTCGCGCTGAGCTGGCTGGTCGCCTCCCCGGTCGGCGGCTTCTGGCGGGCGATCCGCGACGACCGGGTACGGGCGCAGTCGATCGGCATCGAGCTGCAGCGCTACGAGGTGCTGGCGTTCGCCGTCGCGGCGGTCATCGGCGCCGTCGGCGGTGTCGCGTTCGTCGCGCTCAACGCCGGCATCGGCCCGTCGCAGTTCGACTGGAGCCAGTCCGGGCTGGCCCTGGTGATCCTGATCGTCGGCGGCTCCGGCACGATCTACGGTGCCGTGATCGGCGCGCTGATCTACGTTTTCGCTTCCAACTACCTCACGTCGAGCTTCGCCAGCACCTGGCAGGTGTACTTCGGCGCGCTGTTCGTCGCGCTCGTGCTGCTGATGCCGGGCGGCGTCGCCGGGGCGATCCGGCTCGCGTCCGGCCGGCTGCGGGGGC
>DASZKN010000155.1:0-8136 GCA_035552855.1 Trebonia sp. | reverse complement strand
GCCGTTCGGTGAGCGCCCGCAGGGCAGCCACCGCACGGAGGCCGGCATCGGGGTCGGTGCTGGCGGCATCCTCGGCAATGTCGCGCACTGGTTCCATGCCGTCAGCGTATGCTGACGGCATGGAAGTGTCAACATGTGCTGACGATACGCGGCAGCCTCGGCCGTTCATGCTCCATCGCCGGTCCAGCAGGACACCACGCTCATCCACTGTGCGCTCCATGGCAGCGGCTTCACCTGATGCGCACTTCTGCGTCAGGTTGGAAATCAGGAACGGGTTTTGCCCGCCCGGATCATTTCCAGGGCCGGTGTCACAGCCGGGCTAAAAACCCTTCGTGATTATCGCGCCGCCCACTGTGACGCATGCTGCTGGAAGGCGGACCGGCGTGGCCGCGGCCCTCGCCGCCCGCAGGGGCGATCCGGCCCGGGCGGTGAACACCGGCGAATTGCGCGCCTGCCTGGGCGAGCGAGGCGCTGTGCTTGTGTAAAAATCACCGGTATGGGCGCACCGGCAGTCGCGGTAATCGGGGGCGGGATCGGCGGACTGGCGACCGCCGCCTTCCTGCGTCGCGCCGGCATCGAGTGCACCGTGCATGAGCAGGCAACCGCGCTCAAAGAGATCGGTGCCGGGCTGGTCGTGGCGCCGAACGCCGCGCGCCTGCTGCGGCGGCTCGGCGTCCTCGAGGAGTTCGCGCGGCGCGCGGTGCGGCTGGACGTGGGCTGGGAGTTCCGGCGCTGGGCGGACGGCACAGTGCTGTCCGCCGAGGATCTCGCGGCCAACTGCGCGCGCATGTACGGGGAGCACACCTACACTGCCCATCGCGCCGACTTGCTGGAAATCCTGAAAACCATTATCCCTAACGAGGCCATCCGGCTCGGCAGCCGGCTCCGCGCTCTCGAGACCAACGGGGACCGCGTATGCCTGCGGTTCGCGTCCGGTGAGGTCGCCGGCTTCGACGTGGTCATCGGGGCCGACGGCATCCACTCCGTCGTCCGTGGCGCGCTCGCCGCGGCGACGCCGCCGGTGTTCTCAGGGCTGTCGGCGTTCCGCGCGCTCGTGCCGGCCGGGCACGCGCCGGCGTTCGCCCGTCGGCGCGCCCAGACACTGTGGATCGGCCCCGGCCATCACCTCGTGCACTACCCGGTGTCCGGCGGCCGGTTCGTCAACCTCGTCGCGTTCGCCCCGGCCGGGGACTACACGGTCGAGTCGTGGACCGCGACCGCGACCGTCGGGGAATTCCTGGCCGAGTTCGCCGGCTGGGACCGGCGGCTCGTCGCTCTCATCGAGGCGGCCGGGACACCGGGCCGGTGGGCGCTGCTCGACCGGGCGCCGCTCAAGCGGTGGAGCCACGGGCCCGTCACACTGCTCGGCGACGCCGCGCACCCGATGTTCCCGTTCTTCGGGCAGGGCGCGGCGCAGGCCATCGAGGACGCGGCCGTGCTCGCCGCCTGCCTCGCCGCCGACCGCGACGACCCGGTGGCGGCGCTGCGCCGCTACGAGGAACGGCGGCTCCCCCGCACGACCAGGCTGCAGGAGGTCAGCCACGCGCGGGCGCACGTCAACCACCTCCCTGACGGGCCGGAACAACGGGACCGCGACGAGTCGTTCGCCCGCACCGACCCGCTCGCCGGGGGCGCCTGGATATACGCGTACGACCCGTGACCGCCGCCGCCTGCCGCGGTCACGCGGTGCGGCAGGTTACGCGGCGCGGCGCCGGACCAGCCAGACCGTGCTCGCGACTACCGCGACGGACAGCGCCAGCAGCCAGCCGCCCTCGACGAACTGCATCGGCCAGAACCGGCTGACCGGGATGTACCGGGTCCACAGCACGTAGTCGTGCGTGGTCAGGTACTGCACCTGGGCCGGCGAGAGCCCCTGGTGGATTCCCGACCCCTGCGCCGGGGAGTCAGGGATACGCTGCAGGATGGCCCTGATCGCCGCCTGGCTGACCGGCTTGCCGCCCGGTCCGGTGGCCCACGAGTTCACCACCCAGGGGGCGTTCACGCTGCTCGTGCCGCTGCCGATATTCGGATTGCCGGTGACCACCGAGGGCAGGTACCGCGCCCGCAGCACGAGCCAGGTCAGCAGGTCAAGCACGCTGTACACGCCGATCGTGACCGCCATCGCCGGGACGGTCCGCCGCAGGAGCATGCCGGCGCACGCCGCGATCATGAAGGCCGCCAGCGTCCACGCGGCGAACGCGACGCCGCGCGTGGCGAACACCGACCCCGCCAGCACGTTCGTGCCCGAGTTGCGCATCGCCGGCTGGAAGAACCACGCGAACAGCTCGCCGAAGGCGCCCGCCAGCGCCGCGACCACGAGCCCGACCAGCACGAGCCTGGCGATCACCGACCGCTCGCGTGCGAAGCCCTGCGTCCAGGCGTACCGGAACGTGCCGGTCTCCAGCTCCCTGGCCAGCATCGGCGCGCCCGCGAACATGCCGAGCAGCACCGGCGCGAAATTCATCAGGATCAGGGTCGTGTTCGCGATCGTCCAGTCGGTGTGCGCGAACGAAGCGGCCAGCGTGCCGCAGACGCCTGAGTTAGCCGGGTGGCACGAAGTCAGCACCGCGTAGTCGTGATGGATCTTCAGGCCCGCGATCAGCAGGTACAGGGCCACGAAGCCGAGCACCGCGGGCGGGGCGAGTCCGCAGCGTGTCGAGTGCGCACTCGACCGCACTCTTTTGGCGTGGAGTGCGCACTCGACATGTTCATGAGGGCAGCGAGCCGAGTACCGTCCGCAACAGCGGCCCACCTGGCGTTATAGCGCCTCGGATGTACCGGGGCGGCGGAATCGCCAGTGCCGGCATCGGAGTGATCACGTAAAGTTTGTCTGTGTTAGTGGAGTGGCCCGTGGTGCTTACGGAACTGGTGGGAGGGGGCGCGCCGGGGCCGGTGTGAGCGCGGGGGGCGCTTGACCCAGATGTCATAGTCGACCGGGCCGCCGGAGGCGGTCATGCGCACGACCTTCGCCAGGTAGTAGCTGTGCGACGACGCGATCGCCCGCGCGATGACCTGGTCCGTGCCCGGGGTCACCGTGTTGTCGTACGCGATCACCCGGAAGTACCCGGCGCGCACCGCGGCCGTGAAGCCGGCCGCCCCGGTCAGCGTCTGGCCCTGCTTGTCGATGTACGCGATGTTGTAGGTGGACCAGAACTGTTCCGGCTGCGCGTCCGGGTTGCCCTCGAGGTAGTAGATCGGCACCTCCTGCACCTCGACCAGGTACCGCGCGCCCGGCGCCAGGTGCTTCGAGAACGCCGAAATGAACGGGCCGGTCTCCGGCCACGCGTGGTACAGCGACCACGACTGCCCCATGCCGAGCGCGAGCGCCACGCACCACGCCGCGACGCCGAAGTGCGGCCGCCGGAAGTGGTCGCCCACCAGCCGCACGAGCCCGACCCCCGCCGCCGGCGCGGCGAAGAACAGCCCGAACCCCACGTGCTTGAGCAGCGACACGTCCGTGTGCAGGTGCATCTGGTAGGCCGGGGCGAGGAACGCGGTGCCGCACATGACCGTGCCGAGCAGGGCCCGCCGCGGCCGGCCGCCGGAGCGCGCGATCAGCTCGCCCGGCTCGGTGCGCGCCCGCCACGCGTAGGCGACCGCGCCGAACGCGGCGAGCACGGTCAGCGCGCCGCCCCACTCCGCGCTCTCCTTGAGGATCATCGCGTCCGGCGTGCTGCCCTGGGCGCGGTTCGTGGTCGTGCCCGTGATCGCCTCGATGTACACGTGGCCGCCGAGATGCAGCCCGAGCGCCAGCAGGCCCGCCACCACCAGGGCGAAGCCAGCCGGGTACCACAGCACCCGCCGCCCCCGCGCCGGCCAGCCGGCGAGCGCGGGCAGCACCGCGATCGCCGGCAGGTACAGCGCGCCGGCGTACTTCACCGCCACGGCGAGCGCCGCCAGCGGCGCGGCGAGCAGGAACACCGGCCACCGGCAGGCCGCCGACCGTACCGCGACCGTCGCCGCCGCGGCCAGCAGGAACAGGCACGTCGCGTCGTACGTCGCGAGATGCCCGACGAACAGCGCCGGCTCGGACACCGAGAACACGGCGGCCGCGCACAGCGCGACCCGCTCGTTGAACAGGTACCGCGCGATCGCGTACACCATCGCGGTGACGGCGAGCATCTCCGCTAGGCTCAGCGCCCTGGCCAGCGCCAGCCCGCCGATCGCGTTGAGCGCCGCGCCGGCCACCGGGTACAGCGCAGGGGCGCCGGAGAAGTAGAAGGCGTAATTCCCCTGCGGCGCCGCTCCGTGCAGCAGGTGGGCGATCTCCATCCGCCCCGCGTACAGGTACAGCGCCTCGTCCTCGAACGCCGTGTTCCGCAGCCGGAGGGTCAGCACCGCCTGGAGCACGAGGATGCCGAGCAGCGCGAGCCGGCTGATCCACGTGCGCCGCCGGGTCGTCGCGAACTCCTCGTCGGCCCGGCCGGCCGCGTCGGCGCGGCGTTGCGGCCGGTCCCGTTGCGGCCGGTCCCGTCGCAGCCGGTGCCGCGGGCGGCCGGACGGCGGCCGGGGGGCCGGGATCCGCGGCGGCGCGAAGCCCGGGGCCTCGGACCACCCGGGTTCTTCCGGATCGGGCAGCGAATCGGGCGAGTCGGGGACCTCCGGCGTGTCCGCCCACGGGAACCAATCCGACGTCGGGTTCGCCCCGAGCACCGGCAGGATGATCGTATCCGCGTCCGTCAGCACGTCGGGCCGCTGGTCATCGCCGGCGCCGAAGACTGGACGGCCCTCTTTCTGGTTGGTCACGGCCGTTAACAGCGGGTGCCCGCGGGCCTGATCAGCACCCGGACCGCGACCATGACCTCGAACACGCCGAGCGCGAACAGCACGGCGAAGTTCGCCGGGCTCATCGTCATCATGCGCCACAGCGCCAGCCCCGACCACAGCAGCGAACTGCCTAGGGTCCAGACGCAGAAGCAGACCCAGAACCGCCGCCGGCCGTCCTGCTTGCGGCGGTCGCTGCCGGTGGGTTTCCAGCCGAGCGGCTTGCCGCGCAGCGTGTCCCAGTAGGCGAAGAAGTGCGCCCAGCCCGCGACCACCTTGACCGCCCACGCCTCGAGCCGGTAGGGCGCGTGGTGCCAGCGCGGGAAGACGATCGCCGAGTACAGCAGCGCCGGCAGCATCACGGCCATGTTCCGCAGCAGCAGCACGTGCGGCAAGAAGGCCAGCAGCATGACCGTCAGGACCGGGATCGCGAACGTGAAGGCCGCCGTGTAGACGTAGTACACGAGCCCGGCCAGGTAGCACAGCCGCGAGTGCAGCGGCAGCGGCGCGCGCCAGAACCGGCGGGTGAACAGCAGCCCCACCGTGCCGGAACACCAGCGGTACTGCTGGTTCAGGAACGAGATCACGTCGTCCGGACAGTTGCCCGTCGACAGCGCGACCGGGATGTAACTCAGCCCCCACCCGATGCTGTTCAGGTCGAACCCGGTGAGCACGTCCTCGGAGTGCTCGGCCAGCGTCATCCCCGCGTTGTCGGCGAGCGCCGCCCGCCGGTAGACGGCGCAACTGCCGACGCAGATCGCGCCGCCCTTGCGGGACCGCACCGTCTGGATCGAGCGGTAGAACAGCTCCTGCACAGCGCCGGCGCCCCGCTCCACCCACGTCTGGTCGTCCTCGACGTGGAAGAACTGCGGAGTCTGGACGATGCCGATGCCGGGATCGGCAGCCATGTACGGCAGGGTCTCGTCGAGCAGGTCGTGCCGGGGCGCGAAGTCGGCGTCCAGTAGCAGGATGAAGTCCCCCTGCGAGATCTGGAACCCGAACCACAGATTGCCCGATTTCTTATACCAGCCCCGGTTCGGCCGGGTCGCGTAGACAAACCCGAATTCTCGCGCCATGGCCTTGATTTCCGGACTTGCCGAATCGTCGAGCACGTAGGCGACCGCCGTTCCCCCGTAATGCGATATCAACCGCGCGACCCGCATCCAGGTATTGCGCAAAACGGGCAGCGGCTCACCGCAAACCGGCAGGAAGACGTCGACGGCCGGATATTTCTCCGGCCGCCAGCCAGCCACCAGGCGCTTGTGGGCGGCCACGTCAAAGCGCTTGCCCACGCCGTCGGTGAAAACCGGCAAAGTGAGAAAGAGCGCACCGAGCACCACGAACGGCAGGAAGAACAGGAACCAGTGGTAGTGCGCCATCAGCAGCAGCTGGCTGTACACGAGCAGCGGGAAGCTGGCCAGCGCGCACGCGGTCAGGATCCATGAGCCGTGCCTGATGTAGCGGTACTTCTCGTCGTCATCAGGCGGAACCGGCAACACGAGCCCGGGATTAGCCGGCCTGCGTTCGCTGCCCGCTGCGCCCGGTTCCGGCGTGACCGCCGGCTTCCCCGTGACAGCCGGCTTCCCCGTGACAGCCGGCTTCGCCATGACCGCCGGCTCCGCGGCACGCACATCGCTCTCGGCAATGCCTGACACTTCCGCACTCCCCAGTCTGACTTTTCGGCAGGCGCTATCCACGGCTAGCGCCGTACGCCGCGGAAAGTTTATAAGCAGCCTAGCGAATTCCAGTGCCCGCGCGCATAAGATCCACTGTGACGCAGCCTGAAGAGCGGCTTATAAATACCGTACGCCCGATTTTCCGGTAACCAGATAACGCGGGCGGAATAACCTAGGAGGAATTTGCAGTGAATAGGGAAGCGGTGTCCGGACTTGTCCAGCTTATGGCCGCGGCCGCGCCGCCTGGGCGGCCGCACCTGGACGACGCGGACCGGCGGCGGCTGCGCTCCCTCACTCACCGCCTCATCGCCGCCAGGCCGGACGCCGCCGCCGAGCACGACCGTTTCCTCGCCATCGGCACGCGTGGCCTGGCCCTGCCGGCCGCCGCGCTGACCGAGCGCCTGCGAGACGCCACCGTCCTCGTGACCGGCGGAACCGGCTGCATCGGCTCGGCACTGCTCCGGGAGCTGGCCGCGTTCGGCCCGGGCAGGCTGGTCAGCGTCAGCCGCGGCGTGACAGGAAGCCGGGCCGACGAGAGCGTGGAATACGCGCACGCCGACATCAGCAACCGCGACGCCCTGGTGAGCGTGGTCGAGGCCGTCAGGCCCAGCGTGATCTTCCACGTCGCCGCGCAGCGAGACCCGGGCCTGGCCGAGACCGAGGTGCACCGCACCCTGTCCACCAACATCCTCGGCACCCGCAACGTGCTGTCCGCCGCCGCGGCCGCCGCCGTGCCGCAGGTCGTCTACGCGTCGACCGGCAAGGCGCTGCGCCCGTACTCCCCCGACATGTACACCGCGTCCAAGCGCGCGGCGGAGTGGATCACGACCGAGGCCGCCCGGGCGGGCGGCCTGCTGTGCAGCGCCGCGCGGTTCACGCACGTCGTCGACAACTCGATCATCTACCGCCGCCTGCTCGGCTGGGCGGCCGACCCGGACGCCACCATCAGGCTGCACAGCCCGGACATCGCGTTCTACGCCCAGTCCGCGCGCGAGTCCGCCCAGTTGCTGTTGCTCGCGCTGCTCGGCGCGCGCCGCGGCGAGCTGCGGGTGCACGCGATCACCGACCTCGGCTGGCCGGTCAGCCTGCTCGACCTGACCCTGTCGGTACTCGGCCGCCGAATCGGGGAGACCGGCGCGAGCGACCTGCCGCCCGTCTACTTCAGCGGCTACGACGCCGGCTACGAGGAAGTGCCCTTCCCCGGCCTGTACGACCCGCTGACCGCCGGCGACGTGAGCCCGCTGCTGAACGCGTTCGAGGCCGCCGCCGCGACCGGCTCCCCCAGCCCGCAGGCCGACGCGTTCAGGCTCGAGCTCGCCCGCGATCCCCGCCCGCACACGCTGCTCGCCGCCCTCGTCGGCGCCTGCGAGCGCACCCGCGAGCCGGACCTGCTGCGCCGGGCGATGAACAAGCTGTCCTGGGCGCTGCTCGACACCACGCTGCGGGCCGCGCCCGGTACCGCGCTCGCGCGGTCGGCGGCGCTGGCCAAGGCCCACTGGGACACGATGGGCGCGGACCACCGGCGGGTGCTGGAGATGATCAGCGACTCGGCCGGCGCCCCGTAAGCCCGGTAAGCCCGGTAACACGTCCTCCATCATGATCACCCCGGCGGAGTCCGGCGCGAGCGCGTCGAACACGTGCGGGACGTCCCCGGGATACATCAGGTAGTCGCCGGGGCCCAGCTCGACGGCCTCGC
>DASZKN010000154.1:0-1881 GCA_035552855.1 Trebonia sp. | reverse complement strand
CCTGACGTGACGGTAGCAGGCGGTCCGCCACGAGCCGCTGCAGCGTGAAGACGGCCCGCCGGCCGGTCTGCCCCTCCTCGCCAGGCCGGCCTGCCACCTCCCATTCAACCTCGGCCGAGCCCGACAGGTGGAGCGTGCGGCCTGTGTCGAAGTCAAGGAAGAGCAGCGCCGCCGCGGGGTCGACCGCGAGGTTGCCGAACGAGTTGAAGAGGTTGTTGCCCGGGTAATCCCGCCACCAGAGCCGGTCGCCGTCGACGCGGACGAATCCCGGGGCGCCGCCCCGGTGGGAGGTGTCCGAGCCGCGTTCCGGGTTGGTGGTGCCGAGGAAGAACGTGTCCGCCGCGCGGACCAGCTCGGTGTCCGCTGGCGCGAGAGCCTCATCGCGCCTGACGTCGCCGGCGCCGGCCAGGCCGGGATTGCCCTGGGCGAGGAGGCGCTGGTGGATGTACTGCGGGCAGTTACCGTAGGCCTGTTCGACCTCCATAACGAGCGTGCCGTCGCCCGCCCCGGTGAGCGTCCCGTTGACGCGGACGCGGCGCCGCGTCGCGAACTCCACGACCACAAGCCCTGCCTTCTGCCCGGCGGGCAGCCCGTGCAGCGGGTCGCCCTCCCGGGGCCGAGCGCGGATCACGAGCGTGGTCGGGCCCGCGGCTTCGAGGAAGCCGCGCGGCCCCGACAGCGGCGAGGTCCACAGGCGGCCGGCGCCGTCCCTGGCGGTGATGACCGCGAACGTGCGGTCGGCGAGGAAGGCGACGATCCCGCCGCGCAGTTCGGCTGGATCAAGCATCGGTGACAGTCGCGCCGCCTCGTCAAGCGTCCCCGCCTTCCGCTGGACCTCCAGCTCGCCGACGTGAAACCCGACATCGGCGGGACGCGCCCCGGCGGCGGTGGTCTTGCTCATGTGGCTCTCCCTCCAGCCTCCACACATAACGGATTTAGTTCACTTAGCCGTTAGAAAATTTCTACCACCCAGCCCTAACGGGTGCAAGTCACTTCATCCGTGATAACATGCGGCCATGTCCACGTCAGCCGGCGCGCCCGCGGAGCGCTCCTGGGTCCTGTCGGATGAGCCGCTGCCCGTGCGCCTGATGGGCACGATCCGGGCGGGCGCGGACGGCATTCACGATGACCTCAGCACGACCGCCGACGTGGACGAGTGGCTCGACGCCGTCGGCATCGATCGCGCGGGCGCGCACGCGACCGAGCGCGAGCTGGCGAAGGCGCGCGCGCTGCGCGACGCCGTCCGGCGGCTCGCCGGCTACGTCACGCAGGACACCAGGCCGGCCGCGGCCTCGACGATGACCGATGTCGCCGCGGCCCTCGACCTAGTGAACTCGGTCGCGGCCGAGCTTCCCGCTCCCCGCCTCGCCTTGCGCGACGGCCGCCTCGAACTCGGCGCGGTCCGCGGGACATCGGCGGTGGCAACAGGGCTCGCGCAGGTCGCCGAGCAGGCGGTGGGACTGCTCGGCGACGCGGAAGCCGCGCGGTTGCGCGCCTGCTACGCACCCGGCTGCGTGCTCTACTTCATGAAAACTCATCCACGGCGCGAATGGTGCTCCGTTGCCTGCGGCAACCGGGTGCGCGCGGCGCGCCACTACCACCGGGCCCGCGGGCACAAGGACGACGCGTAGCCCGGTCAGCGGATGTCGAGCGCCGTCAGGCGCTCGACCAGCTGCGCCGTCTCGGCGTCGGTGAGGGGCAGGCGGGGCGGGACGAGCCACGGCTCCCCCACGCCGCTGCTCGCGACCGCCGCCTTGACCGCCGCGGGCGGCGCGCCGATGCCGAACGCGGCCTGCACCTGCCTGAGCCGGGTTTCAAGCCTGAGCGCCTCGTCCAGCTTGCCCGCCCTGACCGCCTCGTACACGGCGATCACTACCTCGG
>DASZKN010000153.1:0-23930 GCA_035552855.1 Trebonia sp. | reverse complement strand
TCCACCGTTCCCGACGGCTCCATGAACCTGATGGGTGCGCTGCGCCGCACGATGGCGACCGCCGGCTACACCGAGCTCAAGGAGTTCCAGCGGGTTGAGGTGGTCGTGACACCGCCGGCCCCGCGCCCCCGGTAAACCCCTTTACCCTGAACGGTCCATGGTGTCTCCCGTCGGCCCCGTCCCACTAAACTTCGGGGCCATGGGTACTCGTCGCGTCTTCTCCGGCATTCAGCCGACTGCTGATTCGTTCCACCTCGGCAACTACCTCGGCGCTGTCCGTCAGTGGGTGGACTTGCAGGAGAGCCGCGACCCGATCTACTGCGTGGTGGACCTGCACGCGATCACGGTCCCCTACGACCCGCAGGCGCTCCGCCGCCGTACCCGGGTCGCGGCCGCGCAGTTGCTGGCCGCCGGGATCGACCCGGAGCGCAGCATCCTGTTCGTGCAGAGCCAGGTGCCCGAGCACGCCGAACTGAGCTGGGTCCTCGGCTGCCTCACCGGCTTCGGCGAGGCGAGCCGGATGACGCAGTTCAAGGACAAGTCGGCGAAGGGCGGCGCCGAGCAGGCGTCGATCGGGCTGTTCACCTACCCGGTCCTCCAGGCGGCCGACATCCTGCTGTACCAGGCGGACGAGGTGCCGGTGGGGGAGGACCAGCGGCAGCACCTGGAGCTGTCCCGGACGCTGGCCCAGCGGTTCAACCACCGGTTCGGCCAGACGTTCGTGATCCCGGAGCCGTACATCCTGCCCGCGGTCTCGAAGATCACCGACCTGCAGGATCCGACGAGCAAGATGAGCAAGTCGTCGTCCTCGCCGCAGGGGATCATCGACCTGCTCGACGAGCCGGGCGCGATCAGGAAGAAGATCGCGCGCGCGGTCACTGACGCCGAGTCGGCGGTCCGGGCGGACGACGAAGCCAAGCCCGGCGTGACGAACCTGCTGCGCATCTACTCGGCGCTGTCCGGCGCGGCGATCGACGACATCGCCGCCCGGTACGGCGACTCCGGTTACGGGACGTTCAAGAAGGAACTCGCCGAGGTCGTCGTGGACACGTTCGCCCCGGTCAGGGAACGCACCGCGAAGATCCTGGCCGACCCCGACGGGCTCGACAAGCTGCTGCGTGACGGCGCCAGCCGCGCCCGCGCCATCGCGCGGGAGACGATGACCGCGGTGCGGGACCACTGCGGCCTGCCCGCGGCGGGCTGACGTCCCGGCGGTTTAACCCGGGACAGCGGGAAATCCTACGTAGTGCAATTTCGTCTGACGTCCCGCCCTGCCCCCGGAGGAGCAAATGACGATCGAGTGGAATCCGTCCCAGGGACCTACCCTCGGGGTGGAGTGGGAAGTTCAGCTCGTTGACGCCGGGACCCGGATGCTGAGACAGGACGCGCGTGAGGTCCTGGCCGGGCTCGACGGGCTCGGGGAGAACGGCGAGCACCCCAAGATGAAACACGAGCTGATGCAGTCCACCGTGGAGGTCGTCACCGGAATCTGCGGCACCGTCGCCGAAGTCATCGCGGACCTGGCCGTGACGATCAAGGACCTGCAGCGGGCCGCCCAGCCGCACGGCATCGTGATCGCCAGTAGCGGTGCCCATGCCATGAGCGACTGGCGCGACGCGAAGATGGCCCCGAGCCAGCGCTACGCCGAATTGCTCGAGCAGATCCAGTGGCCCGCCCGCCGGATGCAGATCTGCGCGACGCAGGTGCACGTCGGCCTGCGCGACGGCGAGCGGGCGGCTCAGATCGTCAACGCCCTCGCCACGTACATCCCGCACTTCCTGGCGCTCACCGCGTCCAGCCCGTACTGGAGCGGCAGCGACACCGGCCTGGCGTCGGCCCGGTCGGTGGTGTTCGGCGCCCTGCCGAACACGGGGCCGCCGCCGCTGCTCAACAGCTGGGAGCACTTCGAGGAGTTCATGGGCGCCCAGATCCGCAGCGGCGTCATCCGGTCGATCAAAGAAATATGGTGGGACATCCGGCCGCACCCGGACTACGGCACGGTGGAGATCCGGATCTGCGACGCGGTGCCGACGTTCCGCGAGATCGGCATGCTCGCCGCGCTGTCCCAGTGCCTGGTCCAGCTGCTCGATTCTCAGCTGGACCGCGGGTACGGCCTCCCGTCGCGGCCCGCCTGGGTCGTGCACAACAACAAGTGGCGCGCCATTCGGTACGGCCTCGACGCGACCGTGATCACCGACGAGAACGGGGCGACCGCGCTGCTGCGGGACGAGGTATTCGAGCTGCTGCGCGAGCTTGAGCCGGTGGCGTGGCGGCTCGGCTGCGCCGAGGAACTCGCGGTCGCCGACGAGGTCCTGCAGACCGGCGCCTCCTATGAGCGGCAGCGTGCCATGCGTGCCTACGACGGCGAGCTGGGCGGCGTCGTCGACGCGCTGATCACCGAGTTCGCCGAGGACCGCTTTGTCCTCCCCGGTGGGCAGGAGGACTTAGAGTTAGATCAACAGGCAGGCCGACCGTGAGGACAAGGGTGACGGCGGATCAGGACCAGGCCGCGGCGGGCACGCGGCCCGAGGACACCAGGCAGGTGTTCCGGTCGTCGGTCGTGCGCGCCGTCTGGTGGGTCTGGGTGGCGTTCGCGGTCGCTAACCTGATCGACCTCGCGGTGCAGGGCCGCGACCACATCTCGCTCGTGGCGGCGCTGATCCTGATCCTGATCACGGGCGTGATGTACGTGGCCGCGTGGCGGCCGCGGATCATCGCGGACGACGCGGCGCTGACGATCGTGAACCCGCTCCGCGACCACCGGATCGGCTGGGCGGCGGTGTCCGGCGTCGACATGCGCGAGATGCTCCGCGTGCGGTGCGAGTGGGCCGGCGGCCAGCGGACCGTCTACGCCTGGGCGATCAACACGTCGCGGCGGCGGCAGGTCACCGCGCAGCTGCGGGCCGACCGGCGCGCGCGCCCGCGCCGCGGCGGCTTCGGCAGTGGTGCGGGCGGTGGTCTGCACGGTGGTCTGGGCAGCGGTTACGACGCGCCCGCGGATGGCTTCGGCGCCCCGCGCCCCGCCCCCGCGACCAGGCCGGACCCCAACGAGGCCGGCCACGTGGTCGCCGCGCTGAACGCGCACGCCGACGAGGCGCCGGCCGCCAGCGCGGCGCGGCCGCTGAGCACCTGGCGCTGGCAGGCGTTCGCGGCTATCGGCGTGCCCGCCCTGGCGCTGGTCATCGCAATTCTGCTGTAACGCCCGGACACGCCGGAGCGCGGCGCCCGCGGGCGTTATGCCGGGTTGGACGGGCGCGCCCGGAGCCAGTCCGCGTAGTCGCTCGGCGCGCCGGCCTTGATCGCCGCGTCCACCAGGATGGACAGGTGCCGCGCGGACGGCAGCCCGCCCTCGTACGCGTCGAGCACGTACAGCCAGGCGAGCGTGTCCCCGTCGAGGGTCTGCACGCGGACCTTGAGCTTGCGGTAATACCCGAGCGTCTCGCCGTCCCAGGTGTCGAGTTCCTTCTCGTCGACCTCCGCTACGTCGTAGAGCACGACGAAGACTCGCTCGGCGGCGTCTTCCACCACGGTGGTGAGCGCGCCGTCCCAGCCGATGTCCTCGCCGCCGAACGTCAGTCGCCAGCCCTCGAGCCACCCGGTGCCCCGCTGCGGGGAATGCGGGCAGCGCGCTGACATCTGCGCTGGATCCATGTTGCTGCCGTAGGCGGCGTATAGTGCCACGCTGCCTAAGCGTACGGCGTCCGGGGCCGGGTGGGTGTGCTCGTCTGGTCGGAACATGCGGGATACTTGCCTAACGTGACCTTGCCACGTCCACGTGTCGCGATACTCGGTGGCGGTCCGGGGGGCTACGAGGCCGCCCTGGTGGCCGCTCAGCTCGGCGCCGAGGTGACCGTCGTCGACGACGCCGGCCTCGGCGGTTCCTGCGTGCTCACCGACTGCGTGCCGTCCAAGACCCTCATCGAGTCGTCGGCCACGATGGCATCGCTCAGCCGTGCCGCGTCGCTCGGCCTGCAGGCCGCGGGTGGTGACAATCCTGAGCTCGACGTCGACGCGCCCGCCCTCTACGCCCGGGTCAAGGCCCTGGCGGCCGCGCAGAGCCACGACATCGCCGAGCACGTGGCGTCGGAAGGCGTCAAGATCATCGAGGCGCGCGGCCGCCTGACCGGGCCGCACACGATCGCGGCGGACGGCACGGAGATCAGCGCGGACGTGGTGCTGATCACGACCGGCGCGCACCCGCGCGAGCTGCCCGGCGCGGCGACGGACGGGGAGCGGGTCCTGACCTGCCGGCAGATTTACGACCTGCCCGGGCTGCCCGCGGAGCTGATCGTCGTCGGCTCCGGCGTGACCGGCGCCGAGTTCGCCGGCGCCTATCAGGCGCTCGGCTCGAACGTGACACTGGTGTCCAGCCGGGACCGCGTGCTCCCGCACGAGGACGCGGACGCGGCGGTCGTCATCGAGGACGTCTTCAAGCGGCGCGGCATGAACGTGCTCGGCCGGTCGCGCGCCGAGGCGGTGCACCGCGAGGGCGACACGGTCTCCGTCACGCTGGGGGACGGCCGGACGATCAGCGGCTCGCACTGCCTGCTCACGGTTGGCATGGTGCCGAACACCGCGGACATCGGCCTCGACGAGGCCGGCGTCGAGGTTGACAGGCGCGGGTTCGTGGAGGTGGACCGCGTATCCCGGACGACGGCGGCCGGCGTGTACGCGGCAGGGGACTGCACGGGCGTGTTCATGCTGGCCTCGGTGGCGGCCATGCAGGGCCGGATCGCCATGTGGCACGCGCTCGGCGAGGCGGTGCAGCCGATCCGGCTGAGCCACGTCGCGTCGACGATCTTCACCGATCCGGAGATCGCGTCGGTCGGCGTGTCGCAGCAGGCGGTGGACCGCGGCGAGGTGGCCGCCCGGGTCGTCAAGCTGCCGCTGGCGACGAACCCGCGCGCGAAGATGGCCGGCGTGCGGGACGGCTTCGTGAAGATCTACGCGCGTCCGGGCACCGGCATGGTGCTCGGCGGCGTCGTGGTGGCGCCGCGTGCGAGCGAGCTCATCCTGCCGCTGTCGCTCGCGGTCGAGCAGAACCTGTCGGTGGACCAGCTGGCGCACACGTTCTCGGTGTACCCGTCGCTGTCGGGCAGCCTGACCGAAGCGGCCAGGAACGTGATGGAGTTCGGGACCGACGCGATCTTCTAGGTCCGGATGACGATGTCCGCGCGTTCCGGCGTGCGCTCGCGGGCGAGCAGCGCCTCTTCCTGAGCCGCCCACATGTCCCAGAACGGGGCGAACGTCTCACCGTCGCGCGCGAGCGCCCGCCGCTTGCGGAGGCCGGCCGCCGCATCCAGCCACACGAGCACGCTCGCGTACGCCGCCGCACGCCGCGCCCCGGCGCCGACCCCCTCGACGATCAGGAACCCGGGCGCTGCCAGCGGCACCGGCTCATCCCACTCCCGGCTGACCCAGTCATAACGCGGCACATAGGCGGCCCGCCCCGCCGCGAGCGGCCGGAAGACGTCGGCGACGAGCCGGTCGATGCCGTTCTCCAGCCCGTCCCACCCGCCGTAAAGCTGTTCGATCGCCACCACCGGCGCGGCGAGTTCGGCGCGGAGCAGGCTGGCGAACACGGTCTTGCCGGCCCCGGACCGCCCGTCCACAGCAACAACCCGCGTCCGCCCGCACTTCGCGGCGCCCCCGCGCGCGAGCGCGACGACATCGCGCACGGCGTCCACCCCGACGTTCACCCCGGCTTCCGTCCCGCCTCCGGCTTCCGTCCCGCCTCCGGCTCATGATCGTGGGTCGTTTGCGGCGATATGGACGCCATCTACGGCCCATGATCATGGTTCAGCCTGGGTGGCGTTCGCCCGTCGGCCGGCTCGCGGCTCATGCCTGTGGCTTCTGATACCGACGTGGCTGGCATCTTGACAATGGGTAAGTCTCGCGTGTGTATAGCACTCGAAACTTACCCAATAAATATAGTCTTCGCCGTGCCGGGACGGACGGGGCCAGTGATCTCAGCCTTCGCGGCCCGTGCCCAGATCCCGGTCCCGCCTGCCGGATTGCCGGGACCCGTGACCGCTTTGCCGGGTATGGGGCAACGGGCGCCCATGCCGGATACCGGATGCCGGCTGGTTGAGGCTAGTGGGGCGGGTGGCCTAGGTCGGGGTCGTTGGGGACGGGGAGGTCGTGCTGGCGGAGGCGGGCCGCCCGCACGTCGCCCGCGCTGATGAGCACCGTGCCGACGCTCGCGATGAACGCCAGCCCCGGCACGGCGGCGCGCAGCCACGCCGGGCCCGGCAGGAAGGCCAGCACCGCGCAGACGGGCAGCAGCAGCACCAGCAGCCGCAGGACCGTGCGGCCGCGCCAGCCGGCGTCGGTCAGTTCGTGCCGGACCCAGTCATGGTTCTCCGGCGGCAGCCGGAACCCGATCGCGAACAGCAGCCAGCGCCAAATTCCGGGATCGCCGGGCAGGCGTGCCATCGCGCTAGTCCTTTAGCTGGCAGATCTCGGTATCGGCGGTGACGGTCTGGCCCACCGAGACGGCCAGCCCGGTCACCGTGCCGGCCTTGTGCGCGGTGAGCGGCTGCTCCATCTTCATCGCTTCCAGGATCACCACGCTGTCCCCGGCCCGCACGGTCGTGCCCTCGGGCGCCACGATCTTCACGATCGTGCCCTGCATCGGCGTGACGAGGGAGTCGCCCGTGGCCGCGCCGCCCCCGCCGCCGCGCGAGCCGCGCGAGCGCGCGGAACGCGATCGCTCCGGCGCGGCCGGCGCCCGGTTACCGGAACCTGGCACCGACAGGATGGCAGGGACCGTGACTTCCAGCCGTTTGCCGCCGACCTCGACGGTGAGCTTCTCGCGGTCGGCGGCCGCGGCCACCGCCGCGGCGTCCTGCACCTCGAGCGGAGCCGAGAACTCGGTCTCGATCCAGCGTGTGTACACGCCGAACTCCTCGCCGGCGAAGGCCGGGTCGGTGACCACCGCACGGTGGAACGGCAGCACGGTGGGCATCCCGCCGACCGTGAACTCGGCCAGGGCACGCCGCGACCGTTCGAGCGCCTGCTGCCGCGTGGCGCCGGTCACGATCAGCTTGCCGATCAGCGAGTCGAATGCCTGCGGCACGGTGTCGCCCGCGACATAGCCGGCGTCGAGGCGGACGCCGGGCCCGGACGGCGGGTTCCATTCGGTGATCGTGCCCGGCGCGGGCAGGAAATTCCGCGCCGGGTCCTCGGCGTTGATGCGGAACTCGATCGAGTGGCCCCGCCGGGGCGGGTCGTCGTAGCCAAGCTGCTCGCCGTCCGCGATCCGGAACATCTCGCGCACCAAGTCGAGGCCGGACACCTCCTCGGACACCGGGTGCTCGACCTGGAGCCTGGTGTTCACCTCGAGGAAGCTGATCGCGCCGTCCACCGCGACCAGGAACTCGCAGGTGCCGGCGCCGACGTACCCCGCCGCGCGGAGGATGGACTTGGACGCGTCGTAGAGCTGCTTTTCCTGCGCGTCGGTCAGGAACGGCGCGGGCGCCTCCTCGACGAGCTTCTGGTGCCGGCGCTGCAGCGAGCAGTCACGGGTGGAGATCACGACCACGTTGCCGTGGCTGTCGGCCAGGCACTGGGTCTCCACGTGCCGCGGGCGGTCCAGGTAACGCTCGACGAAGCACTCGCCGTTGCCGAACGCCGCCGTTGCTTCGCGCACCGCGGATTCGTAGAGCTCCCCGATCTCGTCCTCGGTTCGCGCCACCTTGAGCCCGCGGCCGCCGCCGCCGAACGCGGCCTTGATCGCCACGGGGAGACCGTGCTCGCGCGCGAACTCTCTGATTTCCTCCACTGAACGAACGGGGCCATCTGTCCCGGGAGCAAGCGGCGCCCCCACGCGGCGGGCGATGTCGCGGGCCCTTACCTTGTCGCCCAGCGCCTCGATCGCCGCGGGCGGCGGGCCGATCCAGGTGAGCCCGCTTTCGATCACGGCCGCGGCGAAGGCCGCGTTCTCCGCGAGGAAGCCGTACCCGGGGTGCACCGCGTCCGCTTCCGCGCGCTTGGCGATCGCGACGATCTTCTCGATGTCCAGGTACGTCTCGGCGGGCGAGTCGCCGCCGAGCGCGTAGGCCTCGTCGGCCACCTTGACGTGCTGGGCATCCAGGTCGGTGCCGGCGTACACGGCGACGCTGGCCAGCCCGGCGTCGCGGCAGGCACGTGCCACCCGGACCGCGATCTCGCCGCGGTTCGCGATCAGAACCTTGCGCAATTCGGCCTCTTCCCCAGGGCAGTAACGGTGCAGCCCGAGTTTAATCAGATGGCCGGAAGCGTAGAATGGCGAGGTATGCGGACCTAGCGAGCCGCTTGTGCTCTTAGATGTCTCCCGGTGGACGCCCTTCCTCAACCGAAGCGTGATCTCGGGTACGTAGAGTGAACGCGGGGTCAGGTCCCCGGAGTGCCCGTCAATGGTGACGCTTGGTCGCCGGATCGTTACCTGGCCTTGAGCTTTGACTGATAATCACAGCCGTTAGCACGCGCCATACCGGGGGGAACCCGGAAGGAGACCCGGTTGCACCTGAACGTCACTTGGGGCCGACAGTGAACGTCCTCGCCATGCTTGCCGCTGCGGGGGCGGTCACCGGTCTTTGGACGGGGGCGACAAAGTACCGGGGGTCAACGGCCAGGGGTTACCGCTGGCTCGGCGTGGCGGCGCTGTTCTTGCTGGTCGGCCTGGTCATCGCGACGTTCCTCGCGGGCCAGCTGAGCAGCTCGGCCGCGTCGCTTTCGCTGGCCGACGTGGCGCCGTTGCTCGCGCTGGCGGCGCTCGCGGTCGGCATCATGGTGCTCGCGTCGGGCGCCTCGCCAGGTTCCATGGCGGGCCTGGCCGACGGCTACGTGATGGCGATAGCGCTGCTCGTCATCGGCTGGGTGGCGGCGTTCGGCGCGGAATACCATCATTCCGGCGAGCGGCCGGAGACGTTCCTGCTTAACCTGCTGCATCCGCTGACCGACCTCGCCGTTCTCGGCGCGCTGCTGCCGGTGCTCACGGTCGCGTGGCACCGGGTCCTGCTGCCCTATCTGTCCCTGCTCGTGCTCACGGGCGCGGACTCCCTGGGCGTGGGCGCCCGGATCTCCGGCGGCCACGAAGGCATCCTCGAGCAGCTCGCGGTGATCGTCGCGGCGTGCCTGCTGGGCCTCGCGCCGTGGCTGGACACGATCGCCGCCCGGCTGGCCCGCGACGGCGACGCCGACGGCGCCGCGAGCGGCGCACGGCCGGCGGCGGGGGCGGTGCCCTTCAACGGTCCCTTCGGCGGCCGGTACGTGCCGTTCACGAGCGCGGGCGCCGCCACGATCATCGCCGCGATCGCGGTCGTGGTCGCGGCGTTCACCGTCATCGTCAACGGGCTGGCCAGCGCGCCCGCCTCGGGCCTCGCCCTGGTGATCGCGGGCGGCGCGGCGGTGTTCGTGATCGCGATCCGGATCCTGATGCTGGTCAGGGAGAACGGCGTCGCGATCAAGATGTGGCGCGAGTCCGGCAACAGCCTGCGCGACCTCGCCGTCAGGACCGGCGACATCGTGCTGCTCTGCGACCTCGACGGCGTCATCACGTACGCCAGCCCCGCGGTCAGCGGCTTCAGCTACCCGGAAGCGGAACTGGTCGGCAAGGCGCTGGCCGACTTCGTGCACCCCGAGGACCTGGCGGCCGCGCGGAGCGCGATCAGGGCGGCGCTGGGCGTGCAGCCCGGCAGCGCGGACGCGAGCGCCACCGTGACACGGGGCGCGGCCGGCCGGTTCTCCTGCCGGGTGCGCGCGGCCGACGGCACGTGGCGGCACATGGAATGCGCGGTGCTGCTGTACCACATGCCCGGTGAGGACGCGCGGATGCTGGTGACCGCCAGGGACGTCAGCGACCAGGTCGCGCTGCGCCAGCAAGTGACCCACCTGACCTTCCACGACGGGCTCACCGGCCTGCCCAACCGGGCGTATGTCGAAGAGCGGGCTCGCGACGCGCTCGCCGCCGCGGACAGCGAGCGCACGACGGGTGTCATCTTCCTCGACCTGGACGGGTTCACCGGGGTCAACGACCTCGTCGGGCACGGCGCCGGGGATCTCGTGCTCGCGCAGGCGGCGCGGCGGCTGCGCGCGGCGGTGCCGGCGGAGGGCACCGTGGCCCGCTGGGGCAGCGACGAATTCGCGGTGCTGACCGACAACGCGGGCGGCCCGCAGGAAGTCGGCGAGCTCGCCGAGCGGCTCGCCGGGGTCATCGCCGCGGAGCCGTTCCGGGCGGCCGACCGTGAGCTGCGGCTCACCGCCAGCGTGGGAGTGGCCCTCGCCGACGGCAGCCTGCCGGACGCGCCGTCGGCGCCGGGCGGGCAGTCCTCCCGGACCCCGCCGGAAAACCTGCTGCTGCGCAACGCCGACGTCGCCATGGCCAGGGCCAAGGACAACGGCGGCGGCCGCGTAGAGCTATACGCCGCGCACATGCACGCGGATGTCGTCCGCCGCCTGGACCTCGCCAGCGACCTGCAGCGCGCGCTCGACAATGAAGAGCTCACCCTCCAGTACCAGCCCGTCGTGGAGCTCGCCACGTCCAGGGTGACCGCCGCCGAGGCGCTGGTGCGCTGGTGGCGGGGCGAGGAACTGGTGGCGCCGCGTGAGTTCCTCGCCGTCGCCGAGGAGTCGGGCATGGTCGTGGCGCTCGGCGACTGGGTGCTGCGCGAGGCGTGCACCCAGGGCGCGGCCTGGCGGGCGTCCGCCTGGGACGTGGGCGTGTCCGTGAACCTGTCGCTGCGCCAGCTGAACGCGCCGCAGGCGGTCGCCCGCGTCGCCGAGACGCTGCGGGACACGGGCCTGCCGCCCGCCGCGCTCACGATCGAGGTGAACGAGCGCGTGCTCGTGGAGGGCGCCGGCCTCGTCACCGGCCGCCTCGCCGAGCTGCGTGACCTCGGCGTCCGGCTGGCGATCGACGACTTCGGCACCGGCTACGCATCGCTGGCCCACCTGCGCCAGCTGCCCGTCGACATCATCAAGATCGACCCGTCCTTCGTGGCCGGGCTCGGCGCCGATCCGACCGTCACCATGCTGACGAAGACCATCGTGCAGGTCGGCCGCGATCTCGGGATCGAGGTGGTGGCCGAGGGCATCGAGCAGCCACGCCAGATGACCGAGCTGCGCGAGATGGGCTGCGGCTACGGCCAGGGCTTCCTGGTGGCGCGGCCGATGGCGGCCCCCGGTGTCGAGGCGCTGATCCGGACGTCGGCGCGCAACCCTAAGCCTGGAGTGCCCGCCGCATAACGCCAGTTTCCGGGCGACACGTCTCATATGATGAGACAAGGCCGTCAGGAATTTGACACAGGGGTGCGCCGTGCGTGAGGGTGTAACCGTGAAGCGGAACCACATCCTCGTAGTACTTGGCTGGCGCGCAGCAAGCTGACCAGTCCAGCTGCTGCGCGCGCCCCTCGAATGCCACCGGCACGAGGGGCTTTTTCATGCATGCAACCGCGCACATCATGACAAGGAAGCCATCCGATGACCGAGCAGACGAGCCCCACCACCCCTCCCAAGGCGCACGCTGCCCCTGGACAGGCGGACCCCGCGGCCGCGAAACCCCACTCCGGCCCCTCGCCGCTTGACATCGCGGCGCGCGCGGCCATGGGCAGCGGCGTGTCCGGGGCCGCCCCCGCGAGCGGCCAGAAGGCCGCCGCCAAGCCCGCCGCCCCGCCCTCCGCGCAACCGGCGCCGCAGGCCGCCAAGATCAAGGTCACCGGGGCCCAGGCCCTGGTCCTCGCGCTTGAACACGTGGGCGCCGAGGTCGTCTTCGGCATTCCGGGCGGCGCGGTCCTCCCGGCCTACGACCCGCTCCTGGACTCGGACAAGATCAGGCACATCCTCGTCCGCCACGAGCAGGGCGCCGGCCACGCGGCGACCGGGTACGCGCAGGCGACCGGCAAGGTCGGGGTCTGCATGGCGACCAGCGGCCCCGGCGCCACCAACCTGGTCACGCCGCTCGCCGACGCGTACATGGACTCGGTTCCCGTCGTCGCGATCACGGGGCAGGTCTCCTCGAACCTGATCGGCACCGACGGCTTCCAGGAAGCGGACATCTCCGGGATCACGCTGCCGGTCACCAAGCACAACTTCCTCGTCACCAAGCCAGACGACATCGCGCGCACGATCGGCGAGGCCTTCCATCTCGCGTCGACCGGCCGGCCTGGCCCGGTGCTGGTCGACATCGCCAAGGACGCCATGCAGGCGACCACGGAGTTCAGCTGGCCGGTCCCGTTCGAGCTGCCCGGGTACCACCCGGTGACCAGGCCGCACGCCCGGCAGGTGCGCGAGGCGGCCAAGATGCTCGCGGAGTCCGCCCGGCCGGTGCTGTACGCCGGCGGCGGCGTGATCAAGGCCAACGCCGCGCGCGAGCTGCTGCAGCTGGCCGAGCTGACCGGCGCCCCTGTCGTCACCACGCTGATGGCGCGCGGGGCCTTCCCGGACGGCCATCGGCTGCACCTGGGCATGCCGGGCATGCACGGCACCGTGGCCGCGGTCGGCGCGCTGCAGAAGGCCGACCTGATCGTCGCGCTCGGGGCCAGGTTCGACGACCGTGTCACCGGCAAGCTCGACTCGTTCGCGCCGGACGCGGCCATCGTGCACGCGGACATCGACCCCGCGGAGATCTCCAAGAACCGTCGGGCGGACGTGCCGATCGTGGGTGACTGCAAGGAGGTCATCGCCGACCTGATCGCGGCCGTCCAGCAGGAACACGCGGGCGGGCGTGAGGGCGACTACGAGAGCTGGTGGAACCTGCTGCGGGGCTGGCGGGAGACGTACCCGCTCGGCTACGACGAGCCGGATGACGGCAGCCTGGCGCCGCAGCACGTCATCGAGCGGATCGGCAAGCTCGTCGGCCCGGAGGCCGTCTACGTGGCGGGCGTCGGCCAGCACCAGATGTGGGCGGCGCAGTTCATCGACTACGAGCACCCGCGAACCTGGCTCAACTCGGGCGGCGCGGGCACGATGGGATACGCGGTGCCGGCCGCGATGGGCGCCAAGGTGGGCATGCCGGACACCAGCGTGTGGGCGATCGACGGCGACGGCTGCTTCCAGATGACCAATCAGGAGCTCGCGACCTGCGCGATCGAGGGCATCCCGGTGAAGGTCGCGATCATCAACAACGGCAACCTCGGCATGGTGCGCCAGTGGCAGACGCTGTTCTACGACCAGCGGTATTCCAACACGAGCCTCGGCGAGAAGAAGGCGGAGCTCAAGGGCACCCGGATCCCCGACTTCGTAAAGCTGGCCGAGGCCTACGGCTGCGTGGGGCTGCGCTGCGAGCGCAAGGAAGATGTCGACGCGATCATCGAGCGGGCCATGGCGATCAACGATCAGCCGGTGGTCATCGACTTCGTCGTCCACCAGGACGCTATGGTGTGGCCCATGGTCGCGGCCGGCACCAGCAACGACGAAATCAACTACGCGCGCGGCCTGGCGCCGGTCTGGGAGGCTGACCCGTCATGACCAAGCACACTCTCTCCGTGCTCGTGGAGAACAAGTCCGGCGTCCTGGTCCGGATCGCGGGCCTGTTCTCCCGGCGTGGTTTCAACATCGACTCCCTCGCGGTCGGGCCGACCGAGCACGAGGAGATCTCCCGGATGACGATCGTGGTGAACTGCGAAGAACACCCCCTCGAGCAGGTCACCAAGCAGCTCAACAAGCTGGTCAACGTCATCAAGATCGTCGAGCTCGAGCACTCGCAGGCGGTGCAGCGCGAGCTCGTGCTGATCAAGGTCCGGGCCGACGCCGACACCCGCTCGAAGGTGCTCGAGACCGTGGCGCTGTTCCGCGCTCACGTCGTGGACGTGGCGGTGGACGCGGTGACGGTGGAGGCGACCGGAGGCAACGACAAGCTGGCGGCGCTGGTGCGCGTGCTCGAGCCGTTCGGCATCAAGGAACTGGTGCAGTCCGGCACGATCGCAGTGGGCCGCGGCGGCCGGTCGATCACCGACCGCACGCTCCGCCCGCTCGAGCGCACCGCTTAGACAAGTTCATCACTTCCCCGGCGTCGTCCGCGCGCCCGGTAAGATGGCCGACTTTGCCATCGGGCGCGCAGCCGGGGGTTCCAGGGGGTCGCCCCCCTGGGCTAACACGAAAGGCCTTAACAGTGGCAGAGATCTTCTACGACGACAGCGCCGACCTATCGCTCATCCAGCGGCGGCACGTCGCCGTCCTCGGCTACGGCAGCCAGGGGCACGCGCACGCCCTGTCGCTGCGCGACTCGGGCGTCGACGTGCGAGTTGGTCTCCAGGCCGGCTCGAAGAGCCGGGAGAAGGCCGAGAGCGACGGGCTCCGGGTCCTCACCCCGGCCGAGGCGTGCGAGGAAGCCGACCTCGTGATGGTCCTCATCCCGGACACCCTCCAGCGCGAGGTATACGCCGAGGCCATCGCGCCGTCCCTCGTCGAGGGCGACGCGCTGTTCTTCGCGCACGGCCTCAGCATCCGGTACAACCTGATCAACCCGCCCGCCGACGTGGACGTCGCCATGGTCGCGCCGAAGGCGCCCGGGCACCTCGTCCGCCGCCAGTTCAACGAGGGCCGCGGCGTGCCGATGCTGGTGGCCGTCGAACAGGACGCGTCCGGCAACGCGCAGGCGCTCGCGCTCTCCTACGCGAAGGCGATCGGCGGCACCCGGGCCGGCGTGCTCAAGACGACGTTCACCGAGGAGACGGAGACCGACCTGTTCGGCGAGCAAGCCGTGCTCTGCGGCGGCGTGTCGGAGCTGATCAAGGCCGGGTTCAGCACGCTCGTCGAGGCCGGCTACCAGCCGGAGGCCGCTTACTTCGAGTGCCTGCACGAGATGAAGCTGATCGTCGACCTGATGTACGAGGGCGGCCTGTCCAAGATGTACTGGTCGGTGTCGGAGACCGCCGAGTACGGCGGCTACACCCGCGGCCCGCGCCTGATCAACGAGTCCACCCGCGAGGAGATGCGCAAGATCCTCGGCGAGATCCAGGACGGCTCGTTCACCCGCGAGCTGGTGGCGGAGTTCGACGCCGGCAAGCCGAACTTCCTCAAGCGCCGCGAGGCGGAGCAGACCGAGCAGATCGAGCAGGTCGGCGCCAAGCTCCGGCCGCTGATGAGCTGGCTATCCGACGAGGAGTGAGCCCTACCGGGAGGCACTGTGTACGAAATGTACGCCTTCGAACAGACCGGGGTGGCTGCCACAGGCCCCCCGGCGCGTTCGGGGGAAAAGGAACTTGAATTTTCCGCGGCGCTGCAGTGGGCGCTGGACCGGAGGGACAACGGCGGGGACGTGCAGGGGCGTCTCCAGTAAGGGTTTGGCATGTCTTCAGTGAAGCTCGCCGTCATCGGCGGGGACGGGATCGGCCCCGAGGTGACGGCCGAGGCCCTCAAGGTGGCGCGGGCGGCGGCGCCTGCCACCAGCTTCGACACGACCGACTACGACCTGGGCGCGCGGCGCTGGCACCGCACCGGCGAGACGCTGCCGGACGCGGTGCTGGAGGAGATCCGCGGGCACGACGCGATCCTGCTCGGCGCGATCGGCGACCCGTCGGTGCCGTCCGGCGTGCTGGAGCGCGGGCTGCTGCTGCGGCTGCGGTTCGAGCTCGACCACTACGTGAACCTGCGCCCGGTCAGGCTGTTCCCCGGCGTGGCCTCGCCGCTGACGGGCGGGACCCCGGAGACGATCGACATGATCGTGGTCCGGGAGGGCACCGAGGGCCCGTACACGGGCGCCGGCGGGGTGATGCGGCGCGGCACGCCCGCGGAGATCGCTACGCAGGAGAGCTACAACACGGCGTTCGGGGTCGACCGGGTGGCGCGGTACGCGTTCGCCGCCGCCATGACCCGGCCGCGCCGCAAGCTGACGCTGGTGCACAAGACCAACGTGCTCACCTACGCCGGCGACCTGTGGCGGCGGACGGTCGACGCGCTGGCCAAGGAGTTCCCCGAGGTGTCGGTGGACTACCAGCACGTGGACGCGGCGTCGATGTTCTTCGTGACCGCGCCGGAGCGGTTCGACGTGATCGTGACCGACAACCTGTTCGGCGACATCCTCACCGACCTGGGGGCGGCGGTGGCGGGCGGCATCGGGCTGGCCGCGAGCGGCAACATCAACCCCGACCGCACCGCGCCGTCGATGTTCGAGCCGGTGCACGGGTCCGCGCCGGACATCGCGGGCCAGTCCAAGGCCGACCCGACCGCGGCGATCCTGTCCGCGGCGCTGCTGCTGTCCCACCTGGGCAATCCGGACGGGGCGGCCAGGATCGAGGCCGCGGTGGCCGCCGACGTGCAGGAGCGGCGGGGTGGCGCCAGTAGGTCTACCGTGGAGATTGGCTCGGACATCGCCGGGCGAGTATCCGGATAACGGAATACGCGAAAACACCGCACCTCCGGCTGTCCGCATACACCTTCGAAAGGAAAGAACGCCATGACCGCTAGCCCCGGCACCGAGATCAAGTTCGAGATCCGCCCGTCGCAGTCCAAGGTGCCGGCCGCCGAGCGGGAGCGGATACTGGCGGCGCCGGGGTTCGGCACGGTGTTCACCGATCACATGATCACGTTGCGGTGGTCGGCCGAGCGCGGCTGGCACGACGGCAAGCTCGAGCCGTACGGCCCGTTCGCGCTCGACCCGGCCACCTCGGTGTTCCACTACGGGCAGGAGCTGTTCGAGGGACTCAAGGCGTACCGGCACGACAGCGGGTCGATCGCTATGTTCCGGCCGCGGGCCAACGCGGCGCGGTTCAACGCGGGCGCGCGCCGGATGGCGATGCCGGAACTGCCGGAGACGGCGTTCCTGCAGGCCCTGGAACTGCTCGTGGCGCAGGAGCGGGACTGGATCCCGGCCGGCGAGGGCAACTCGCTCTACCTGCGGCCGTTCATGATCGCGACGCAGCGCGGGCTCGGCGTGAACCACCCGTCGTCGGAGTACCTGTTCTGCGTGATCGCGTCGCCGGCGGGGGCGTATTTCGGCGCGGCGTCCGCCGTGAAGGTCTGGCTGTCCGAGGACTACACGCGGGCCGCGCCGGGCGGCACCGGGGCGGTCAAGTGCGGCGGCAACTACGCGGCGGCGTTCGCCGCGCAGCAGCAGGCGGTCGACGAGGGCTGCGACCAGGTCGTCTGGCTGGATTCGTCGTCGCATGAGTGGGTCGAGGAAATGGGCGGCATGAACCTGTACTTCGTGTACGGGTCGGGCTCGTCCGCGCGGATCGTGACGCCGGTCCTGACGGGGTCGCTGCTGCCCGGGATCACGCGCGACTCGCTGCTGCAACTCGCGCCGACGCTCGGGTTCCCGGCCGCCGAAGGCCGGATCTCGGTGCCGGAGTGGCGGTCCGGGTGCGCGTCCGGCGAGATCACCGAGGTGTTCGCCTGCGGCACCGCCGCGGTCATCACGCCGGTCGGCTCGGTTCGCGGCGCCTCCGGCGGGTGGACGATCGGCGCCGGAGAGCCGGGCCCGGTGTCGTCGCGGCTGCGGTCCGAACTGGTGGGAATCCAGTACGGCCACAAGCCAGACCCGTTCGGCTGGGTCTACAAGGTCGCCTAGGACTCGCCCGTTCCCCGCTAGCTGGTGCGATTTCCGGTGATATTCACCGGTCGTCGCACGGCTAGCGGTTTCGGCGGGCAGTGGCGCGCCATCCTTCACGTATGGCAGACTGGCATCGTGACGTCCGGGCTGATTATTATCGGCGGCGCGTCGGCGGCTGACGCAGCTTGTTGACCTAGCGGTCAACTTCGCGACAGCTCGTGGTGTTTATCCAGCGGGGCGACCCCGTGGAACCCCCGAATGCCGACGCGCAGACCTCTCGCGTTCCGCGAGGGGTCTTTTTGTTTGTCTGTGCGGCGGCGCTCCGGGTTCGAGAAGGTTCCAGAACAACGGACACGGCAGAAACGAGATAGTGACGATGCTCGACGATCAGTTCCACGTCTACGACACGACCTTGCGCGACGGCGCGCAGCAGGAGGGCCTGAACCTCACCGTCGCCGACAAGCTCGTGATCGCGCGGCACCTCGACCGGCTGGGGGTCGGGTTCATCGAGGGCGGCTGGCCGGGCGCTATCCCGAAGGACACCGAGTTCTTCCGCCGCGCTCGCACCGAACTCGATCTCACGCACGCGAAGCTCACGGCGTTCGGGTCGACCCGCCGGGCCGGCCTGCCCGCGGCCGACGACCCGCAGGTCGCCGCGCTCCGCGACTCCGGGGCGCCCGTGGTCACGCTGGTGGCCAAGAGCCACGACAGGCACGTCGAGCTCGCCCTTCGCACCACGCTCGACGAGAACCTCAAGATGATCGCCGACACCGTCCGCCACCTGCGGGAAGAGGGCCAGCGCGTCTTCCTCGACGCCGAGCACTTCTTCGACGGCTACCGCTCGAACCCGGCCTACGCCCTGGAATGCGTGCGCGCCGCGGTGGAGGCGGGCGCCGACGTGATCGCGCTGTGCGACACCAACGGCGGCATGATGCCGACCGAGCTC
This sequence comes from Trebonia sp., assembly GCA_035552855.1. GTDB lineage: Bacteria > Actinomycetota > Actinomycetes > Streptosporangiales > Streptosporangiaceae > Trebonia. Next base: position 5,514 of record DASZKN010000153.1, on the reverse strand, counting down.
GGTGACACGATCCGCGCGGTCGCCGACGTCACCGGGGCGCGGCTCGGCATCCACTGCCACGACGACACCGCGTGCGCGGTCGCGAACACGCTCGTCGCCGTCGAGGCCGGCGCCACCCACGTGCAGGGCACCGCGAACGGCTACGGCGAGCGCGCGGGCAACGCGAACCTGTTCTCGGTCGTGGCGGGCCTGCAGCTCAAGAAGGGCCAGCTTGTCCTCGAGGGCGACGGCATCAGGGAGATGAGCCGGATCGCCCACGCGATCAGCGAGGTCACGAACGTCTCGCCGGACACTCACCAGCCGTATGTCGGGCTGAGCGCGTTCGCGCACAAGGCCGGGCTGCACGCCAGCGCGGTGCGCGTCGACCCGATGCTGTACCAGCACATCGATCCCGCCGAAGTCGGCAACGACATGCGCATGCTGGTCTCGGACATGGCGGGCCGCGCTTCCGTGGAGCTCAAGGGCCGGGAGCTCGGCTACGACCTGTCGGGTGAGGCGGAGACGATCGGCCGCGTCACCGGCAGGGTCAAGGAGATGGAGGCGCGCGGCTACTCGTTCGAGGCCGCCGACGCCTCGTTCGAGCTGCTGCTCCGCGACGAGCTGGCCGGGGAGCGCCGGCGCCACTTCACGGTCGAGTCCTGGCGGGTGATCGTGGAGCGCCGCGCCGACAGCGTGCTGACCAGCGAGGCCACGGTGCGGCTGGTCGCCAAGGGGGAGCGCGTCGTCGCCGTCGGCGAGGGCAACGGCCCGGTCAACGCGCTGGACAAGGCGCTGCGGACCGCACTCGAGCAGACCTTCCCCGAGCTGGCGAGCCTCGAGCTCGCCGACTTCAAGGTCCGCATCCTCGAGGGTTCGCACGGCACGGCCGCGATCACCCGCGTGCTCATCGAGTCCGGCGACGGCGGCGGCGCCTCGTGGTCCACGGTGGGCGTGGACGAGAACATCATCGCCGCGTCGTGGCACGCGCTCGAGGAAGCCGTCACCTACAGCCTGCTGCGGGCCGGCCGGGAACCGGAATAGCGCGTGGCCGGGCGGATCGCGGCCAGCGGGCCGCGGCGGGCGGATCGCGGCGGGCGGGCCGCGGCCAGCCGTCACGATTGTGTTTGTGCGGCGTGCCGGCTGCCCGATACGGTGGGCATGAGGCCGTGACTGGCGTTCGGGTGGAGCACCACCGGGGAGCGGCCTCTTCGGCGGGAGCCGGGCTCGGCGTAGCGCGGTCCGGCGGATAGCCGGAGGAAGCCGTGCGCCTGGGCGACTACCGAGTATGTGACGCCCGCAGCCTGAGGAGCATGCCATGGATAACCCGGTAAAGATTCCCCGATCGCCCGCCGCCACCGAGTCCAAGTCCGCCGCGGTGGCCTACGCCGCCGCCCTGGAGACCATCGCCGCCGTCGAGCCGGACGTGGCCGCGGCGATCTCCGGCGAGCTGGCGTCGCAGCGGCGCCAGCTCAAGCTGATCGCCTCGGAGAACTACGCCTCGCCCGCGGTGCTGCTGGCGATGGGCAACTGGCTGTCCGACAAGTACGCGGAAGGCACCGTCGGCCAGCGTTTCTACGCGGGCTGCGAGATGGTGGACAAGGTCGAGGCGCTCGCGTCCGGCCATGCCCGGGCGCTGTTCGGCGCCGATCACGCGTACGTGCAGCCGCACTCGGGGATCGACGCCAACCTGGTCGCGTTCTGGGCGATCCTGGCCCGCCGGGTCGAGGAACCCGCCCTGCGCGAGGCCGGCGTCCGCCAGGTCAACGAGATGTCCGAGGCCGACTGGCAGCGGCTGCGGCACGCGTTCAACAACCAGCGCATGCTGGGCATGTCGCTCGACGCGGGCGGCCACCTCACCCACGGCTTCCGGCCGAACATCTCCGGCAAGCTCTTCGAGCAGGCCAGTTACGGCACCGACCCGGAGACCGGCCTGATCGACTACGACGCGCTCGCGGCCCAGGCGCGCGAGTTCCGGCCGCTGATCCTGCTCGCCGGGTACTCCGCCTATCCGCGGACGCCGGACTTCCGCTTGCTGCGGGAGATCGCGGACGAGGTCGGGGCCACGCTGATGGTGGACATGGCGCACTTCGCCGGCCTGGTCGCCGGCGGCGTGCTGACCGGTGACGAGAACCCGGTCACCCATGCCGACGTGGTCACCTCCACGACGCACAAGTCGCTGCGCGGGCCGCGCGGCGGGTTCGTGCTGTGCACGCAGGAGTACGCGCCGTTCGTCGACAAGGGCTGCCCGATGGTGCTCGGCGGCCCGCTGCCGCACGTGATGGCGGCCAAGGCCGTCGCGTTCGCCGAGGCCCGCCAGCCCGCGTTCGCCGATTACGCGGCCGCGATCATCGCCAACGCCGCGGCGCTGGCCGAGGGCCTGCTCCGGCGGGACGTGCGTCTCGTCACCGGCGGCACCGGCAACCACATCGTGCTCGCCGACGTGGCGGCCAGCTTCGGGCTGACCGGCCGGCAGGCCGAGTCCGCACTGCTCGACGCGGGCGTGGTGACCAACCGCAACAGCGTCCCGCGGGACCCGAACGGGGCCTGGTACACCTCCGGCATTCGCCTGGGTACCCCGGCGCTGACCACGCTGGGGTTCGGCCCGGACGAACTGGACGAGATCGCCGGCATCATCACGACCGCGCTGCGGGCGACCGCTCCCGCCAAGCAGGGAGCCAAGGCGAAGTACGTCATCGACGAGAAGGTCGCCGCGGAGTCCCGCCAGCGCTGCGCCGACCTGCTCGCCCGCCATCCGCTCTACCCCGGCATCGAACTCTGAGGCGCCAGGCCCGGGTACCGGGCCCAGGTACCCGGCGCGGGTTCCGGCGCCGCCCTTAGCGCCCTCAATCCCCGGCCGGCCCCTCTGCCGCAGGTAGACGCGCGGCGGCTTACGGTAGGGGCATGGACGACAAGGAGATCTTGACCCGGATCAACGAGCTGATGGGTACCGAGCATGCGCTACGCAGCCAGCTCGCGGCCGGCCAGCTTAGTTCGGAACAGGAGCGGGAGCGTCTTCGTTCTGCGGAAGAGGCGCTTGACCAATGCTGGGATCTGCTGCGCCAGCGACGCGCGCGGCGTGAATACGGGGAACGCCCCGATGACGCCACGGTGCGTCCGGCCGCCGAGGTAGAGGGCTACCAGCAGTAGCTCCCGGCAGTGACGGGCACGTGAGCGAAGGAGCATCGTGCGTATCGCGAGGTTCGCCAAGGGCGATGGTGTCGCCTACGGCGTCGTGGAAGGTGAGCCGGGACAGTCGCAGACGATCGCGGAGCTGTACGGCCACCCGTTTGGCGTGGACCCGGCCGGAGTGCGGGTCACCGGGCAGCGGTACCCGCTGGCCGAGGTGCGGCTGCTGGCCCCGGTGCTGCCGAGCAAGGTGGTCGCCGTCGGCAAGAACTACGCCAGCCACGCGCAGGAAATGGGCTCGGAGCCGCCGGGAGAACCGGTGCTGTTCCTCAAGCCGTCCACGTCGGTGACCGGGCCTGGAGACCGAATCGCGTATCCGGTCAAACTCACCGACCGGGTGGACTCCGAAGGCGAGCTGGCCGTGATCATCGGTCGCCTCTGCCGTGATGTGCCCAAGGAGCGGGCGGAAGACGTCATCTTCGGTTACACCTGCGCGAACGACGTGACCGCGCGCGACCTGCAGGCACGGGACGGGCAGTGGACGCGGGCGAAGGGGTTCGACACGTTCTGCCCGCTCGGGCCGTGGCTGGAGACCGGCACGAACCCGGCCGATCTCGGCATCACGACCACGGTGAACGGGGCCGTGCGGCAGCACGCCCGCACCCGTGAGCTGCTGTGGAACGTGCCGTCGCTGATCGAGTACGTGTCGTCGGTGATGACGCTGCTGCCCGGCGACGTGCTGCTCACGGGCACGCCGGAGGGCGCGGGGCAGCTGACCGACGGGGACGAGGTGTCGGTGACGATCGAATCGATCGGGACGCTGACCAACAGGGTCGTCATCCGCGACTGACGGCGAGTTCCCCTGGCCTGGCCTGGCCGCGGTGCGGCCAGGCCAGGGGAACTCGCATTTTCAGGCCGGGAAGTGCTCCCGCAGGTGCCTGAGCTGCCGTTCCACGTGCGAGCGGGGCACGTCGTGCCCGCTGAACGGGTGGACGGCGATCTCCTTGCCGCTCGCGATCTCGTTGTAGGCCGCGAACACCGTCGACGGCGGGCAGATGTCGTCCATCAGCCCGGCGCTGACCAGGGTCGGTGCGGTGATGCGGCGGGCGAGGAGGGCGCAGTCGACGTAGCGCAGGGTATTCAGCGTGGGCTCGATGAGATCGGTGTTGTGCGCGAGAAAATCGGGGATCTCGGTGTACGGGGCATGCGGCGCCAGCGTGACCGCCCGCTGGATATCGCACAAGAACGGCACGTCCGCCTGGCACACCGCCACGTTCTCCCTCTGCAGCGCGGCCGTCGCGAGAGACAGGCCGCCGCCCTGGCTGGCGCCGCCGACCCCGACCGGCGCGCCGCCCGAGAGTTCGAGCGCGGCGTCGACCGCGAGCGCGGCGTCGGTAAACAGCCGCGTGTAGTAGTAGTCCTCGGGGGTCGTGACGCCCCGGGTCATCACCTGGGAGTTCTCCGGGCCGGGCGCGCCGTCGCCGGTCGCGCCTGTCGTCCACCGGCCGCCCTGGCCGCGGGTGTCCATCACGAAGACCTCGTAGCCGAGCGCGGGCAGCAGCATGTGCTCGGCGGGAGCGCCCCGGCCGCCGCCGTAGCCGATGAAGCGGACGAGGATCTTGTCCGCGTTCCCCGTGGCGGGCCTGATGTACCACGCCCTGATCCGGTCCCCGCCGGCGCCGGAAAACTCCGCGTCGTAGACCTCGAGCGGACCGTACAGGCCGGGCTCGTGCCGCGTCAGCGTGAGCGGCTCGGCGAGCGCGCGTGCCTGACTCAGGCGCTCCGCCCACCAGTCATCCAGCCGGTCTGGCTCGGCGGTCCGGGTCCGGTAGTCGCGAAGCTGGTCGAGCGGCAGGTCGTACCAGGGCATAGTTCAGCTGTCTCCTCCGGCCGAGGGCAAATTTCACCCCATTATCCCGCACGGAACCCCCGCCCCTCATCCCGAAACGGAACCCCCCGCCCCCCGCACCAGCACCCCGGTCGCGCCCCGGCACCGGCCATCCGTGCCGCCCGCGGGAATGCGCGGCCCTCGGCCCCCGCCCCTCCGCCTCCCGGCTAACGCCCCCGCGGCCGGGACCCGCCGCCTTCGGGCAACATGCGTCACCCATGTCACAGCCAGGCTAAAACCTTTTCGTGATCATCGCGCCGCCCCGCTGCCCGGTTAACCGGGGTGGCGGACTCAACATGTGCTCGGCAGGCGTGCGGCCCGAGTCGCCGGTTCGCTTTGGCGAGCGGTGCCGGTGTCCGGTAGACTCCTTCCGCGCGAGACGATCGCGTCCCCATGGGGTATGGGGTAATTGGCAGCCCGACAGGTTCTGGCCCTGTTAGTCTAGGTTCGAGTCCTGGTACCCCAGCGCTTCCGTGGCACGAATGCTCTACTCTTGAGCTTCGTGCCACGTTTGTTTCACG
>DASZKN010000152.1:0-5983 GCA_035552855.1 Trebonia sp. | reverse complement strand
CGGGTCGGCCTGGCCGGCGGCGACCTTGGACAGCAGGCCGGGCACGTACTTGCGGTGGTTGCAGTTGCCCATCTTGAGGGTCAGGTTCGCGTTCATGGCCGCGCCGATCGGGAAGCTCTCGTGCTGCGGCGGGTACACGCCGATGATGCCGATCGTGCCCGCCTTGGCGACCGACTGGGTCGCCCAGCGCAGCGCCAGGCTCGGGGCGTCGCCCGGCTCCCACTGGCCGCGCGACGGCGCGATCCGCGGCGCGGTCTTGTCCTGTTCGTCGGCGAACTGGCCGATGAGCTGCCGGGTCTCCGCCGCGGCGGGCCCTGACCGCGGGAGCTGCGCGTCGATGCCGACGGCGTCGATGACTCGGTCCGCGCCGATCCCGCCGGTCAGTTCCTTGATCGTCTCGACCGGATGCTCGGTGTTGAAGTTGATCGTCTCGGCGTTCTGCAGCCGGGCGGACTCCAGTCGGTCGGCGTTCCCGTCGACGATCAGCACCCGTCCGGCCCCCTGCATCCGTGCGGACAGCGCAGCGAGCTGACCGACCGGCCCGGCGCCGAAGATCGCGACGACGTCGCCGTCGCTGACCTCCGCGAGCCGCGCTCCGAACCACGCCGTCGGCCAGATGTCGCTCACCATGACCGCCTGCTCGTCGCTGACGCCGGGCGGGATGGCCACCAGGTTCGTGTGCGCGAACGGCACGCGGGCGTACTCGGCCTGCAGCCCGTCGAACGGTCCCGTGGCCTCCGGCCCGCCGTAGAACGCGGTGCCGGCGTCGCGGCCCCGCGGGTTCGCGTTGTCGCACTGCGCGTAGTACCCCGCGCGGCAGTACACGCAGCTGCCGCACCCGATCGTGCTCGGGATGACCACGCGATCGCCGACGCCCCAGTTACGTACCCGCGGGCCGACCTCTTCCACCACCCCGACGGCCTCATGACCCAGAATGGTGCCCGGCCGCATCCCGGCCATCGTGCCGCGCACGAAGTGCAGGTCCGTGCCGCAGATCGCGCTCGTCGTGATCCGCACGATCGCGTCCGTCGGCTCCTGAATCCGCGGGTCGGCAACGTCGTCGACGGAAACCTTTCCCACGTCGTGCCAGACGACTGCCTTCATTATTGGTCTCCTCCTTGTTCGTTTTGCCTGGAGAGCTGCCGGGCGCACGCGTCCGGCGTCAGCGACGGGCGCCCGCCCGGGTGCCCGACGGTCGCGCCCGCCGCGGCGACGGCCAGCCGCGCGGTCTTCTCCTGGTCGTAGCCGCGGGCCAGCGCCGCGATCAGCGCCGCCGTGAACGCGTCGCCCGCGCCGGTCGTGTCGGCGACCGCCACCTTGGCGTGCGGCAGCAGCAGGTCGCCGTCCCGCCAGGCGAAATAGTTGCCGTCGGCGACGGCGAGCGCGACCAGGCCGGGGCCGTGGCCGAGGATCTCCGCCGCCGCCTCGGCGGCCTCTCCCGCGTCGCTGATCTCCGTCTGGGCGAGCAGCCCCGCCTCCCGCGCGTCGGCGCGGACGACGTTGGCGGCCGCGAGCAGCTCCGCTCGTAGCCGCCCGCCGGCGGGCGCGCCGTCCAGCACAACCGCGCACCCGGCCCTGCGTGCCACGGTCGCCGCCGCGAGCGCGGCCTCCGGTGGCTGCTGCAGCTGGACGCTCGCGAACGCCGCGGTCGTCAGCAGGCCAGCGGCCGCCGCCACATCGCCACTAGTGAGCTGAACGGGTCCGGGCGCGTCCTCTAGGTACCGCCATTGCCCGTCATGGCCGACGATGTCCACCATGAGCGCGGTCGCGCAGCCGTCCCTGCGGGTGACGCACGACACGTCGATGCCGTCGCGCTCGGCCTGCCCGAGCAGGCGCGTGCCCACGTCGTCGTCGCCCGCCACGGCCACCAAGGCGGGGCGCAGGCCAAGCTGCGCGAGCGCCACCGCCTGGTTGGCGCCCTTGCCGCCGAGCATCTCCCGCCGCTCCCGCACGCGGGCGGAGCCGCCCGCCTCCGGGACCTCGTCGACAACGAGCACGAGATCGCGCGCGAGCTGGCCGAAGACGACAACGTCAGGGCCGGGTGCCATTCCGCCTCCCTCGGGTCGATGGGGTACGCACGGCTACCCCGGCTAACCGGAGCGCGATGAGCTAAACACGTCCGCGCGGTTTGGCACCTGCCGCCCGGCGTCCTCAGCGTCATGGTCGGCGCGGACGCCGAGATCGGCGACGCGATCACCGCCTGTCCGGCGAAGGGCAACGGCCCGCTCGTGGTGCTGGACGACGCGGACCTGAACGCCGCCGCGTCCGCCGCCGTGTTCGGCCTGTTCTTCCACGCCGGGCAGATCTGCCTGACCGCCGGCCGGCTGATCGTCGACCGCGCGGTCCACGACGGTCTAGCGCGCTGGTTTAGCGTTCCGTCAGGACGCCTCGTGCCCGAACGGCATGTGCTCGGACAGCCACACCTGCGCGCTGCGCCCGTGCGCCGCTCTTTCTGGTCCGTCTGTTGCGAGTCGTAGCCGGTACGGGCCAGGTAGCGGTCCAGCAGGAGCGATCGGCGGCACCGGCTGCGGATGGCGCGGCAGCCGGGTCTTCACCCAGGAAAACTGCGGCGTGTTGACCGCCGGCATCTGCGCCACCGTGATCCGCACCTTGCTGTTATCATGCAACAGCTCGCAGCGTACCGACTCCGTGAAGCCGTTGGTCACGGCGCGCACGGCCCTGTAGCCGGGCCTCGCCGCGCGCGATCAGGACAACGTTGGCGCCACGCCGCCCGAACAGCTCGGCGGTGGCGCGCCCGATGCCGGCGCTGGCACCTGTGATCACGACTGTCTGCGTCATGAACCTTCCTCTTCCGTGCATCGCGCTGCTCAAACAGGGAAGAGGCGTGCTCATGACGACAGCGGACATCACTCCCCGCGTGCTGCGCGAGTACGCGCTGGTCGCGGACGGCGAGCGCGGCGCCCTCATCGACCCGGACGGGGCCGTGGCGTGGCTGTGCGTCCCGCGCTGGGACAGCCCGGCCGCGTTCAGCGGGCTGCTCGGCGGGCCCGGGCGCTACAGCGTCGCCCCCGCCGACCCGTGGCACGTATGGGGCGGCTACTACGAGGACGGCACGCTGATCTGGCGCAGCCGGTGGGTCGGCGACTCGCGCATCGAGTGCCGGGAGGCGCTCGCCATGCCCGCCGACCCGCACCGGGCCGTGCTGCTCCGCCGGATCGAGGCGATCGACGGGCCGGCCAAGGTCACGGTGGCTCTCGGCGTGCGCGGCGGGTACGGCCGCCGCCACATGACGGACGTCAAGCGCGCGGGCGAGTGCTGGACGGGCAGCAGCGGCGCGACGCGGTTCCGCTGGACCGGCGCGGCCAAGGCCCGGCTCACCGACGGCGAGCTGCGGCTGACGATCACGCTGGACGCGGGCGAGAGCCACGACCTCGTGCTCGAGCTCACGGACCGTGAGCTGCCCGGCCGGCCGCCCGACGCGGGCCAGGCGTGGTCGGCGACGCAGGAGGCGTGGTCGAACGTGGTCCCCGCCTGCGACGAGCTGATCGCCGTGGCCGATGCCCGGCACGCGTACGCGGTGCTGCGCGGGCTCACGAGCGGCAGCGGGGCGATGGTGGCCGCCGCGACCACCTCGCTGCCGGAACGCATGGAAGCCGGGCGGAACTACGACTACCGGTACGCGTGGATCCGCGACCAGTGCTACACGGGGCTGGCGGTCGCCGCCCACGGCCCGCACCCGCTGCTGTCCGGCGCGCTCCGGTTCGTCACCGAGCGGGTCCTCGCCGACGGGCCCGACCTGATGCCCGCATACACGGTGAGCGGGCAGGCGATATCCGACGGCCGGCCGCTGCGGCTGCGCGGATATCCCGGCGGTCCGCCGCAAGCGGGCAACTGGGTCCGCGAGCAATTCCAGCTCGACGCGCTCGGCGAGATCCTGACCCTGCTCGCGGCGGGGGCGCGCCACGACATGCTCGGCGCGGACGACTGGCGGGCCGCCGAGACCGCCGCCGACGCCATCGCCAAGCGCTGGGAGAGCGCGGACGCGGGCATCTGGGAAATCGACGACCGGCGCTGGGCGCACTCGCGGCTCGTGTGCGCGTCCGGGCTGCGCGCGATCGCCGCCGTGGCCGGCGGCGGGCCGCCGGGTAGCCACGGCCACCGCCAGGCGGCCCGCTGGAGCGGCCTGGCCGACGCGATCCTCGCCAGCCTGACCGACTGCGTGCACCCGTCCGGCCGCTGGCAGCGCGCCCCGGACGACGAGCGCGTCGACGCGGCGCTGCTGCTGCCGGTGATCCGCGGCGCGCTGGCGCCGGACGACCCCCGGAACATTGCCACCGCGGACGCCGTGCGCCAGGAACTGACCGACGACGGGTTCACGTACCGCTTCCGGCACGACGCGCGGCCGCTGCACAAGGCGGAGGGCGCGTTCCTGCTGTGCGGCTTCTGGATGGCCATGCTCGAGCACTCCTACGGCAACCGGGTGGCCGCGGCGCACTGGTTCGAGCGCAACCGCTCCGCGTGCGGCCCCGCCGGGCTGTACACCGAGGAGTACGACGTGCAACAGCGCCAGCTGCGCGGCAACCTGCCGCAGGCGTTCGTGCACGCGGGCATGCTGGAATGCGCGGTCACGCTCTCCCGCGACGCCGGCTAACCCTCGGCTAACCGCGCCGTTCGGACAGCGGGGCAGCCAGCCAACTAGGCGTAAAGCCTGACTCGACGACGGCAAGACCAGACCGCAGCACAATGGCACGTTAGGGACAATGACTTTTCAGCCCAGGGACTCCGGCTCGTCGCATGTGTTACGGTCTGTGCGCGGGTAACTGAAAGCGCGGTTCACTTCTCGCGATTGGGGCGCTTCCGTCATGCCTGGAGACAGCTTCGGTGAGGGCGGGGACAGCTCCCCCGCGTGGCAGCGGGCCGCTCGCGCGTTCGTCGCGGCGGTGGCGGCGGGCCGGCTGGACCTGCCGTTGCCCGGCCACGGCCGGACCCGGGAACGCTGGGCCGCGTTCTACGGGCTCGCGGAAGAGGACCTGTCGCTGGCGCGGCTCGGCGAAGGCCACGCGGACGCCGTCGCGATCCTCGCGGAGCTAGGCGGGCCGCCGCCGCGGCCGGGCAGCCGCTGGGGAGTGTGGGCGGCGAACCCGCCCGGCCCTAACGTGACGGCGAGCCGGCCGGGCGGCCAGTGGCTGCTGCGCGGCACGAAGCAGTACTGCTCGGGCGCCCGGGTGTGCACGGATGCGCTGGTCACCGCCATGGCGGATGACGGGCCGCGGCTGTTCGCGGTCGCTGCTGACGGACTGGAGCCGCGCCCGGGCACGTGGCCGGCCATCGGCATGGCGGGCAGCGACACGCTGGCCATCGAGTTTCCCGGCGTGCCGGCCGAGCCGGTGGGGCCGCCGGGCGGGTACACGGACCGGCCGGGCTTCCATCACGGCGGCGCCGGGGTGGCGGCCTGCTGGTACGGGGGCGCCCGCGCCGTCGGGCACACCCTGCTCGCGGCGGCCGGGAAGCGCGACACCGGCCCGCACGCGCTGGCGCACCTGGGGGCGGTCGATATCGGGCTGCGGGCCGCGCGGGCGGCCCTCGACCAGGCAGCCGACGAGATCGACGCCGACCCGGACGACGTGCGCGGCGACGGCGCCGCGCGGGCGCTGCGAGTGCGCTCGCTGGTCGTGGCGGTGGCTGAGGACGTGGTCGCCAGGACCGGCCGGGCGCTCGGCGCCGGCCCGGTCAGCCACGAGGAGGCGCACTCCCGCGCCGTCGCGGACCTCGGGGTCTACCTGCGCCAGCACCACGGCGAACGCGACCTGGAACGCCTCGGCGAACTGGTGGCCGAGCGGGAAGTCTCGTGGTGACTGTTGACGCTTCCGTGCAGCATCCAGTTGAGGGCGGCGAGCAGCACCCGATTGACGCGCCCGGCACTGATGAGCGGTCGTGGGCTGGGTGGCCGCGGATGGCCGCTTTTCCCGACGCAGGGCTCGACCGCGTGGCGAGCGCCGTCATCGTGGCCGCGCACCCGGAC
>DASZKN010000151.1:0-7615 GCA_035552855.1 Trebonia sp. | reverse complement strand
CGATCTCGCCGGGCTCGGCGGCCGCGGGCACGCTGGTCACGGTCACCGGGAGCGGGTTCGGTGCCACCCAGGGCAGCAGCTACCTGCACTTCGCCGACGATGGCGTGAACTGGGGCGCGCCCGGCAACCGGACGACGTTCGTCATCGACAGCTGGAGCAACACCAAGATCGTCCTCACGGTGCCGCTGCCGAGCGACAACCACTCGGTGGTGCCGGGGTCCACCGCCACGGTCGAGGTGCACACGTCCAGCGGCCTGGTCTCCAACCAGGTCACAATCTCGATCACCTGATTTCCCGCCGGGCGAGCGGCCGGGCGCGGGGATTCGCGCTCGCGCAGAGAATCGTCGCTAAGACAGCTTCCCGCACCGCAGGGCCGGCGTTCAAGCCACGGTAGCCGAGTCAGCAAGGCGCGTTCGGGAGAATCGTTTCGCGGGGACGCTGACCGCCAGCGTGATGACGGCCGCGGCGACGAACGACAGGATCGACGCGGACATCCACGGCGCCACGGTGAAGCCGAGCCAGTTCGCGACCGACGTCCAGCCGGTGACCCACCAGGAGATGTAGCCCGGGTTGACGAGCTGGTACATCACGAACCCGGCCGCCCACGGCAGCAGCATCAGCCACCGGGCGCCCGCCCGTCCCGACAGGTCCCAGCGATCACGCGAGATCAGGAAGTAGTCGGTCACGAGCACCGCCGACATCGGCACGAACACCGAGCCGATCAGGGTCAGGAAGTTCTCGTAGTCCGCGATGTTCAGCCAGAGGGCCGCCGCGGTGGTGAGCACCGCGATCGCGCCCGCCAGCACCCGCCGGTCCCACAGCGGCCGCAGGTTCTGCACCGACACCGCCGTCGAATACACGTTGGCGAACGACTGGTCGAGTTCGCGCGCGGCGAGGATCGCGAACGCCAGCGACCCGACCGGCAGCGCGATGAACGCGCCGTAGATCGCGTTCGGGTTCTTGGCGACCGTGACCAGCGCGAGCAGGCCGATCACGTAGCAGAGCACCTGGCTGATCCCGTAGCCGGCCATGGCGCCGACGAACGCGCCGCGCCCGCTGCGCGAGTGCCGCGTGTAGTCGGCGGCGAGCGGCGCGAACGAGACCGCGACGGCGACGACCGTGTCGGTCGCGGCCCAGAAGCCGGACCAGGTGCCGTGCGTGATCGCGGGCAGCGGATGCCGGATGAGCTGCACGAACAGGTAGACGATGACGATCGCCACCGCGGCCGCGGCGTACCGGCGCAGCACGCGGATCGCGCCGAGCGGGCGGATCGTGAGCAGCGCGGTGAGCACCCCGGCGATCAGCACGTAGGCGGTCTTGGGCAGCGCGGGCGCGACCGTGTGCGCGGCGGTCGCGATCGTGACCAGTTCGAAGACGCCCCAGCCGAGGCACTGGAGGATGTTCAGCGCGGTAGGCAGGTAGGACAGGCGCGTGCCGAACAGGCCCCGCAGCAGGACCATCGCGGGCGCGCCGGTGCGCGCGCCCTGCACGCCGGCCAGCGCGACCGGCAGCGTGCCGAGGACGGTGCCGAGCACGGTCGCGGTCAGCGCGGCGGCCAGGCTCAGGTCCGGGCCTGAGCCGTACGGCTGGAGGACGAAGATCGCGCCGGTGAAGCCGAGCAGGCTCACCCCGAGGTTGCCCCAGAGGCCGAACTGGTCGAGCAGGCCAAGCGGCTGCGGCACCGGTTCCGCGAGCGTGCGCGGCGCCTCGGCGTGGCGGTCACCGGTAACGATCTCGAACTGCGCGTCAGTGGCCGTCATGGCCAAGCCTCCCTACGCCGGCATTACCCGGTCAGGTTCCGACGGTCGGTGGCGCTTCGGCGGTCGCCGTGCCGCCGCGGTCTTGACGCGGCGCTGCCACCCTCTCAGCCCGGTTAGCCCGAGCTCCCGTGTGGGATGTGCGTACTATAGTACGTCCCGTCCAGTCACCCTTACGCGGGGAGTAGAGAGCTTTGCACGTAGTGCGCCGGGTCATCCCGAAGTTCCGGCCGGCCGCGACCTTCGCCGCCGCGGTCGTCGCGGGCGTCGCGGGCGTCGCGGGCGTCGCCGGCTGCGGGTCCTCCCCGGGCCACGCCACCATGCTGAAGACGTCGGACAGCCTGGCGGGCAAGACGGCCGGGCAGATCCTCACCACGGCGCTCGCCGACTTCAGGGAAGCATCCTCGGTCAAGGCGGCGGGCAGCGTGGTCGACTCCGGCCAGACCTTCGGGGTCAGCGTCGCGCAGGTGAAGGACCAGGGCTGCACGGGCAGCATGGCGGTTTCCGGGCTGGGTTCGTTCCAGCTCGTCACCCTGCGCGGCAAAGCGTGGATCAAGCCCAGCGATCAGTTCTACAAGAGCCAGGGCGGCGCCGCCCTGCTGCCCCTGCTGTCCGGCAAGTGGCTGGCGCTCACCAAGGGTTCTGACCGGGAGGAGTTCACCGGGCTCTGCACGGCCAGCACGCTCACGGGCACGATCGCGTCGTCGCCGCGGCCGGGACTGCGGAAGTCCGCGGGCCCGGTGATCGACGGGCAGTCCACGGTCAAGGTCACCAGCAGCGCCGCCCACGCGGCGATGTACGTCACCGATTCCGCGACCCCGGAGATACTGCGGATCACCGGGTCCGGGCCGGACAGCGCCGACCACCTGGAGTTCAGCCGCTACGGCGCGCCCGCCGCGATCACCGCGCCGCCCGCCGCCGACACGGTCGACGGCCGCCAGTACGGGTTCTGAGCCAGCCGGCGCACGCAGCCCGGGCCGGCGCACGCAGCGGTCCGGGGCCGGCCAAGCCCGCCCGGCTCAGGCTGGCTAGCCGCCGATCGCCGACATCGGCCGGTCGGGCTGCAGGAACGACGGGTCGTTGATCCCGTGGCCCGGCAGCTTCCCGGCGACCGCCGCCCGCCACCGCGCCGCGATCTCCTCGTCCGTGGCCCCGGTCCGCAGCGCCGACCGCAGGTCGCTCTCCTCCCGCGCGAACAGGCAGTTGCGCACCTGCCCGTCGGCGGTCAGCCGCACCCGGTCGCATGACCCGCAGAACGGCCGGGTGACCGACGCGATCACCCCGACCCGGGCGGGACCGCCGTCGACGCGGAACGTCTCGGCCGGCGCGGCCCCCCGCGCGGCCGCGCCGCCCGGCTCCGGCGTCAGCGTGAACGCCGCGGCCAGCCGCCCGAAGATCTCATCGGCCGTCACCATGTCCGCGCGCGACCAGCCGTGCTGGGCGTCGAGCGGCATCTGCTCGATGAACCGCAGCTCGTAGCCGCGGTCGAGGCAGTACCTGAGCAGGCCGACCGCCTCGTCGTCGTTGATTCCCCGCATGAGCACGGTGTTGACCTTCACCGGCGTCAGCCCGGCGGCCGCCGCGGCGGCCAGCCCGGCGAGCACGTCGGACAGCCGGTCGCGCCGGGCCAGCTTGCGGAACACCTCGGGCCGCAGCGTGTCCAGCGACACGTTGATCCGGTCGAGCCCGGCTTCCCGCAACTCGGCCGCGCGCCGGACCAGCCCGATCCCGTTCGTGGTCAGCGAGATGTCCGGCCGCGGCTCGAGCCGCGCGGTCCGCGCCACGATCGACGCCAGGTCACGGCGCAGCAGCGGCTCGCCGCCGGTGAACCGGACCTCGTTGATGCCGAGCAGGCGGACGCCGATCCCGATCAGCCGGACGATCTCGTCCTCGGTCAGCACCTCGTCCTTGGGCAGCCAGTCGAGCCCCTCGGGCGGCATGCAGTACGTGCACCGCAGATTGCACCGGTCGGTCAGCGAGACCCGCAAGTCCGTCGCCACCCGCCCGTAGGAGTCACCTAGCATCATTCAACCCTACGCGCCCTTTCCTCATCAGCGGCAACTCCGCGCGGCACGGAATATTCCGTGCCGCGCGGGCATTGCCATGGCGACGTCAGCAGAGGCTTGTAGCGGAGGCGGACGGGAATCGAACCCGCCAGCGACGCGGCGCGCCGCTCACTGGTTTTGAAGACCAGGGGGACCACCAGGAACCCAGACGCCTCCGCCCATGACTTTACTGACCACTGTGACTACTGACGACCGTGCCCCGCTGGAATAATCGGAGTGATGAATACGCAGCAGCGCCCTTGGTGGGCCGACGCCATCGTGTACCAGGTCTACCCACGCAGCTTCGCGGACAGCGACGGCGACGGCATCGGCGACCTGGGCGGGCTGACCGGCCGTCTTCCCTATCTCGAAGAGCTGGGCGTCGACGCGCTCTGGCTCACGCCGTTCTACCCGTCACCGCTGGCCGACGGCGGCTACGACGTCACCGACTACTGCGACGTCGATCCGCGGCTGGGGACGCTCGAGGAGTTCGACGAACTGCTCGCGGCCGCCGGACGCCACGGCATCAGGATCATCGTCGACCTCGTGCCGAACCACTGCGCCGCCGACAACCCGATGTTCCAGGCCGCGCTCGCGGCGCCGCCGGGCAGCCGGGAGCGCGAGCTGTTCATCTTCCGCGACGGCCGGGGCCCCGACGGCAGCGAGCCCCCGAACAACTGGCCCTCCAACTTCGGCGGCCCCGCCTGGACCCGGGTCCCGGACGGCCAGTGGTACCTGCATCTGTTCGACGCCGGGCAGCCGGACTGGAACTGGCGGGACCCCGAGGTGCGGGCGATGTTCGAGAAGATCATCCGGTTCTGGCTCGACCGGGGCGTGGCCGGGCTGCGCGTGGACGTGGCCCACGGCCTGTTCAAGGACCCCGAGCTCCCCGACGCCGCCACCACCCTGCGCTCGAACAAGCCATCCGGCTTCTACCACCGGCCCGAGCTCCACGAGCTGTACAAGACCTGGCGGACGATCCTCGACTCCTACGCGCCCGACGTCTTCCCCGGCCGGCGCACCGCCGTCGGCGAGGTGTGGGCCGACAAGCCGGCCACCCTGCAGCCGTACCTGGCGCCGGACGGGCTGCCCCAGGTGTTCAACTTCGAACTGATCACGTCCCCGTGGACCGCCGCCGACGTGCGGACGGCGATCGACGCGACCCAGGCGCTGGCGGGCGGCGCCCGCGCGCCGTGGGTGCTCGGCAACCACGACGTGGTCCGCCCGGTCACCCGCCTCGGCGGCCCGGACGCGGCCCGCGCCGCCGCGCTCCTGCTGCTGGCGCTGCCCGGCTCCGCCTACATCTACCAGGGCGAGGAGCTGGGCCTGCCCGAAGTCCTCGACATGCCGGACGCTGCTCGCCAGGATCCGGCTTTCCGCCGGACGAAGGGCAAGGTCCGCGGCCGCGACGGCTGCCGCGTCCCGCTCCCCTGGTCGGCGGGCGGAGCCTCGTTCGGATTCTCCCTAACGCGCCCTGGTGACTCCCCCGCCGCCCCCTGGCTGCCCCAGCCCGCGGGATGGGGCGGCCACAGCGTCGAGGCCGAACGCGACGATCCGGATTCGTTCCTCAGCCTGTACCGGGCGGCGCTGCGGTTGCGCAGGGCGCACCCCGCGCTGGGCGCGGGCGGCGGTGACGGCGCGGGCGGCGGTGACGGCGCGAATGGCGCTGGCGCGATGCGCTGGCTGGCAGCGCCGCCGGACGCGCTCGTGTTCGCGCGCGAGCCCGGGTTCGTGTTCGCCGCCAACCTGGGCACGGACCCGCTGCCGCTGCCCGCCCACGAGGAGGTACTGCTCACGAGCGGGCCGCTCGATCCGTCCCGCGCGCTCCCGCCGAACACGGCGGCGTGGCTGCGCACTGGGTAAGGCGCTGACTAACGCGCTGGGTCACAACCGCGGTCGCGGTACGCTTCCGTCGTTAAAAACGGGAGCGAAAGGACTTGGATGTGGCGCAGGTACGGGTGCCGCGCAAGGGCGTGACGCAGGCACCACGCGACAGGTCACTGACGCGCTTCGCCGCTCACCGGAGCTGCGAAGCGCCTAGGCTTACGTGCGATTGCTCTGAAATGTGCTCGCCTTCGTCGACCGCCGGGGTTCCCCTTACATGACGTCAGCTCTGCAGCCGCGTGCGCCTGGACTGCAAGGTTTCACGCCGCGCGTGCAGGGAGCGCGTGACCGGCTCACCGCCTACTGGGGGTCGCCCGCCGGCCGGGTGATGGCGCTGGCGACGCTGCTGGCGCTGGCGATCAGGATCTTCACGCTCAGCCGGGCGGGTTACCTGACCGGCATCACCGAGTACGACGACGGCGTGTACCTGGGCGGCGCGATCCGGCTGTCCGAGGGCGTCATCCCCTACCGCGACTTCGCGTTCGTCCAGCCGCCGGGGATCCTGCTGCTCATGACGCCGGTCGCGTTCGTCGCGAACGTGACCACGGCCGTGAAGGGGCTCGCCCTCGCCCGGCTGCTCACCGCGCTCGCCAGCGCGGCGTGCGTGCCGCTGGCGGGCAACCTGGTGAAGTACCGCGGCACGGTCGTCACGCTGGTCACCTGCGCCCTGCTCGCGATCTACCCGGACGACATCACGACGGCGCACACGCTGATGCTCGAGCCGTGGATGAACCTGCTGACGCTGCTCGGCGTGAACGCGGCCGTCCGCCGGGGCCGGCTAGCCAGCCCGCGGCGGCTCGTGTGGGCCGGCCTCGCGCTCGGCTTCGCCGGCACGGTGAAGTTCTGGGCGGCCGCGCCCGCGGCGGCCCTGCTCGCGCTGTGCCTGCTTACCAGGGACCGCCGCGCCGCCCGGCTGGGCGGCTACCTGCCCGCGGCGGCGGCCGGGTTCATCGTGCCGGTCGCGCCGTTCCTGCTGTCCGCGCCGATGGCGTTCATCCGCAGCACGATCTCCGACCAGGCCGCGCGCACCGGCAGCACCGTGCCGTTCTTCATCCGGCTGGCGAACCTGACCGGTGTGGTCGACGTCGTGAACAGTCACGGCCACATCGAGCTGGACCCGGGACCGGGGTCGATGCTGACCTCCGGGCCGGCCGCGGCGGTGTCGGCGACGTCGACCGTCGGCTGGCTGCCGTACGTGGTGGCCGTGCTGGCCGTCGGGGTGATCGTCGCGGGCTACCTGGTGCAGTCGCGGCGGCTGACGCACCTGGAGTGGCTCGCGCTGCTGACGACGATCCTGTCGGCGGCGGCGATCCTGGGGTACTCGGCGTTCTTCTACCACTATGCGGACTTCCCGGCTCCGTGGCTGGCGATCACGGCGGGCAGCGCGGCGGGCGCGCTGGCGGGCCGGGCGGCGTCGCGCAAGCTCGTCGTCCGCGTGGTCGCGGTGCTGGCGGTGCTGGTGGCGGTGATGCAGGCGAAGGAGATGTACCCGTCGCACGAGCCGACCGCCGAGGCGATAGCCCACCAGATCCCGAAGGGCTCGTGCGTGGTCGCCGACGAGGTTTCGCTGTCGATCGCGGCCGACCGGTTCACGGCGCTGCCCCCTGGCTGCCCCGTGATCATCGACTCGCTGGCGGCGACGCTGGTACTCAGCGACGGCGTGAGCGTCCAGGGCGGCGCGAGCCAGATGCCTTTCGTGGTGAGCCAGTGGAAGAAGTGGCTGGGCGCGGCGGACTACGTGTGGCTGTCCCCGGGCCACGGCTCAAAGCGCCGCATCCCGTGGACACCGGCGCTGAGCGCCTGGTTCAACACGACGTTCGAGAAGGTCGGCACCTACTCCTCCGGCACCGGCCAGCTCTACAAGCGCGTCACCGGCTAGCCCCGGGCTAGCGGGGGCGGAGCTGGCGGACGTCGCCCGGGAGGCGTTCG
>DASZKN010000150.1:0-24800 GCA_035552855.1 Trebonia sp. | reverse complement strand
CGCCGCGAACCCGGCCCTGACCACCTCGTGGTCGTCGGCCACCACGATGCCGATCGGCTTGCCGCTCATGACCCCGCCTCCGGTTTCGCCGGCAGTTCCGCCTCGACGACGAACCCGCCGCCCGCCGCCGCGCACGTCCGCAGCGTCCCGCCCACGGTAGCGGCGCGCTCCCGCATCCCGAGCAGCCCGTGCCCGTCACCGGTGCCGGGCTCAGTACCGGTCCCGGTACCAGGTCCGGAACCAACACCAACACGAGCACCGGGGCCGTTGTCACGCACGCGCACCCGCAGCAGGTCCGCCGCGTAGCGCAGTTCGACGTCAACCGCGGCGCCCGGCGCGTGCCGCCGCGCGTTCGTCAGCGCCTCCTGCACGATGCGGTACGCGGCCAGTTCCACACCCGGGTCGAACGACGTCACCGGCCCGGAGACGATCAGCCGCACTCCCCCGCCGGACGGCGTCCGCGAATCGTTGATCAGCGCGGCCAGCTGGGCCAGTCCCGGCTGCGGCCGCCGGTCCCCCACGGCGCCGGAATCGACGTCCGACCGCAGCACCCCGAGCAGTCGCCGCATCTCGGTCAGCCCGGCCCGCGCGGTGTCGCCGATCTCGCGCAGCCGCTTGGCTCCCTCCGGCGACAGGTCCGGCACGGTCAGCCGGGCCGTCTCCGCCTGCACGGAGATCATCGAGATGTGGTGCGCGACCACGTCGTGCAGTTCCCGCGCGATCCGCGCCCGCTCGCCGCGCGCCATGTGCGCCGTCAGCGTGTCCGCCAGTTCCGTGCGGACCACGCCCGCCAGCGACGCCGAGCGCCCCGACCGCACCGCGATCCCCGTGCCCGCCGCGGCCGGCACGAGCGACGCCAGCAGCACCGCGGCCACGCCGCCGGGCGCGACCAGCGCCAGCACGAGGAACGGCGCCGCCAGCCCCAGCGCCAGGTACCGGGCCGGCCACGAATCACCCGGATCGGCCGCGCCCAGCCGGTACACCGCGATCACCTGCGCGGCCGCCCCGCCGGCGGTCATCAGCGCGACGGAGGCCACGTCGGAGGCCGCGAGCGCCAGCACCGACGCCGCCGTGATGAACACGGCGGCCGTGAGCGGGCGCAGGAAGACCAGCGGCACCGTGGTGGCCAGCGCCAGCAGGCACAGCGACACGGCGTCGACGGCCACCGAGCCGGCGTTCATCCCGCGCTGACCGCCCGCGAACATGCCCGCCTGCACGATGGCCTGCACGAGCGCGGCCACGGCGAGCATCGCGCCGGTCACCGTCAGCGCGTGGACACGCCCGCGTCCGCCCTCCCGCATGCCTGTTATTGTCCCCGCGTGCGCCCGCCGGACGCGTCCCCCCGGCGGGCAGTCAGGAGTAGCTCTCGGGAGGGACCATGGCGCGTTCAGGAGATGGAGGACGGAAGGGGCGCGAACCGCTCTGTGGCGTGACGACCGCGGCCGCCCGCGGACCGTAGCGTCTTGCACCATGGAAGCGACTATCGAAGTCACCGGGCTGCGCAAGCGGTTCGGGCCGCAGCAGGCCCTGGACGGGCTGACGTTCAGTGTCCTGCCTGGTCAGGTGACTGGCTTCGTCGGCCCCAACGGCGCCGGCAAGTCCACCACCATGCGCGTCATCCTCGGCCTCGACGCGGCCGACGAGGGCACCGCGCTCATTGGCGGCAGGCCGTACGCGAGCCTGCGCGCCCCCTTGACCCATGTCGGCGCGCTGCTCGACGCCGGCGCGCTGCAGCCGAGCCGGTCCGCCCGTAATCACCTGCTGTGGCTGGCCCACTCCCAGGGCCTGCCGGCCAAGCGGGCCGACGAGGCGATCGAGCAGGCCGGCCTGGACGCCGTCGCGCGGCGCAAGGCCGGCGGCTACTCGCTCGGCATGCGCCAGCGGCTCGGCATCGCGGCCGCGCTGCTCGGCGACCCGCCGATCCTGATGATGGACGAGCCGTTCAACGGCATGGACCCCGAGGGCATCGTCTGGATGCGCGGCTTCCTGCGCGCGCTGGCCGCCCAGGGCCGCGCCGTGCTCGTGTCCAGCCACCTGATGAGCGAACTGGAGGACACCGCCAGCCACCTGGTCGTGATCGGCCGCGGCCGGGTCGTCGCCGACGCCAGCGTCGCCGAGATGATCGCGCGGGCGTCCGGCGACCGCGTCCAGATCCGCACCGCGGCGGCCGCCGACGCCATGACCGCGCTCGCCAACGCCGGCGCGACGGTCGCGGCCACCGCTCCTGACCAGCTGACAATCCAAGGCCTTTCCACTGAACGCGCCATCGCGGCTCTTAACGGTTCCGCCGTTCCGTTTTCCGAGGTAAGCGCCCACCGGGCCTCGCTGGAAGCGGCTTACATGGAGCTCACGCGCGATGATGTGGAATTCAGGGCGGTGACGCCGTCATGACCGCGATCGCGCCGTACCGCTGCGCCGCGCGCCGGGCGAATGACGGATTCGGGCGGCTGCTGCACGCGGAGTGGACGAAGTTCCGCACGGTGCGCGGCTGGGTCGTCGCCATCCTGCTCGCACCGCTGCTCATCGTGGCGGTGGCGTTCCTGCAGCGTTCGGAGTGCGGCATCGGCAACCCGCTGCCGAACGGGACCACGTTCAACAGCGCCTGCCCGGCGTCGCCGATCGGGCCCGGCGGCGAGGCGGTGACCGACAGCTTCTACTTCGCGCACCAGGCCGTTTCCGGGAACGGCTCGATCACGGCGCGGATCACGTCACTCACCGGCGTGTACCCGGCGCACGGCGGCCACATGGCGGCCGCCGCCAACCCGCTGGCCGGCTACCAGCCCGGTGTCCAGCCGTGGGCCAAGGCCGGGATCATGATCTCGGCGAGCACCGCCCAGGGCTCGGCGTACGCGGCGATGCTCGTCACCGGGACCCACGGCACGCGGATGCAGTGGGATTACACGGGTGACGCGGCCGGGCGGCCGGGAGCCGCGTCCGCGACCGCGCCGCGCTGGCTGCGAATTACCCGGTCCGGGGACACCGTCCTGGGGTACGACTCGCCGGACGGTACGCACTGGACGCTGGTGAAAACCGTTTCCGTGCCGGGATTGCCCGCGACGGCGCAAGTCGGGCTCTTCACGACGTCACCGTCGTACCAGGTGATCAAGACATCGTTCGGGGGCAGTTCGGGAACCGGCGGCCAGACGCTGGCGACCGGCCGGTTCGACAACGTGCGGGTGGCGTGGGCCGGCGCCGGAACGACGTGGACGGGGACCAGCGTCGGCGCGCAGGGAACGGGGCCGGCGGGCGTGCGGTCCGGGCCGCCGGGGCCGGACCCGTTCAAGGGCAAGTTCACCCAGGCCGCGGGCGCGTATACGGTGTCCGGCGCGGGCGACATCGCGCCGGACGTGCCGGAGGCGGCGGACGGCAACGGCATGAGCGCGCAGAACGCCCTGATCGGCACCGTCGTCGGGCTGATCGCGGTGATTATCGTGGCCGCCCTGTTCATGACCGCGGAATACCGCCGGGGCCTGGTCCGGCTGACGTTCGCGGCGTCGCCGCGGCGCGGCCGGGTGCTGGCCGCCAAGGCGGTCGTGATCGGCCTGGTCACGTTCGTCGCCGGGCTCGCCGGCGCGGTGATCGCGCTGCCGCTCGGCATCAGGCAGTTGCGCGACGGCGGGAACTACGTGCTGCCGATGTCCGCGCTGACCGAGGCCCGCATGCTCGCCGGCGTCGCGGCCGTACTGGCGGTCGCCGCCGTGCTGGCGCTCGCGCTCGGCACGCTCGCGCGCCGCGGGGTGACGGCGGTCACCGTGGTGATCGTCGTGATCTTCCTGCCGTTCCTGCTCGGCACGCTGCAGGGGCTGCTGCCGCTCGGCGCGCAGGAGTGGCTGCTGCGGCTGACGCCCGCCGCCGCGTTCGCGGTCATCCAGGTCGTGCCCGCGTATCATCAGGTGCTCGCGCCGTACTCGGCGGCGAACGGGTACTTCCCGCTGTCGTGGTGGGCCGGGTTCGGTGTGCTGTGCCTGTGGGCCGCGGGGGCGCTCACAGCGGCGGCGTACCTGCTGCGGCGGAGGGACGTGTGAGCGCGGTGGGTGGTGTGACAGCGCCGGGGGCGGCCGCGCCGGGTGCGGCCGCGCCGCGTCTCGCGGCGCTGCACGCCGAGTGGACGAAGCTGCGCACGCTCCCCGGGACGTTCGCGCTGCTCGTCGCGGTGGCCGCGCTCACGATCGCGGTGAGCGCGGCCACCGCCGCCGCGTACGACTGCCGGGCCGGCGCCGGGTGCCTGGCCGCCGCGACCGGGGCCGACCCCGCGAAGATCAGCCTGACCGGCCTCGACGTCGGGCAGGTGCTCGTCGCGGTGCTGGCGGTGCTGGCGGTCGGCGGCGAATACGGCACCGGGATGATCCGGGTGACGTTCACCGCGATGCCGCGGCGGCTCTTCGTGCTGACGTCGAAGGCGGCCGTCGTGACCGGGCTGACGCTGGCGTCTTCGCTTGTCGCGGTGCTCGGCTCCGTGCTGGCGGGGCGGCTGCTGCTGCCCGCGCGCGGCCTGTCGGCGGCCAACGGGTACACGCTGCTGTCGCTGGCGGACGGCGCGGACCTGCGCGCGACGCTCGGGTCGGTGCTGTACCTGACGCTGATCGCGCTGCTCGCGCTCGGCGTCACCGCCGCCGTCCGCGATTCCGGCGTGGCGATCGGCATCGTGCTCGGCCTGCTGTTCCTGTTCCCGATCCTGGCGGCGTTCGTCCCCGGCCGTACGCTCGCCCGGCACCTGGAGCAGGCCAGCCCGCTGATCGCCGGGCAGTACATCGAGGCCACGACCGGCCTCCGGTCGCTGCCGCTGACCCCGTGGCAGGGTCTCGGCGTGCTCGCGCTGTGGGCGGCCGGCGCGCTGCTGATCGGCGGCCTGGTCCTCCGGCTGCGCGACGCCTGACATCGCGTGGCCGCTTTGCGTGACATCGCGTGGCCGCTCTGCCTGCGAACACCAGGCGTTAGTGCAATAATTGCAGTATGAAGGCAGCTGCCAAGGCCGCGAGCGGACCGGCCGCGGCCGGCACGGGGCCGCATCTGGCGGTGGTGGACGCGGTGCTGGGGGCCAGCCGGGTGCTGGTCGCCGTCGCGGCCCGGTCCCTCGCCGGCGCCGCCGAGGAGGTCACGCTTCCGCAGTACCGCGCCCTGGTGGTGCTCGCGTCCAGGGGCCCGCAGCGGGTGAACTCACTCGCCGAGGCTCTCGACGTTACCGCGTCCACCGCCACCCGGATGTGCGACCGGCTGGTTCGCAAGGGCCTGGTCCGGCGGCGGACCGCCCGGACGGACCGCCGCGAGGTCCGGATCACGCTGACGGCCGCCGGACAGGAGCTGGTCGACGAGGTCACCCGCAGGCGGCGGACCGAGATCAGCCAGCTCCTTGTCAAGATCCCCGAGTCCGACCAGGCCGCGATCATCGACCTGTTCGACAAGCTGGCGGCGGCCGCCGGCGAGCAGCCGACCCGGGACGTGGCGGGCGGCTGGGACCTGTAGCGGGCGGCTTGACCTGTAGCGGCCGGCCGGTCATACCAGCTCGCCTTCGGTGTGCGCCCGCAGGGCCGGCTGGCCGGGGCCGCGCACCATGCTGGTGACCTGGTCGAGCGTCCCCGGGCTGGCGAACATGCTCAGCATGTCGCCGCCCTCGATCACGGTGCCGCCGCCGACCGGGATGTTCTCGCCCGCGCGCTTGATCGTGACGATGACCGTGCCCGGTGGCAGCCCGCCGTCGCGGATGGCCTGGCCGGCGAGCGGCGAGTGCTTGCCCACCGCTAGATCCATGGCGACCGCATGCCTGCTGACCGGGCCCAGCCGGCCGGCGTGCGGGCCGATCAGCTGCCGGTAGCCGCGGACCAGGTCGGCAACGGACAGGATGCCGACGACGCGCCGGTCGTCGCTCGTAACCGTCAGCCATTGCCCGCCGGCGTCCATGAGGGCGGCGAGCCCCACGTCCAGGCCGGCGCTCGCGGCCACACTCGACACGGTGCCGTCGGCGAGCGCACGGGCCGGGGAACCGTCGGACGGCCGGCCGTCGAGCTGGCTGGTCCGCACGGTCCCGAGATAGGTGCCGTCCGCGTCCGCCACCGGCGCGCCGGGCAGCCCGGAACTCCGCAGCCGGGCCAGCGCCTCGGTGCCCGGCACCTGCTCGTCGATGACGACCCGCGGCTCGCTCATCACCTGCGCGACCTTCAGCGTGGACAGGCTGGGCAGCCCCGCCTCGAGCCGGCTGGCGGCGGAATCGGCCTTGCTGCGGAGCTGCGAGCGGTAGATGCTGTCGTCCGCGCGCTCGACGATGAACCAGGACACCGCGATCGCGACCATGGCCGGGGCGAGGAGGCTGATGCTCCCCGTCATCTCGGCGACCATCAGCGCCACCGCTATCGGCGCCCGGGAGATGCCGCCGAAGACGGCCATCATGCCCACCACGACGAAGGCGGCGGGACTGTGGCCGACGCCCGGCGCGATCGGCTCGAGCAGCCGCCAGACGGCCAGGCCGGTGAACGCCCCGATCACCATCCCGGGACCGAACACGCCGCCTGACCCGCCGGTCCCGATCGACAGGGCCGTCGCCACGATGCGGGCGAACGGCAGCAGCAAGACGATGTACAGCGGTGTATGCAGCAGCTGGTTGGCCAGGCCTTGCTGGACCCAGCCGTAGCCGGTCCCGAGGACTTCGGGGAGCCAGAGGGCGAGCAGGCCGACGAGCGCCGCGCCGACCGCGGGCCGGAACCTGCGGCTCAACGGCAGCCGGCGGCTCAGCGCCGCCACGCCGTAGAACACCTTCGAGTACAGCAGGCCGATGCCGCCGGCCAGCAGGCCGATGATCGCGAACCACAGAAGCTGGACCGGGTGGTCGAAGTGGTAGCCGGGTATGGCGAACAGCGGCCGGTAGCCGTATACGCCGCCGAAGATGGCCCAGGCGATGACCGACGCGAAGGTGCCGGGCAGCAGGGCCGAGAACTCGAAGTCGTCCTTGTAGACGATGTCGCTGGCCAGCACCGCTCCGCCCAGCGGGGCGCCGAAGATGGAGCCGATGCCGGAGCCGATGCCGACCGAGACCGCGATCCGCCCGTCTTCCGGGGACAGGTTGAGCACACGGGCCAGCAGCGAGCCGAATCCCGCGCTGATCTGCGCGGTCGGCCCCTCCCGGCCGCCCGAGCCCCCGGAGCCGATCGTGACGGCGGACGCGATGATCTTCACGATGACGGCGCGCAGCCGGATGCCGCGCGGGTTGTGGTGCACGGCGTCGATCGCGGCGTCGGTCCCGTGCCCCTCCGCCTCCGGCGCCCAGGTGAACACGATGAACCCGGCGATCAGGCCGCCGAGGATCACCACCAGCGGGATCGCCCACGGCCGGGCGTAATGCCCGGTCCCGGCGGCACCGCCCTCGCCGGCCGGCGTGGGCGGCGCGTAGCCGGCCAGCGTCCCGAGGAACAGATGCGTGGCCCCCTGCAGGGCCGCGTAGAAAACGATGGCCCCGAGGCCGGCGATCGCGCCGATGACGGCGGCCAGGATCAGCCACTTGGGCAGGTAGGACAGCGCGTTGACACGGGCGCCGGCGACGCTCGTGACCCGGCGCCAGCGGGGCACGCCCATCTACCGGCCAGCCCGGTCTCGAGCAGCCAGCGGCCAGCGGAAATGTGCAGGGGGAAATATATGCATAATGCGACTATTGTACCAACCACTCATCATTACCCGGCCAGTCAGCCCGCTGGAAGCAGCCGCTGGCCAGTACCGGGCTGGGCGTGCTGGGCGCCGTCGCGGCGGCGTCCTTCGCGCGTCCCCGCCCGCTGGCATGCCGGAAACAGATGGCGGAGGATACGAGTCATGACCGAGAAGACCACGCACCGCCGCCGTCCTCGGCGGCCCGCCCGATGAGTGACGGCCCGATGAGTGAGCGGCCGCGGTTCGACGGGGTCGGCGTGATCCGGGCCAAGCGCGCGGGCAGCGCGCTGACCGCGCGCCAGATCAACGACCTGATGCGTGCCTACATGAGCGGCGAATTCGCCGAGGAGCAGATGTCCGCGCTGCTCATGGCTATCTTCTGGCAGGGCATGACGCCCGCCGAGACGGCGGAGTGGACAGGCGCGATGATCGCGTCCGGCGAGCGCGCCGACCTGTCCGGGCTGGGCCGCCCCGCCGTGGACAAGCACTCCACCGGGGGCGTCGGCGACAAGCTGTCGCTGATCATCGTGCCGCTGGTCGCCGTCTTCGGCGCGGCGGTGCCGCAGATGTCGGGCCGGGGGCTCGGTCACACCGGCGGGACGCTGGACAAGCTGGAGTCGATCCCGGGCTGGCGGCCCGACCTCGATCGGGCCGACCTGCTCCGGGTGCTGGCCGAGGTCGGCGGCGTCATCACCGCGGCGGGTGACGAGATGGCGCCCGCCGACCGGCGGCTGTACGCGCTGCGGGACATCACCGCCACCGTCGAGTCGATCCCGCTGATCGCCAGCTCGATCATGTCGAAGAAGGTCGCCGAGGGCACCCAGAGCCTGCTGCTCGACATCAAGGTCGGTAACGGCGCGTTCATGCGTGACGTGGACCGGGCCCGGCTGCTAGGCGCCACGATGATCGAGATCGGCGAGGCACACGGCGTCCGCACCGCCGCCATGCTGACGGCCATGGACGCGCCGCTCGGCCGCGCCGTCGGCAACGCCGTCGAGGTCGCCGAAGCTTGCGAAGTGCTGGCCGGAGGGGGCCCGGACGACGTGCGAGAGCTAGCGGTCGCCGAGGCAGCGGCGATGCTGCGGCTCGCCGGCGTCGACGGCGAGCCCGCGGCGGCCCTCGCCGACGGCCGGGCACTGGCCAAGCTCCGTGAGATGATCCGGGCACAGGGCGGCGACCCGGACCAGCCGCTCCCGGCCAGCCCCGTGCTCGGCGTCGTCCCGGCGCCGCGCGACGGCATCGTCCGCCGCCTCGGCGCGTACGCGGTCGGCATGGCCTCGTGGCGCCTCGGCGCCGGGCGGTCGCGCCCGGGGGAAGCGGTATCGGCGGCCGCCGGCGTGATCTGCCGCGCCAAGCCGGGCGAGCCCGTCTCGGCCGGGCAGCCGGTCCTTGAGCTGTGCGGCAATGACCCCGGCCGGCTCGACGCGGCGCTGGCCGAGCTGAACGGGGCACTTGACATCGGCGACGAACCCCCGGCCGCCGGCCCGCTGATCCTGGAGCGGATCAACTGCTAGGGCCCGCGCTGACTGGGCCGGGATAACGCTGAACCGAGAAGACGTCGCCCGCGTTCCCGCGGGAACGCTGGGCGAGTACTCGCCGGCTGAGTTCGTGCGGCCGGGGAATCCGCCGATACTGATTCAGCACGGGACGCGCGACGAGATCGCGCCTATCGGCACAGTGCGACGGTTCCAGAACCTGATGACGTGCGCGGGCAACGAATGCGTACTGCTTGAGTACGAAGGCGCCGGGCACGCGTTCCACTACCCCGGGCCGGCCGGGCACTTCGACGCCGTTACCGGCGCGACCGCCGGATTCCTCCTCGGCCGACTCACGTTACCGGCGGCCGGCCGGGACGTACGCTCGGGGAATGTCCGACACAAGCCGTCTGAGGAGGCACCTTGCCGGCCTGGATCTGCGCGACCTGCGGTAACCACTACCCCGATTCCGGCGGGCCGCCGGAATCCTGCGTGATCTGCGCCGACGAACGGCAATGGGTCCCGCCCTCCGGGCAGCGCTGGACGACGCCGGCCGAACTGGCCGACGGGCAGCGGCACTGCGACATCTGGGAAGAGGAGCCCGGCCTGTACGGGCTGGGCGTCACTCCCGCCGTCGGCATCGGGCAGCGCGGGCTGATCGTCACCACCGGCGAGGGCAACCTGCTGTGGGACCCGCCCGGCTACCTCGACGACGACGCGATCGCGCGGGTCCGCGAACTCGGCGGGCTGCGCGCGGTGACCGCGAGCCATCCGCACTTCTACGGGGCGATGGCCGAGTGGGCCCGGGCCTTCGGCGCCGACGTGTGGGTGCCGGAGCCGGACGCCGGCTGGGTGACGCGGCCCGATCCCGCCATCCGCACCTGGCACACGCGGCTCCCGGTGCTGCCCGACGTGACGCTCGTCCAGTGCGGCGGCCACTTCCCCGGCAGCGCGGTCGTGGCCTGGGCAGCCGGCGCGGGCGGCGCGGGCGCCCTGCTCACCGGGGACACGATCTTCGTGACGCCGGGCGAGGACCGGCTGACGTTCGTCTGGAGCGCGCCGAACCGGCTGCCGCTGCCCGAGGCGTCGATCCGCGGCATCCTCGCGGCGGTCCGGGACGATCCCTACGACCGGATCTACGGAGGCTGGGCGCCGACGATCCGCTCCGGCGCCCGCGCCACGCTCGAGGCCTCGGCCAGGCGCTACATCCAGTTCCTGCGGGGCGAGGCTCCCGGCTGACCACCGGCTGACCCGGCACCGGCCGCACCCCCGCTCGCGGGAACACTGAATAATAAGAAGAAGCCTCGCCAGAAGCGGCAATCTCGCGCATAATCTCGGTAATTCGTGATTGGCCCAGCACGACTAATCATCGAGATTAGGAGCGTCATGAGGCATTCCCGCGCAGGCCGCCTGGCCCTCGTGGTCGTCACCGCTGTATCCGTCGGCGTGCTCGCCGCCGCGTGCAGCAGCTCATCCGGCGGCAGCCGAAGCGGCGGAAGCGGCGGCGGGGCCGGCACCGGCGGCGCGGGGACGACCAGTATCGTCGTCGGCTCACTGCCGGTCACCGACACCGCGGGGCTGCAAGTCGCGCTCAAAGAGGGCTTCTTCAAGCAAGCGGGCCTGAACGTCACCGTCAAGTCCGTCACCCAGAGCACCGCCGCGATCCCCGACCTGCTGCACGGCAGCATCGACGTCATCGGCGGCGGGAACTACGTGTCGTTCCTCGAGGCCGACGCGAACGGGACGTTCCCCGTCGAGTTCCTCGCCCCGGCCGTCGACTGCACCGCGGACACCTACGGCGTGGTGGCGATGCCGTCAGCGGGCATCAGCAAGCCGGCCGGCCTGGCGGGCAAGACGATCGCGGTCAACCTCACGCAGAATATCCAGACCCTCACCACCAGCGCCGTCCTCGCGGCGGCCGGAGTGAGCGCCTCGTCCCTGCACTACGTGCAGATCCCCTTCCCCGACATGGTCTCCGCGCTCCAGGCAGGCCGGGTGAACGCGATCAGCGCCGTGGAGCCGTTCCTGTCCGCCGCGCTGGCGGCCGGCGGCAAGCTCGTGACGTCTACGTGCAGCGGGCCCATGGCGAACTTCCCGCTCTCCGGTTACGTCACCACCAGGACATGGACGCAGCAGCACGCGACCGCGGCCCGCGCCTTCCAGCAAGCCCTGGAGAAGGGCAACGCCTACGCCAACACGCACCCGAACGTCGTGCGGGCCCTCCTGCCGACCTACACCAAGATCACCGCCAAGGCGGCCGCGAGCATGCCGCTCGGCACCTATCCGGCCGCGCTGACCACGGCGCCGGTGCAGCGGATCGCCGCGCTGATGCACAGCGGCGGGCTCGCCGCTCCCTCGGACGTGTCCGCGCTGCTCTTCCGCTGAGCGCACTGAGCCACATGACGCCGCCCGCGACCGAGCACACATGACGCGCGTGACCAGAGCCTGGCTGCGCGGGGCGGCCGGCATCGCCGTGTTCCTGCTGCTCGCCGAGGCGGCCGGCCGGCTCGGCGTCATCAGCCGGTCCGCGCTGCCGCTCACCTCGTCGGTGCTGGCACGGACGGTGCTGCTGGCCGGCGACGGGCGGTTCGCCGCTGACCTCGGCGCCACCCTGGAGGCGTGGGCGGCCGGCATGGCGATCACGGTGGCCGCGGGCGTGCCGCTCGGCGTCGCCCTCGGCACCCTGCCCGGTGTCCGGGACGCGACCGCGGCGATCGTGGAGTTCCTGCGGCCGATCCCGTCGGTCGCGCTGATCCTGCTCGTCGGCGTGCTGCTCGGGCCCGGCCTGCGGATGTCGGTCACGCTGATCGTGTACGGCGCGATCTGGCCAGTGCTCTACAACACGATCGCCGGCATCGACGACGTCGACCCGCTCGCGAAGGAGACGAACCGCGCGTTCGGGTTCTCCCCGCTCGCCACCGTCCGCATGGTGTCGCTGCCGAGCGCGGCGCCTTTCATCGCCACCGGCATCCGGCTGGCGTCGGCGGTCGCGATCATCCTGGACATCGCGGCGGGCTACATCACGGGCCCGATCAACGGCCCCGGCATCGGCGCGTACATCGCCCAGGAAGCCACCGGCGCCAGCAACCTCACGGTCATCCTGGCGGCGACGGTGTGGGCGGGCATCCTCGGCCTCGCCCTCGACCTGATCCTGCTGGCGGCGGAGCGCCGGCTGCTGAGCTGGCACCACGCGCGCCTCGGGGAAGCCGAATGAGCACCCGGACGAGCGCCAGAATGAGTACCCGGATCAGAACCCGGACGAGCGTCCGGGCGAAGTGGCTCTGGCGCGTCGTCGTGCTGGTCGCGGGGATCGGCGGCTGGCAGCTATGGGCCGCGGCGAACGGCAGCACGTTCTTCCCGCCGCCGTCGGCGATCGTGACCCGGATGCACCGCCTGTGGTTCTCCGGCCCGGCCGCGCACCTGTTCCTCACGCCGGACGCCACCGGGAACTTCCTGCCGAGCCTCGGCCGGGTGCTGGCGGGCCTGGCGATCGCGACCGCGATCGGCGGGCCGCTCGGGATCGCGCTCGGCCGCTCCCCCGCCATCACCAGCTACCTCAGCCCGCTGCTGCAGTTCGCCCGCGCACTGCCCGTCGTCACGATGGCGCCCGTCTTCATCGCGGTGTTCAAGATCGGCACGCAGATGGAGATCGCCACGATCGTGTTCGGCACGGTCTGGCCGATCCTGCTGAACACGATCGACGGCGCCGCCACGGTGGACACTGTCCAGCTCGAGACCGGGCGAGCGTTCCGGCTGTCGGTCTGGCAGCGGCTGGTCTGGGTCATCATCCCCGCCGCGCTGCCGAAGGCCTTCGCCGGCTTCCGGCTGAGCCTGTCGCTGTCGCTGATCCTGATGGTCTTCGCCGAACTAGTCGGCAGCAGCAGCGGCATCGGCTACGAGATGAGCAACGCGTCCAACGCGTTCGACATGACGTTCCTGTGGTCGACGATCGTGCTGCTCGGCATCCTCGGCTACCTGCTCAACGCGCTGCTGGGCGGGGCCGAGCGGCTCCTGCTCGCCTGGCACACCGACAGGGGGCAGCACTGACGTGCTCGAGATAACCGGCCTGAGCAAGACCTACGGCCGCGGCGACGCCGCTCACGTAGCCATCGATCAGGTGAGCCTGACCGCCGCGCGCGGGGAACTCGTCAGCATCGTCGGGCCGTCCGGCTGCGGCAAGTCCACGCTGCTGCGCTGCGTCGCCGGGCTGGTCGCGCCGACCGCGGGACGGGTCATGCTGCGCGACACGCCCGTGCAGCGGGTGCCGGACGGGCTCGCGGTCGTCTTCCAGGACTACGGCCGGTCGCTGTATCCGTGGCTGAGCGTGCGGGACAACGTCGCGCTGCCGCTGCGCCGCACGATGCGGACCCGGGCCGCGCGCCGGCAGGCGGCGGACGACGCGCTCGCCGCGGTCGGGCTGCTGGGGGCGAGCGGGATGAGGGACATCGGCGGCAAGCACCCGCGGCAGCTGTCCGGCGGGATGCAGCAGCGGGTCGCGATCGCCCGCGCCCTGGCCGCCGACCCGGTGCTGCTGCTGATGGACGAGCCGTTCGGCTCGGTGGACGCGCAGACCAGGGAGGACCTCGAAGATCTGGTCCTGCGGGTGCGCCGCGAGCGGGACATGACGATCCTGCTCGTGACCCACGACATCGACGAGAGCGTCTACACCGGCGACCGGGTGATCGTGCTGACCCCGGGCCCGGGACGCGTACGCGCGGACCTGCCCGTGCGCCTGCCGGAGCCGAGGGACCAGATCACCACCAAGGAGCTGCCGGAGTTCGTCCGGCTTCGCACCGAGGTGTCGCGGCTCGTCCGCAGCCGGGACCCGGCCGTGGCACAATAGCGAACGAGCGAACGGAGCGGGGTCGGATGGCAGGCATGGAACGCAACATGGTTCCGCCGGAAACCGGCGATCGCCGCCTGACACGCGGCGGACGGTACCGAGCCAGCATGGTGCGTTAGGGATAATCGTTTTTTCAATTTCCCTCAACGGGCCCTGGTGACTCTCGGGGCGGCGCGGTTATCGTCGCCTGGTGATGGCGGAACACGTGGACGAGGTGCCCGCGGACGTGCTCGCCGCGTTCGGCGCCGCCGGGCTGATCCCGGAGCGGCTGCCGGGCGGGCAGGGAACGACCTGGCGGGCCGGGCAGATCGTGCTCAAGCCCGCTGATTCGGTGCGGGAGGGGCGGTGGGCGGCCGACGTCTACGACACGCTGACCGGCCCCGGGTTCCGGGTGCCGCGGCCGGTGCGGGCCGCGTCCGGGGACTGGGTGGCACGGGGGTGGGCGGGCTGGCGATGGGTTGACGGCGCCGCCGCGGACTTGTCCGGCGTCTCGCCGCGCTGGCCCGGACTGATCGCGGTGAGCCGCGCTCTGCACGCGGCACTGGCGCGCGTGCCCGTGCCGGAGTGGTGGGGCACCGTGGAAAACCCGTGGACGATCGGCGATCAGGTCGCGTGGGGCGAGCGTGACCCGGGCCCGCTGCTCGGCCCGGCCGCCGGCCAGCTGGCCGGGCAGGTCCGGCGGCTGCTCGCCGCGCTGCGCCCGGTGCGCCTGCCGGACCAGCTCCTGCACGCTGACCTGGCGGGGAACGTGCTCTTCGCCGACGGGGCGCCGCCCGCCGTCATCGACTTCTCGCCGCTGGCGCGGCCCGCCGGGCTGCCGCTCGCGATCGCCGCGGTGGACGTGCTGATGTGGCACCAGGCCCGGCCGAAGGTGCTCGACCTGCTCACGGACGAGCCGTCGTTCGATCAACTGCTGGCCCGGGCGCTGGTATACCGCCTGATCACCGAGATCGTCTTGCGGGCGGGCACCGACGGCATCGCGGCCGCCGCCCGCGCGGGCCAGCCCGTCACCGACCTGGTGCTCACCCGCCTAGCCGGTCAGCCGCTCCTACGTCGCGGGACGTAGCCGCAGGTGTCGCCGGTGGCCGGACGACGCGCGGGCCCGGGCCTGGCAGGCTCGTGGCCATGGCCGACGCAGTCCCGGTTGACGCAGTCCCGGTTATCGACAACCCGATCAGCGGCGAGCGGATCATCATCCGCCGGCGCGCGGCTGAGACCGGCGGCGCGTTCCTGGCGTGGGACCTGTTCCTGGCGCCGGGCGGCCGGGTACCCACGCGCACCCGGAGCAGTCGGAGCGCTTCACGATACTCGGCGGCGTGCTGCGGCTCCGGGTGCGCGGGCGGGCGGTGCTGCTGAGCGCCGGCGAGACGCTGACCGTTCCGGCCGGGACCGTGCACAGCTTCGCGAACCCGGGCAGCGTTCCCGCGCACGTCGCGGTCGAGACCAGGCCCGCGCTGCGGACGCAGGCACTGCTCGAGACCGCGGCCGCCATGGCGCGTGCGCGGCATGCCGCCGGACGGCCGCTCCCCTGGCCGGCCGACCTCGTGCTCTTCATGCGGGAATTCGAGCGCGAGCTGCGGGCGCCGTACCTGCCCCCGCCCCTGGTCCGGCCCGTCATTCGCGGCCTCGCCCGGCTGGCCAGCGCGTGCGGACGGGACGAGCGCTACCGGCGCGTGCGCGGGGCGGGGTAACGGATCCGGCCGATGGCGGTAATCGAAGTCACGGAGCTGGTCAAGCGCTACCGCGGAGCGGCCGGCAACGCCGTCGACGGCGTGTCCTTCGACGTGCCCGCGGGACAGCTGTTCTGCCTGCTCGGCCCGAACGGGGCGGGCAAGAGCACCACGGTCTCGATCCTCACCACCATCCTGTCGCCAACCGCTGGCCGCGCCCGGATCGGCGGGCGCGACGTGACCGGCGAGCAGGCCGCGGTACGCCGCGAGGTTGGCATCGTCTTCCAGCAGCAGAACGGCTGAGTGGAGCAGCGCCGCCGTGACCCTCGTGTTCGTCGCGTAGAACGCGGCTCCCCACAGCAAAGGCGCCCAGCGGATCACCGGGCCTGGCGGGAAGACGATGGGCGTGAACCCGGTTGAGCGGCTGCTGCGCAAGGGCGACGAGGCCCAGCGGCGGTTCACGCCGTCGGCGTTCGTCTTCGGCGTGGTGAAGAAGTACGGCGACGACAACGGCGGCGTGCTCGTCGCCAACCTGACCCACGCCGCGTTCGTCTCCCTGTTCCCGCTGCTGCTGATCGTCGTGACGGTCCTGGGCCTGAACCCGCCCGCGCCCGATCCGTGACCCGTACCGGCGGCCCGGCGTGCCCGGCGGTCCGGGCGGGGCGCGTATCGTCGGGCTTAGGAGGTGCGGCAATGACGCAAAGTGAGCACCCGCGGCCGGATGACCATGTCATCGTGCTGTTCGGGGCCACCGGCGACCTGGCCAAGCGCAAGCTGCTGCCAGGACTGTTCCACTTGCACGTGGCCGGCCTGCTGCCCCGGGAGTACCGGATCATCGGGTCAGCACCAGCGTCGTTCGGGATGACGGAAGTTGACTTTCGCAAGCACGCCCGGGACGCGGTCACCCAGTTCGGCATCACGAAGCCCGACGACCAGACGTGGCCGGAGTTCGAGCGGCGGCTCTCGTTCGCGGTGAGCGAGCCGGGCGACACCGGACAGCTCACGGCGGCGATCAAGCGGGCCGAGCAGGCGATCGGCGGGTCGCCGCGCCGGCTGTTTCACCTGGCCGTGCCGCCAGCGGCGTTCACCTCCATGGTCGGGATGCTCGGCACGGACGGCCTCGCCACGCCCGACGCCCGCGTGATCATCGAGAAGCCGTTCGGCACGGACCTGGCCTCGGCGCGCGCGCTGAACGAGGCCGTGCACGCGGTATTCGACGAGTCGCGGGTGTTCCGCATCGACCACTTCCTCGGCAAGGAGTCGGTCGACAACATCCTGGCGTTCCGGTTCGCGAACGGCCTGTTCGAGCCGGCGTGGAACCGGCAGCACATCAGCTACGTGCAGATCGACGTGCCGGAGACGCTGTCGATCGAGGGCCGGGCCGCGTTCTACGACGCGACCGGCGCGTACCGGGACATGGTGGTCACCCACCTGTTCCAGGTGCTGGCGTTCGTGGCGATGGAGCCGCCGGTGTCGCTCGCGGCGGCCGCGCTGCGCGCCGAGAAGCAGAAGGTGTTCGACTCACTCGAGCCCCTCGACCCCCGGCACGTGGTGCGCGGCCAGTACCGCGGCTACACGTCGGAACCCGGCGTGCCCGCGGACTCCGGCACGGAGACGATGGTGGCGCTGCGTGCCCGGGTGGACAACTGGCGCTGGCAGGGCGTGCCGTTCTACCTGCGCTCCGGCAAGTCGCTGGGGGCGTCGCGGCAGGTCGTGACGCTGGGATTCCACGAGCCGCCGCTGCGGATGTTCCGGGCAACGGGAGCCGCCGGCGCGTCCGGCGCGCCCGGCGGGCGGCGGGACGAAATCGTCATCGACTTCGCCGATCCCGGCTCGATCACGGTCGGCTTCCTGGCCAAGGTGCCCGGCCCTGACATGGTGCTGCGCCCGTCGCGGATGACGTTCGAGTACGCCGGTTCCTTCGCGCAGGCGAACGCGCTCGAGGGCTACGAGCGGCTGCTCCTGCTGGCCATGCTCGGCGACCAGTCGCTGTTCACCGCTTCGGACGGGATCGAGCGCGTGTGGGAGATCTCCGAGCCGCTGCTGCGGCAGCCGCCGCCCGTCGAGCCCTATGAGCCGGGCTCGTGGGGCCCGGGCTCTGTCCGCAAGCTGATCGCGCCGTACCGGTGGAACCTGCCGGACGGCCAGTGAGCGCATGGCGCGCGTGTTTTAGGGAAGCCGGAAAGCGTGGAGGAGCGGACACGACAGCTCGACCAGACGACGGACCAGACGACGGACAACGCGGCTGACCCCGAGGACCGCGTGCGCGAGGCGGTCGAGGCCGCGGCCGACACCAAGCACCCGGGCGATCTCGGCCACCCGGGCAGGCCGCTGAACGCGCGATCACCGTTCTTCATCGGGATGGCTGGCGCGGCGGGCGTCGCGGTCACGATCGGGATCGTGGAACTGCTGCTCAAGGCGCGGTCGGTGCTCCTCCTCGTCGTCGTCGCGCTGTTCATCGCGGCCGGGCTCGACCCGCTGGTCCGGTGGCTGACCCGCAAGGGGATGCCGCACTGGTCGGCGGTGGTCGTCGTGCTGCTGCTCGTGCTCTGCGTCATCGGGGGGTTCATCGCGGCGGCGGTGCCCCCGCTCGCCGCGCAGACCACCGCGCTCGTGCACGAGATGCCGAAGTACATGCACCAGCTGCAGGACCACAACTCGACGCTCGGCAAGCTGAACGCCAAGTACCACGTCCAGCAGCGCCTCACCAGCCTGCTGTCCAGCAAGGGCACCTCGCTGATCGGGGGCGTTCTCGGCGCCGGCGTACTGGTCATCAGCGCGTTCTCCTCGACCGTGCTGGTGCTGGTGATGACCATCTACTTCCTGGCCAGCATGGACAGGACCAAGCTGTTCATCTACCGGATGATCCCGCAGTCGCGGCGCGAGCGCGGGATCCTGCTCGGCGAGGAGATCTTCACCAAGGTCGGCGGCTACGTGGCCGGCAACGTGCTGACCTCGCTGATCGCCGGGGCCGGCACGTTCTTCTGGCTGCTGGCGTGGGGGCTGCCGTACCCGCTGCTGCTCGGCCTGATGGTGGCGCTGTTCGACCTGATCCCGGTCATCGGGTCCTGGGTCGGCGGCATCGTCGTCACGCTCATCGCGCTCACCCACTCGCTGATCGTCGCGGTCGCGACGTTGGCGTTCTACGTGCTGTACAAGCTGGCCGAGGACTACTTCATCGTGCCGCGGGTCATGGGACGCACGGTGCAGGTGCCGGCCCTGGTCAGCCTGATCGCGGTCGTGCTCGGGGGCGTGCTGCTCGGTGTCGTCGGCGCGCTGATCGCGATCCCGGTGGCGGCGGCCATCAGCCTGCTGCTGCGCGAGATCACGTTCCGGCGGCTCGACAAGAGCTAGCGGCCGCGGGCGTACACCCGGGAGCTGCCCCGCTCCATCGCACTGCGGAGCTGGCGCCAGATCGGCTTCATGCCGGTATCTGCGCCCAGGCACCATCATCTCCGGAACCGGCAGGCCCGCGTCGCGGAAAATGGAGAGCAGCCGTCGGCCGGTGTCGGGATCACGGCCGCTGGCGCTGAAGGACTGGCTCGCCCACTCCACGCACTGGGCCAGCTGTCCGCCAGCCCGGCTGGCCGTCTACCGGCTGGTACAGGAGGCGCTCACCAACGCCCTCAAGCACGCGGGGACCGGTGCCAGCGCGGTCGTCGGTGTTCCGGCTGCTCGCACGCGGCCAGTCCAATCGCGAGATCGCTTCCGGGCTGCACCTGTCGGAAAGCACAATCAAGATCCACCGAACCTGGCGGCCGGGGCCAACCCGGAGCTGGCCCTGACAGCAACAAGCGAACGCCCGGCCCCGGCATGGAAGCTGGAGGCCGGGCGCTCTGGCAGTTCGTAACTTCCGCAAGCCGGCCGTGAAGGCCGCCCACGCGCCCGCAGGCACGCTCACGGTCGCCCGCCGCTCAGGGTCCTTGGTGTCCCGCACCAGCACGCGGCCGGCCGCACCGCCTACTTCGACGCACGACCCGCCGCCGTTGGAGCTGTAGCTAGACTTCCGCCACGTCATATCTGGGCTTTCCATGACTCCTCCTGTGTCTGGACAAAGCTTAGGGAATCATCCAGGTTGCGCGCCGCCCCTAGGATGCGTTCCCACTGGCGCACCGCGAGTTCGCACACGCCGGGCGCGGTGGTGGGCACGTCTTGCAAGGTTTCCATCAGGATCGTCATGTTGCCGTCCTGGGCCGCGATGCTGAACGAGCCGTACAGCCCTACGTTCGCGCCCTCCGGTACCGTGTGCAACGCGATATCCGGCCGTTCGGCCAGGCTGGCGAGGTAGGCGCACTGTTCCGCCATGATCGCCGGCGACCCGATGCAGCGCTGGAGCACGTGAGCGTCAAGGATCACGGTCAGGGACGCGCGGTCTAGCGCCTGCTGGCGTTCCATGCGCGCCCGCACCAGTTCGTCCAGACGCTCCGGCGCGTACCTCTCGACTGACAGAACGGCGCGCGCGTACGCCTCGCACTGGACGAGGCCGGGCACCAGCACGTGAGACCAGCAACGCAGGGTCGCGGCGTTCCGCTCCGCCACCACGTACGGCACGAACCAGTCCGGCGTGCCGCTCTTGGCCCGCTCCGCGAGGTCGGTAAGCGTGTCCAGCCCAATCCCCGTCGCGCCGGCCCACGCCGCTAGCACGGCGTCGCTCGGGACCGGGTGCGAGGGATTCTCCGCGCGCGTGATGACCGGCCGCGACAGGTTCAGCTTCTTGGCCAGCGCGCCGTGCGTGCCGTAGCCGGCGTCAATGCGCGCCTGCTTGAGTGTCTCGGCTAGCTGTTCTCGCGGAGTAAGCACGGTGCGCACCTCCGGGTACCTGCGTTCATCAACGGTCGGTAAGCGCGGAACTACTACCGACCACGCTACTCCCCGGGCGAGGGTTTACCTACCGGCCGGACGCACGCGGGGCCACACCCGAAATTCGGCAAGGGGTTGCCAGCACGGGCGTCCGGCCGGCACCAGCAGGCCAATACGAACTGCACGCCACGGAAGCCGGGAACATGCCGCAGACAGACGCCCTCACCCCCGCCGAGCCTGCGGGGGGAACGATGATCACCGAGCAGCTGCGTGCCATGCTCGAATACGTCCCCGGCAAGACCCGTGCCTGGTCGATGACCGACAGCGAGATAGCCCGGGAGCTTGAAACAGCAACGGGCGACCGGCGCGACGCGCTACAGGCAGAGGTCCGCGACCGCCGCGAGATCCGCGGGCCGCACCCCCGCAGGCAGTAAGGCCCCCCGCGCGCTGTGAGCTTTCCCGACTGAACTGGCTCAGAACGCTAGTGACTTGATCGTCACCGGGATCGCCCGCGACGGCTGGAGCGGGCGGCCGAGGTCGATGTAGTCGAAGTTCAGCAGGTTGAGGCCGTCGACGACCAGCACGCTGGTCGATACCCGAAGCTCGTCGCGCAAGATGGCGCCCAGCGAGTGGCCGATGTCGGCGTCGACCGCGAGCAGCAGCGGGTGCCCCGCCGCGATCCGCGCCGCCAGCGCCACGACGATGGCGCGCGCCAGGGCGGACAGGCGCTTGTACGTGACCCGGCCGGTCCAGTCGAGCGCGAGCACGAGGTCGCCCTGGTTGTCGTCCGCCCCGAACGTCCGCAGCTGACTCCCGATCGCCTCCGCGACCTCTGCCGCGTCGACGTCCTCCCCCAGCTTGTAGCCGGGGCGCAGCACCTGGGCGTTGCGACGGGGCAGCAGCGTCCCGGCGTCGGCGACGTAGCAGGTCGGGCCGCTCAGCTGCACGCTGAACTCCGACGCGCCGAGCGCGGTCGCCCGGATGCGGGCCCCCGCGGGCAGCAGCCGGAACGGGATCGAGCCGTCCGCCAGCCGCCCGGCCAGCGCCAGCCCCAGCCGGCGGCCCAGGTCGCCGAAGTCGCGAGTCTCGTTGCCGTACACGTACTCGGCGACCCCGCCGGAAAAGATGACGCCGGTGACACCGGCCAGCGACGGGATCGGCTCGGTCAGGTACGGCAATGCCGCCGCGCCGTCGTCCCGGGCGAGCGCGGCGGTCAGGACGTCCGCCATCTCGGCGGCGATCGCGTCCAGCCCGGCCGCGCTCACCTGCCCGCCTAGTTCGAGCGCCACCCCGGCGGCCCGCGCGTGCTCGCGCCCGGCGTCCTCGAGCCGGACCACCCGGCCGCCGGCGTCGGCGGCCACCAGCCGTCCGCCGACCGCGAGGGCCGCGGTCGCGACCACGTCGCCGCCGTCGAGAATCGACAGCTTGGTGGTACCGCCGCCGATGTCGATGTTGAGGATGCGGCGCCCGGTGTCCCGGGACGCCCGCGCCGAGCCCGAGCCGTACGCGGCGAGGGCCGCCTCCATGTGGTGGCCCGCCGCCGCGCAGACGAAGTCGCCCGCCCGCGTCGACACGATCTCCGCGATGCGCTCGGCGTTCTCCCGGCGGAGCGCCTCGCCGGTGAGGATGACCACCCCGGAGTCCACCACCTCCGGCCGGAGCGCCGCCGCGGCGTAGGCGCGGTCGAGGATCTCACCGACCGTGACCGCGTCGATCAGCCCATCCGCCCGGAACGGGGTGAACGTGACCGGCGATTCGTAAAGGCAGTGCCGGTCGGTCACCACGAACCGGGTGGCGAGCCCGGCACCGCTGCGCCGCAGCGTCAGCCGCGAGAACACGACCTGCGTGCCCGACGAGCCGATGTCGATGCCGACGCTGCACAGCGTCACGTTCTCCTGCTGCCAGATCGGGTTTTCCTCGAGCGGCCCGAGCTCGCCGGCGTGGTGATAGTGCTCCGGTCCCTGCACGCGGCGGGCCTAGGCCAGCCCGGCCCTCGTCCGGGCCGGGACGGGCGGCAGGTCGGCCAGCTCGGCCTCGTACGACGGGTCCATCGCCGAGGCCAGGCCGTTCTTCGCCAGCGCCTCGGCGAACGTCTCGCGGATGTCGCGGCTCTCGTCGGCGTAGTCGATCTGGTCACCGCCGACCCGGCGGCTGATCCAGGCCTTCGGCACGCCCTGGGAGTTGCGGATCGACACGCCCTCGTGCTTGAAGGCGAGGTACCTGGCGGGCTCGCTGCCGGTGTTGAAGTGCTGGTGGAACCACATGTTCGGCGGGATGATCAGCGAGCCGACGGACCACTCGTAGCGGCGGGGCTCCTCGCCTTCGGGCCACATCAGCGAGTAGCCCTCGCCGGACAGGATGATCACGTGCGCGCCCGGCCCATGCCGGTGGCCCTTCTTGTAGGTGCCGACCGGGAACTGCGAGATGTGGCTGTTCATCGAGCCCTTGGCCATCGAGAACCGGATGTGGCCGCCCCCCGCGCCCCGCTCCTTGGCGCTGATCAGCGGCAGGTTCACCGCGTCGGCCACGTAGTTCGTGTCCAGGAGCAGGCCTCTGGTCTCCTCCTTGGCCGCGAAGTAGTCACTTTCGCCGTCGAACCGGTTCGGGAAGTCGCGGCGCGTGTTGAACACGAAGTCGACGTCGTCGTAGATGTTCAGCACCGGCGGCAGGTTGGTCGAGGAGACGAACCGCGCCGGCGTGCTGCCCGACAGGTTGACGTGCTGGTGATTGGTGTTCAGCGGGATGGCGAACAGCGAGCCGGGCTGCCACTCGAACGTGACCTCGCGGCCGGCGTCGTTCCACACGCGGGTCGAGCCGCGGCCGTCGAGGATCAGGATCATCTCCTCGAACAGCTGCCGCCGCGGGGCGAGCTCGCCGCCGGCCGGGATCTCGCAGACGTAGCAGTCGTTCGAGGTCCGGGTCGCGTCGTGGTTGATGAACACGCCGCTGCCGCCGCGGCTCGCCCAGGGCTTGAGCTCGACCGTGCGCAGGTCGCGGACGTAGTGGCCGCTGATGATATCCAGGCCCTCGCCGGCCACCCAGCGGGTGTAGGGCGTGTCCTTCTCGGTGACGAACTTGCTCGCCAGCCCGGCGTCGA
Source organism: Trebonia sp. (assembly GCA_035552855.1). GTDB lineage: Bacteria > Actinomycetota > Actinomycetes > Streptosporangiales > Streptosporangiaceae > Trebonia. Next base: position 1,283 of record DASZKN010000150.1, on the reverse strand, counting down.
CCACGGCTTCCATGCATCACTCCTACGTCAGCTACCCGAAAACCTGCCGACCACGGTAACAGATTTTGGCCATAGGTATAACCATTGGCCCAAACTGTTCGCACGGGGTGACGGCGCGATGTACGCGCTCGGATCTACTTCCGGCACATGACCACGATGCTCGATCAGCACGTTTTCCACTCTGCCGGCGCGGCGGCGGGGAAGCTGGGCGGCCACGTGACGGCCGTCGCGCTGGCCGGGGACGCCAAGACCGGCGGTTACTGGATCCTGAAGTCCGACGGGGGCGTGGCCGACTACAACGCTCCCTGGTACGGCTCGCCGGGCCGGGCCGGGCCGGGGTAGCGCCAGTCTCTCCTGCCTCGTCAGTTGGGCGGCGTCCGGCTTTGATCGAGGAAAGGGGCGCCATAGCGCCCCTTTCCCCGATCAGAGAACGAGTCCGCCATGTCATAGGCGAGCAGTTCCGCATCGGCCGCGCGGACGAGCGCGGCCGCCGCCGCGTCATATCGGAGGATGAGCCGGCTCAGGCCGTCACGTCACGGCGGGCGAACGTCACCACCGTGGCGGCGATCGCGGCTACCAGGTACACGGCCGCGACCGCCAGCCCGTGCGCGAAGCTCGGCCCCTCGGCGCCGCCCGCGGCCACCGTGTCGAGGGCCGCCCCCGGCAGCCACTTCCCGGTGCCGGGCACGATCCGCGTGACGATGTTCTCCACCGCGATGATCCACGCGACGCCCGTGATGACCGCGAACACCGCCGACCGCATGAACTGGCCGATCGCGAGGCCCAGCACCGTGAAGCCGGTCACGGCCAGCGCGATCTCGCCGAGCGCCCGGAACAAGTCGCCGAGGCCGGTCGCGGTGAACCACGCGGCGGTGGGGACATGACGGGCATGCGCGGCGGCCACGGCCACCGCGAACGCGACCAGCGCCGCGAACGCGAGCGCGAGCAGCAGGAACGAGACGACCGCGAGCATCTTGCCGGCCAGCAGGACCGTCCTTCGCGGCTGCCGCACGAGAAGCTGGCGCAGCGTGCCGAGGCTGTACTCGCTCGCCGTCTGCGCGGCGGCGATGCCGAACGCCACGATCCCCAGCAGCATGGTCGCCCGCGTGACGCCGATGATGAGGCCGTTCGGCCGCGCGAGCTGCTGTAGCGACGGCAGGCCGCCGCCGTGCCCGGTCGCCGGGGCCTGGCTGAACAACAGGATCACGAACGCCGACGCCGCCACCGCGAGGCCGAGGAACGTGGAAAGGAGCAGGGTCTTGCGTTTAAGTTTCGTCCATTCG
>DASZKN010000149.1:0-20585 GCA_035552855.1 Trebonia sp. | reverse complement strand
CGGAAGTCCGCCGCCAGGTCCCGCAGCGCCTGCCCGAGACCGGTGCCGGGATGCTCGAGGCCGGACAGCTCGGCGACGGCGGACCGGACCCAGCCCAGGCCCGCGCGGGCCAGGTCCTTGCTGGCGACGCGGCGGTCGTAGGCGGGGGAGTCCTCATCCAGGTGCCGCTGGCACCATTCGAGGTGCATTCCGATGCCGACGAGGGACTGGGCGACGCTGTCGTGCAGGTCGCGGGCGATCCGGTGCCGTTCGGCGCTGACCAGCTCGGCCTGCCGGACCCGGGCGAGGTGCTCCCGCGCGCGGCGCAACTGGTGATTGCGCCGGGTCAGCTCGTCGGCGCGGCGTTCCGCGTCGGTCCACCCGGCCAGCGCCCGCTCCAGGTCGCGCGCGGTCCCGCGCCATTGCGCGTAATAGCCGGGCTTGGACGAGTGGACGCCGACCAGCCGGGCGAGCTGGGCATCGTCGGTCTCAGTCATCGCCGTCCGCTCCGCCGGTCACCACGCCGCCTGGCAGATCGCGCGGGCATCGGCCGCGCGGACCGGCCGCGGGTTCGTCACGATGTAGGCGTCCGCCAGGGCGTTCTCCGCCGCCACGTCCAGCTGCGGAAGCGTGACCCCGATCTCCCGCAAGGTGGCGGGCAGGCCGGCCTTGCCGGCGAACGCGCGCACCGTCTGGATCACCGCGTCGGCCGCCTCGTGCGGTGTCATGAGTCCGGTCCGCAAGCCCATGGCGTCCGCCACGTCGGAGAGCCGGCCGGCCGCCGCGGGCGCGTTGAACTCCATCACGTGCGGCAGCAAGATCGCGTTGAGCAGCCCGTGCGGCAGGTCGGTCAGCCCGCCGATCTGATGCGAGATCGCGTGCGTCGCGCCGAGCAGCGCGTTGCTGAACGCGAGGCCCGCCTGCAGGCTTGCCCGGGCTAGTCCTTCGCGCAGGTGCACGTCGCCGGGACGGTCAAGCGCGGGCAGCAGGTATTCGCAGACGCCCCGGATCGCGGCGATCGCCTGGGTGTCGGTGAGGAAGCTGGCGGCCTTGGACAGGTACGACTCGATGGCGTGGCTGAGCACGTCGATCGCGGAGTACGCGGTGATGTCGGGCGGCAGCGTGGTGAGCGCCCGCGGGTCGGTCACCGAGATGTCCGGCACCAGGGCCCGCGAGCCGATGGTGATCTTGACCTGGCGGGACGTGTCGGTGACGACGCAGAACTGTGAGACGTCGGACCCTGATCCGCCGGTGGTGGGCACCATCACGGTCGGCGGCAGCGGGCCGGTCACCTTCCCGACCCCGGCGTAGCTCGCGATCTCCCCGCCCCGGGTCGCCAGCACGGCGATCGCCTTCGCCGCGTCGATGCAGCTGCCGCCGCCGACCGCGACCAGGACGTCGCACCCGCCGGCCACGTACGCGGCGCAGCCCGCGGCGACTTCCGAGTCTTTGGGGTTGGGCGTCAGCCCGTCCCATAGCTCGGCCGACACTCCGGCGTCGGCGAGGTGCCCGAGCGCCTCCGCGGTCCAGCCCGCCGCCGCGACGCCGGGGTCGCTGACCACGAGCACGTGCACGCCGCCCTGGCGCCGCACCGCCTGGCCGACCTCGGCCAGCACGCCGATACCGAAGATCACGTCCGGCACGCCGAACTTGGCTACCGTCCCTGGCGAGTTCGTGCCGGTCACCTCCCAGCATGCGGCGCTGGTGCCCCGCCAGCGGGAGGTAAGCGCCAGCGCTGGCCAGGTCCTCAACCGATAGTACGAGCCGCTCGCCGACCTGCCCAGACCCGCGCGCGCCGAACTTGCCCGCCCCCCGGGCCGGCCCCGTCCCGCCCCGGTGCGTGACCGGGCGACCGGGCGACCCGGCGCCGCGGCGGTCCCAAGGCCGGCCTACCGTTGCTCCATGCCCGCGATAGTGCTGCGAAACGGCCGGATCGGTCCCGGCGGTCCCATCGGCGACGTGGTGATCGCGGACGGCACGGTAACGGAGATCGCACCGCGGGCCGGCGCGCTGCCCGGCCGCGACACGCGAGACGCGGAAATCATCAACCTGAACGAGGCCACCATCCTCCCCGGCCTCTGGGACGCGCACGTGCACTCGGTGCAGTGGTCGCTGGCGCGTCGCCGCGTCGACTTGTCCGCGGCGCGCTCCGCGACCGAGGCCGCGGCGATCGCGACCCGGGCGGCGGCACTCGCGCGGCCAGGCGAGATCGTGTCCGGGTACGGGTTCCGGGACGCGCTCTGGCCGGACGCGCCGCACGCCGGCCTGCTGCCCGCGGACGCGAAGATCGTGCTGGTGAGCAACGACCTGCACGCCGCCTGGCTGAGCCGGGCGGCCCTGGCGCTCACCGGCCGCGCGGGTCACCCGACCGGCCTGCTGCGCGAGCAGGAGTGCTTCGACGTGCTCACCAGGCTGCCGTCGGCGCCGCGGGACGACATCGACGACTGGGTGGCGGCCGCCACCAGGGAAGCCGCGGCCCGCGGCGTCACCGGCGTCATGGACTTCGAACTCGCCGATAACGTCACCGACTGGCTGCGCCGGGTGCGCAAGGGCGGGGTCGCCGTCCGCGTGCGCTGCTCGGTGCCCCGCGTCCGGCTCGCCGAGGCCATCGACAGGGGACTCAGGACCGGCGATTCCGTCCCCGGGTCCGGCGGGCTGCTCACGGTCGGCCCGGTGAAGCTCTTCTCGGACGGATCGCTGAACACCAGGACCGCCTACTGCGCCGACCCCTACCCCGGCACGGACACCCGCGGGCTGCTCGAGACTCCGCCGGACGAACTCGAAGCGGTGATGCGGCAGGCCGCCGGTAGCGGCCTGCACCCGGCCGTGCACGCCATCGGCGATCTCGCCAACGCAGTGGTGCTCGACGCGTTCGAGAAGACCGGCTGCCCCGGCCGGATCGAGCACGCCCAGCTGGTACGGACCGCCGACATCCCCCGCTTCGCCCGGCCCGGCCTGACCGCCGGCGTGCAGCCCGCGCACTGCCCCGACGACAGGGACGCCGCCGACACGCACTGGCACGGCCGCACCGGGCGCGCCTATCCGTACCGGAGCCTGCTGGCAGCCGGCGCGGCGCTGGAGTTCGGCTCGGACGCGCCAGTGGCGCCGCTGGATCCGTGGGACGGGATCGCCGCCGCCGTGGGCCGGACCGACGACGACCGGCCGCCCTGGCATCCCGAGCAGTCGCTGTCCGTCGCCGACGCGCTGGCCGCCTCCAGCCAGGGGCGGCGAACGGTCACGGCCGGCGCGGCGGCCGACCTCGTCATCGTGGCGGCGGACCCGGCGCGGCTGTCGCCCGCGGACCTCAGGAACATCCCGGTGCTCGGCACGCTGCTCGGCGGCCAGTGGACCTACCGCGACATAGCATGACCCCGACCTGCACGAAAAGGAAGCGATCCTGGCCGCGGACACGGCCGGCTTCTTCACGATCCCGCACTTCAACGGCTACAAGGCCTACCTCGTCCAGCTGAGCGAGGTCACCGCCGGCACGCTCAAGGAGGCGCTCACGGACGGGGTGGCTGGCGTGCGCCCCGCCTGGCCTCGCGGACAAATCCAGCAAATCCTGATCTCCCGAACGCGCCCTGCTGGCTCCCGCCCATCTCGCATAGGTGAGACGCGCTTTAGGATGCCCGCATGCCTGAGGTCTATACACACGGTCATCATGAGTCGGTCCTGCGGTCGCACAAATGGCGCACCGCCGAGAACTCGGCCGCCTATCTGCTGCCGCACCTGAAGCCGCACATGCGGATCCTCGACGTCGGCTGCGGCCCGGGTACGATCAGCGCGGGGCTGGCCGGTTACGTGCCGCAAGGCCACGTGACCGCGCTCGACGCGGCGCCGGACATCGTCGAGCAGGCCCGGCGGTCCGCGGCCGGGAACGCCGCCGCGAACATGAGCTTCGCCGTCGGCGACGTCTACGCGCTCGACTACCCCGATGCCACGTTCTGCGTGACCCACGCCCACCAGGTGCTGCAACACCTCGGCGACCCCGTCCGGGCGCTGCGCGAGATGCGGCGGGTCACCAAGCCCGGCGGGATCATCGCGGTGCGGGACGCCGACTACGGCGCGATGTGCTGGTACCCGCGGCTTCCGGTCCTCGACGGGTGGCGCGAGCTCTACGAGAAGGTCGCCCGCGCGAACGGCGGCGAGCCGGACGCCGCCCGGCGGCTGCACGTCTGGGCGAAGGAGGCCGGCCTCGGCGACCTCACGATCTCGTCGTCGAACTGGACGTACGCGAGTCCCCGGGAGCGGGAATGGTGGGGCGGCCTGTGGGCCGACCGCACGCTCAGGTCCTCCTACGCGGAGGTCGCGATCAACGGCGGCCACGCCACCCAGGACGACCTGGAGCGGATGGCGCAGACCTGGCGCGACTGGTCGGCGAACGAAGACGCCTGGTTCTGCGTCGTGAACGGCGAGGTCCTGGCGAGAGTGAGCTGACCGGTCTCCCCGTAACGCCAGCCCACGAGGTTGCGTGGCGTCAGCCCACGGGGTTGCGTGCCGCGCATGCGGCCAGGCCCGGACGGCTAGGCAGGTGCGGACCGGCGGCTTACGCTCCGGTTATGGGCAGATACGAAGACGTCTTCCGGCAGAGCCTGGCCGATCCGGACGGTTTCTGGCGGGCCGCCGCGCGGGATATCGACTGGTATACGGAACCCAGGGTCATCCTCGACGACTCCAACCCGCCCTTCTACCGGTGGTTCACCGGCGGCGGAGGCGAGCGGGAGCAAGACGGGAGAGAGCGGGGAGGCGGGGGCGAGCGCGGGGGTCGAGTGCGTGCCGGTCGAGGCCACCGATCCGCTCTACATCCTCTACACGTCCGGCACCACGGGAAAGCCCAAGGGCGTCGTCAGGGACAACGGCGGGCACGCCGTCGCGCTGCGCTGGTCGATGGGCAACGTCTACGACACGCACCCGGGGGAGACGTTCTGGGCCGCGTCCGACATCGGGTGGGTGGTCGGGCATTCGTACATCGTGTACGGGCCGCTGCTCGCCGGCTGCACGACGATCCTGTACGAGGGAAAGCCGGTCGGCACGCCGGACGCGGGCGCGTACTGGCGCGTGATCGACGAGCACAACGTGAAGACGCTGTTCACCGCCCCGACCGGCTTCCGCGCGATCCGCAGGGAAGACCCGGACGGCGAGCTCACCAGGCGGTACCGCCTCGACCGCCTCAGGTACCTGTTCCTCGCGGGCGAGCGCCTGGACCCGGACACCTACCACTGGGCCCGGAACCTGCTGAACATCCCGGTCGTCGACCACTGGTGGCAGACCGAGACCGGCTGGGCGGTCGCGGCCGGCCTCATGGGCATGGACCCGAAGCCGGCCAAGCCAGGGTCGCCGACGCTTCCCGTCCCCGGTTACGACGTGCGGATCCTCGACGAGGAGGCCCGCGCGGCCAAGCCGGGCGAGCCCGGCCAGATCGCGATCAAGCTGCCGCTGCCGCCGGCCGGCCTGCTCACGCTCTGGCACAACGACGACGGCTTCCGGCAGGCCTACCTCAGCCGCTACCCGGGCTACTACCTCACGGGCGACGGCGGCTTCCGGGACGCCGACGGCTACCTCTACGTCATGGGCCGCACCGACGACGTCATCAACGTCGCCGGCCACCGCCTGTCCACCGGTGAGATGGAGGAAGTCCTCGCCAGTCACCCGGCGGTGGCGGAGTGCGCCGTCTTCGGCGTCCACGACGACATCAAGGGGGAGATGCCGCGCGGTTTCGTGGTGCTGAAGGCAGGGGCGGACGTCGGCGCCGACGTGCTCGCGGCCGAACTCGCCCGGCTGGTCAGGGAACAGATCGGCCCGATCGCCGCGCTGAAAAGGCTGGACGTCGTCCCCGGCCTGCCCAAGACCCGGTCCGGCAAGGTCCTCCGCAAGACCATGCGGGGCATCGCCAACGGCCGCGACGAGCCGGTTCCCTCGACGATCGACGATCCGGCCGTGCTCGAGGGCCTGCGCCCGGTCCTTGCCCCTAACGATCCTGGCCACTCTCCCGGGTAGCGGCCTCATCGTCGCGGCCAGGCCGCTGGCGCTACCCTGGTGAACATGGCCACCCGTCCGATCAGGCTGTTCGGCGATCCGATCCTGCGCACCGCTGCCGACCCGGTCACCGACTTCGACAAGCAGTTGCGCACGCTGGTCAAGGACCTCACGCAGACGCTCGACGACGCGCAGGGCGCCGGCCTGGCCGCGCCGCAGATCGGCGTCGGGCTGCGCGTGTTCGCCTACGCCGTCGGGAGCGAGCGCGGCTACCTGGTGAACCCGGAGCTTGACTTTCCCGACGACGAGGAACAGGAAGGGGAAGAGGGCTGCCTGTCCTTTCCCGGCATCTACTACGACGTCAAGCGACGGTTGAACACCGTGGCCCGCGGCTTTACCGATCGCGGCGACCCGGTGCGGATCGTCGGCTCGGAAGTGCTCGCGCGCTGCTTTCAGCACGAGACCGACCACCTGGACGGTGTCCTGTTCATCGACCGGATGGACACGGCGACGCGCAAGGAAGCGATGAAGGCGATCCGCGCCGCGAACTGGAACGGGCCGGTGCGGCTCAGCCCGCACCGGATCAGCGACCGCGTCTTCTGACGCGTAACGGATCCTTCATGTACGCGAGGTAGCTTCCCACCGAGGTATGGCTACGCGGGAGGTAATTCGGTATGGCGCGATCGGTGTCGCACGCGGCGCCCGGTGACCCGGTGACCGGCCGTCGAGCGCCTGGCCGGCGGAGGGCCAGGCGGAAACACCGCCTGCGCGGGTTCTTCCGCCTGCGCACCGTGCGGGCCATCGGAGTGCTCATCCTTGTCTTCTTCGTCTGGGCCGCGTTTTCCGTAGGACAGGCGCTCACCGCTCCCGGCGGGGGCAGCACGGCCTCCAAGCTGGCCGAATGGGCGCGGAGCCACTACCTGGGGCCGGTTATCACGCTCGGCGAGTGGATGACATACTCGCCGCCGAAGAGCGGCGGCAAGCCGTCGTTCTCGCTCGCCGTGCCCAGGGGCGAGTCCGTGGCCGACGGCGCCACGGGTAAGCCGGCGGTGCAGAGCCACGCGCACGCGTTCCAGCCGGACATCCCGGCGACGTTGCGGTCGCTGGCCGGCCAGCCGCTGCCGGGCGAGGGTAAGTGGCGGGTGCTGGAGAAGGTCCACGGGCAGCCGGCGATCTTCGGGACGTTCCTGCGCGACGCGACCTACACCTCCTACGTGAACGGGATCGTGTCGATGGACCAGCGGCTCGTTGCCTTCCAGCTGCATCCGGGCGCCGTGGACCCGGGACCGGGGCACTGGGGGGCGCGGTCCTGGATCCCGCCGGGGTCGCGATCGGGGCTGCTGGCCACGTTCAACGGCGGCTTCAAGCTGGACAGCGCGGGCGGCGGGTTCTATCTCAACGGGCACACCGCCGGGTCGCTCAAGCCGGGGGCCGCGTCGGTCGTCTACTACAAGAACGGGACGATCAAGATCGGCTCGTGGGATAAGACCGTCGGGATGACTTCCTCCGTGCGCGGTGTCCGGCAGAATCTCAAGCTGATCGTCAAGAACGGAAAGGTCTCCTCGACCGTCAATTCGGATGTGGAGACGAAATGGGGCGCGACGCTCGGCGGCGGCTACTACGTCTGGCGCTCTGGGCTCGGGATCACGCGCGACGGCCGGGTCATCTTCGTGTACGGCCCGGCGCTGGACGTCGCCGACCTAGCTGACCTGCTGCAGCGGGCCGGCGCGGTCCAGGCGCTGCAACTCGACATCAACCCGTTCTGGATGTCGTATGAGTACTACCAGGCCAACGGGCACCCGTCCGATCCGACGCCGAAGAACCTGCTGCCCACACAGCAGCAGACGGCGTACCGGTATTACTCGGTGTACAGCCGGGACTTCACCACGGTTTACTCCCGGTGACGGCCGGCGACACCACGTCCACGGGCGGGCAGGCGGCGATCGCCGTCCCCGCTCCGGCGCGGTCTTTGCGGGGCTGGCTCGCGGCCGTGGCGCAGAGCACGCGGCCGCGCCAGTGGCCGAAGAACCTGCTCGTCTTCGCGGCGCCGCTGGCCGGCGCGACGCTGGGCCGGCGCGACGGGCTGGGCTACGCGGTGCTGGCGGCGGTGGCCTTCGGCTGCGCGTCGGCGGCCGTGTACCTGGTCAACGACGTGGTCGACGCCGAACGCGACCGGCGGCACCCGGTCAAGCGGCACCGCCCGGTCGCGGCCGGGCGGCTGCCAGCCAGGCACGCGGCCGTGCTCGCCGCGCTGGCGGCGGTCTGCGCGGTCGGCGTGGGGGTCGTGATCGGCGAGCCGCTGCTCGTCGCGACCGTCGTCGGCTACCTGTGCACGTCGTTCCTGTACTCCATCTGGCTGAAGCACGTGCCGTTCATCGAAATGGTGCTGGTGGCGTCGGGATTCCTGCTGCGCGTGCTGGGCGGCGCGGCGGCGACGCACGTGCGGCCGTCGATCTGGTTCCTGCTCGTCTGCAGCCTCGGCGCGCTCGGGGTGGCCGTCGCCAAGCGGTACACCGAGCTGAGCAGCCTGGGCGACGACGCGGTCCGGCACCGCCCGGTGATGCGCTGGTACCGGCCGGGCATGCTCCGCGCCGGCCAGGCCCTGATCGGGGCGCTGATGCTGGTCACGTATCTGCTGTGGGCGGTCGGCGAGTCGGAGGGGACGCGGGCCTGGCACGTGGCGAGCGCGATCCCGCTGGCCATCGCTCTGGCGCGGTTCGGTGCGCTGACCGCGCGGCGCAGCGTCCGCCAGGTGGAGGACCTGCTCACCCGGGACGGCCTTATGCTCGCTTGTGAAGTCGCGTGGCTCGGCCTGTTCTGCGCCGGCCTTTACGTAGGAGGCTGACGGATGAAGGTTCTGCTGCTCGGCGGCACGAGCGAGATCGGGCTGGCGATCTTGTCCGCGCTGGAACTCGGCGCCGATGACGAGGTGCTGCTGGCGGGCCGCGACAGCGCGCGGCTCGAGGTGACGGGAAAAGTCCTGCCGGGCCGGGTCTCGGCGGTTTCTTACGACGCGCTCGCGGTGGCTTCGCACTCGGCGTTCGCGGATTCGGTGTGTTCAGGGGGCGTGCCGGATCTCGTGATCGCGGCGGCCGGAGTGCTCATCCCTCAGGCCGCGGTGGAGTCGGACGTCGCGCTGGCGGCGACGATGATCGACACGAACTTCACCGGGCACGTGACGACGCTGCTCGCGCTGGGCGCCCGCATGAAGGCGCGGGGGAGCGGGACGATCGTCGTGCTGTCCTCGGTGGCCGCCGTGCGGCCGCGGAAGTTCAACTCCGTGTACGGCGCCGCGAAGGCGGGCCTGGACGCGTTCGCGCGCGGCTACGCCGATTCGCTGCGGGGCAGCGGCGTCTGCTTGTTGCTCGTGCGGCCCGGCTTCGTGACCGGCCGGATGACCGCCGGGATGGCCGCCGCGCCGCTCGCCACGACGCCCGAGGCGGTCGGCGTCGCGGTGGCGTCGGCCCTGCGCTCCGGCTCCCGCTCCGGATCGGGCTCCCGCTCCGGAGCGGGCCCGGCGTCGTCCCGGCCGGTTGTCTGGGTGCCGGCCTCGCTGGCCGTGCTCGCGGCCGCGATGCGACTGGTGCCCCGGGCGATCTGGCGCAAGCTCGACCGCTGACCCTCCGCTGGGCTGTATCTGAACCCGCTGGGTTATCTCTGAACAGGCCTTCGCGCCGGTCAATCGCGCAGGCTGTGGGTACAGTCCGGCATTGTGCGAGTCCTGGTTGCTGAAGACGAGCCCCTCGGTGAGGTGCTCGCGTCGCTGTTGAGCAGCGGCGGGTACGCGGTCGACGTCGTGACTGACGGCGAGGCCGCGCTGGCGTACACGCGCTGCCACGACTACTCCGTGGCGGTCGTGTCCTCGGAGATGCCCCGGCTGCCCGGCATTGACGTCGTCCGGCAGCTCAGGCGCCACGGTGTCCGGCTGCCCGTGCTGCTGCTGAGCGGCCGGGACACGCCGCGAGACCGGGTGGCCGGGCTTGACGCCGGCGCCGACGACTACATGGCTAAGCCGTTCGACGTCGGGGAATTGCTGGCGCGGCTGCGTGCGCTGCAGCGCCGGCCGGCGAGCCTGCTGATGCCGACGCTGACCGTGGGCGACCTGGAATGCGACCTGGCGTCGCGGGACGTCCGCTTCGGCAGCCGGCACGTGGCGCTGACCACGACCGAGGCGGCGATCCTGGAGACGCTGATGCGATTCTCGCCCGCCGTCGCGAGCCGCGAGCAGATCGCGCAGCAGGTGTGGCGGGACTACGCCCAGATGTTCGGCTCGAACACGATCGATGTCCACGTGGCGCGCCTGCGCGGCAAGCTGACCGGCGCGAAAGCCCGCGTGGAGACCGTCCGCGGCATCGGCTACCGCATCGTGGCGGCGTAGCGCAGCCGCGGCCCGCCTCCGCTCCTCCTGTTTTCCATGATCGTGGGCCGTACCCGCCAGCCGGCGATCCAGCGCTCGGCCGTGGGCGCGGCGACGCCGAGTGCTTCCGCGGCGGGACTATCGGCCATGCCTCTATTTTGCGGTAATCCGCGTCCCGAGTTCTTCGCCCTCGCAGATACCGCGCATCACGCCGACGGCGGCCACGTCGAAGACGTGCATGGTGAGCTGCTGCTCGTTGGCGAGGACGAACGCGCTCGTGTCCATCACGCGGATGTCGGCGGCGATGGCCTCGTCGTAGGTGAGCGTGGAGTACCGCTTGGCGTCGGGGTTCACCCGCGGGTCGTCGTTGTATACGCCGTCGACGCCGTGCTTGGCGACGAGCAGCGCGTCGCATTCCAGCTCGAGCGCGCGCTGGACCGCCGGGTAGTCGGTGGTCACGTAGGGCTGGCCGATGCCGCCCGCGAGCAGCACGATGTAGCCGCGGTCGAGGTGGTGCTCCGCGCGCAGCCTGATGAACTCCTCGGCAACGCTGTGAATCGGCATCGCGGTCATCACGCGGATGTCGGTCGCGGTCCGGGCGGTGAGCGCGCCGCGCAGCATCAGCGCGTTCATCACGGTGGCGAGCATGCCGATGTTGTCGGCCTCGGCCCGGCTGATCCCCCAGCCCTCGGCCATCCGGCCGCGGAAGTAGTTGCCGCCGCCGACGACGACCGCGACCTCGACACCGATCTCGTGAAGCGACAGCAGTTCCTCGGCCACGCGGGCGAGACTGTCGGGGTCGGACCCTGACCCCGCGGACCCGGCAAGTGCCTCTCCGCTGAGCTTGACTAGCACTCTGCGATACCGCGGCACGGCTTTGCCCCCTTCGGCCTGAATTTCTTCCGCAACGCTATCAGCCCGCGGCGGGCTTGACCGCCTTCGCGTCCGCCCAGCTGCGCACGACGCTGATGTCGGCGACGAACCGGACGTCACCGCTCGGCGCCCAGCGCTTCGCCGTCTCGATGAGGCAGTCACCGACGAGCCTGACCGCCGCCTCGGCGTCGCCCGCGGGCACGTGCACGAGCAGTTCGTCGTGCAGGCACAGCACGATGCGCGCGCCGATCGGCAGGCCGCGCGCCCGCACCGTCACCGCCCACATCTTGAACAGCTCGGCCGCGGCGCCCTGGATGAGCGCGTTCCGCCCGTACCGGCCGCGCGCCGCGACGCGCGCGGGGCTGCCGCCCTGCGACATCTTGACAAGCCGGCCCCCGTACGTCCGCAGGTCCTGGCCACCGCGGGCGGTCCGGTCGGCGTCGTCGAGGTAGGCCATCGCGACCGGATAGGCCTTCCGCATCCGCCGGCCGGCCTCCCCGCCGTGCCCCGTGGTCTGCCCGTACATCGCGGCGATCATCGCGACCTTGGCGGTCGGCCGGTCGACGCCGAGCGCCTCCGCGACGGGCAGGTACATGTCGGCCGCCCGGGTGGCGGCCGCCAGCGCCGTGTCGCCGGCCACCGCCGCCAGCACGCGCGGCTCGATCTGGCCGAGGTCGGCCCGCACGAACACGTGCCCCGGCTCCGCGAGGACGGCCCGCCGCAGCACGGCGGGCATGTTGTGCAGCCCGGCGGACGCGGTCATCCGGCCGGCCGCGCCATCCGACGAGGTCCACGACCCGCACAGCCGCCCTTTCTCGTTCAGGCAGGCGTCGAGCCAGGAGTAGCCGTAGGTGGTGGCGATCCGCTCGGCCTTCCGCCAGTCGAGCAGCGCCGCGACCAGCGGGTTCTCCTCCTTGAACGGCTCGAGCCGCCACGCCCGGGTGTCGGGGACGTCAAAGCCGGCCGCGGTGAGCAGCGCCTTGACCTGAAGCGGGCTCCGCAGGTCAGTGACGCTCCCCGGGGGAGCGTGCCTGCGGACTTCCGCGTCCCGGGCGGCCCGGATCGCGCGCGCCTCCTGCTCGTTCCGCGGCCGGGGCCCGATGATGCTCGCCAGCAGCTCCTCAGCGGCGGTCCTGTCCACCGGCAGCCCGTCCGCCGCGAGTTCCGCGCACAGCAGTTCCGCCGTCGACTCCGAACGCGCGCAGCCGACTCCCCGCGCCGCCCCGCCCGGTGCTCCTGCCCCGCCCGGTGCGCCGGTCCCGATCCGCTCGACCGCGGCTTGCTGGGCGACGGCGGCTTCCCGTGCCAGCCATGCCCACGCCCGGAGGCTGGCGTGGCCGCGCGCCCATCCGCCGCGCGTCCAGCCCGGCCGCAGGTACCCGTCCGGGCCGACCGGCCCGTCCGGCGCGACCGACTCGCCCGCATCGCCGGTACCGTCGTCGGCGGTCCGCCCGCTGCCGAAATCGCTTTCACCCGCCTCACTGAACAGGTCGGGCGGCCCCTGCGCCGCGCCGGGCGCCGGCGGCACGCCGTCGAGCGGCAGTCCGCGCAGATGCGCCCACGCCCAGCCGGGATCGGCCCGCCATCCGCCGTAGATCAGCCGGTGCACGGCCGCGATGTCCCAGCCGGTGGCGAGCCGCACGTCGGCCGCGACCAGCTCCCGCGCGGTCTGCTGCGACCAGGTAACCCAGCGCGGCCGGAGTGCCTCGTCCGCGGCCGCCACTTGCGCGAAGGTGCCCGTCCACGCGCGATCGGGCGTCCACGCGCAACCGGGCGCCGGGCCGGCGGCGACGGCCGCTGTCCCGTCCGGCGCGACCACGAGCCCGGCCAGGTCGCCGCGCCGCACGCCGGCCTGGCGCAGCCAGGCCACGAGCTCATGATCGTCCACGACTTAACCTTGCCACGCGGGGCCGACAATCCGCGCTGGTTAACGTATCGACCAGCGGGGGAGCGCTTCGTCGGCGGAGACGCCGGCCGCGACCACGTCAAGCCGGACCGGGCCCGCGTCCGGTGCCGGCAACGCCAGGACGCGGGCGTGCGGAAAACCTGGCCCTGAGACGGCGACCACGAGATGGCCGTCGACGACCGCGAGCAGCCGGAGATAAGTCTCGGCGCGCTCGCCAGCCGCGCGTTCGCTGTGCACGCGTTCACCGTAGCCCGCGACCCTGAGATTGAAAGAGCGGCGCCCGGCCCGGTGGACGGGGGAATACCCGGGCCAGGCGCCGCGCGCCCGGACGGCCGGGGAAACCAGCCGGGCGCTGGCCGGGCGGCTGGAGCGGGAACTCACCGCCTGGCGACCTGATACGGGGCTTTCACCCCGCTCGTATGTATATTGTGCTCCCGTTTGCTGTCACCCCGATGCAAGGTTACTGGAGGGTAGCTCTGCGTGCGGCGTTTCGCCGGGATCAGTTACCCACCAGCGTAGCGCTTGGGGTGGCTTGTGCCGGTACGCGCGTCCCGGACCAGCAGCGGACGATGTCGCGCATCGACAGCAGGCCAACGACTTCGTGGCCTTCGACCACCACCAGGTGACGGAAACCGCCGTGCACCATAGCGGCCGCCGCGTCCTCCAGCGTCCACCCGCGCGCGGCGTACACGAGGTCCTGCGTGCAGTGAGTCTCGACCAGTTCGGTATCGGGATCCTGGTCAGCGGCGACCGAGTTGAGGATGTCGCGCTCGGTAATGATGCCCACGCCTGCGTGGTCGGGATTGATGACGACGGCCGCCCCGACGTTCCGCGCCGCCATCAGCCGGGAGGCCTCCCTGAGGGTGTGTGCCGGGCCCACCATAAGGACTTTTTCTGACATTCCTTCAGCCACTTTCACGGCGGACCACTCCCAAGTATCGGATTTGCCGCGGAGTCGCGATTAACGCGGGGTTATACCCCCGGCGGAGATCAGTAACGCCTGCGTAACACTTTTGCGTGAAAAAGATTTGCCGGCGGAACGGGCGCCCGCCTGCTGGTCAGCCGGTTACGCAGGCGGTACCGTTTCGCGCGTGGGAAATTACGACGACGACCTGCGTTTCGCACACGTCCTCGCGGACGCGGCCGACGACATAACCACGCGGCGGTTTCGCGCGCTCGACCTCCGCGTCGAGACGAAGCCCGACCTCACGCCGGTGTCCGATGCCGACCGCGCCACCGAAGACTCCGTCCGCAACCTGCTGCGCAGGTCCCGCCCGCGCGACGCGGTGCTCGGCGAGGAGTCCGGGCGGACAGGCAGCGGGCCGCGCTGCTGGGTCATCGATCCCATTGACGGCACGAAGAACTACATCCGCGGCGTTCCGGTGTGGGCGACGCTGATCGGGCTGATGGACGGCGACAAGGTGGTGGCGGGCGTGGTGTCGGCCCCGGCGCTTGGCAAGCGGTGGTGGGCCGCCTCCGGTGGCGGCGCGTGGACCGGCCGCAGTCTCGCCCGGGCGAGCCGGTGCCAGGTGTCAGGCGTCGCCAAGCTCAGCGACGCGTCGTTCTCGTTCTCCGGCATCGGCGGCTGGGCCGAAGCCGGCCGGCTCGATAAGTTCATGTCGCTGACCCAGTCCGTCTGGCGGACGCGGGGGTACGGCGACTTCTGGTCGCACATGCTGGTAGCCGAGGGCGCCGTGGACATCTCGGCGGAACCGGAAGTCTCGCTGTGGGACCTCGCCGCGTTGCAGGTGATCGTGCAAGAGGCGGGCGGCCGCTTCACCGACTTCGCGGGCGTCGCCTCGCCCGACACCGGCAGCGTCGTCTGCACGAACGGCCTGCTGCACGACGAGGTCCTCGCCACCTTGTCGGGGCAGGCCGCCGACTAGTCGGTTGCGGAGTCGCGGCTGCGCAGGAGGCGGCGCAGGGAGTCCAGGCGGGCTTCCGCGTGGTGCTCCGCCGCCCATTCGTCCAGTCCGCAGACTCCCGGCGTGAGGTGATCACAGCCGGACGGGCAGTTGGCGACGCCTTCCGCGAGATCCCCGAACGCGTCGACGACCCGGTCGGGCGTCACGTGGCCGAGGCCGAAGCCCCGCACGCCGGGGGTGTCGATGAGCCAGCCGTCCGGCGGCAAGCGCAGGGCGATCGCGGACGACGACGTGTGGCGCCCCTTGCCGGTGACCGAGTTCACCCGGCCGACCGCCCGGTCGGCGTCCGGGATCAGCGTGTTGACCAGCGTTGACTTGCCCACTCCGGACTGCCCGATCAGCACGGAGACCCGGCCGGCCAGCGCGCGCCGCAGCCGCGACAGCGTGACGGCGGGCAGCGGCTGGTGCGTGGTCAGCATCGGGACGCCGAGCGGGCGGTAGAACGCGCGGATCTTCCGCGGCGAGGCCAGATCCGACTTCGTGAGCACGATCAGCGGGTCCAGGCCGGCGTCGTACGCGGCGACCAGGCACCGGTCGATGAACCGCGTCTTGGGCTCCGGGTCGGCGAGGGCGCTGACGATCACCATCTGCTGCGCGTTCGCCACGACGATCCGCTCCAGCGGATCGGTGTCGTCCGGCGAGCGGCGCAGGACGCTGGTCCGTTCCGCCACGCGGACGATCCGGGCCAGCGTCCCGGAGGCGCCGGTCGAGTCGCCGGCGAGCGACACCCGGTCCCCGACCACGACGGAGTTGCGGCCAAGCTCCCTGGCCTTCATCGCGGTCACCATCCGGTCACCGTCGATCAGGCACCCGTAGCGGCCGCGGTCCACGTTGACGACGAACGCGCCGGCCGCGGTCTCGTGGGCCGGCCTGCGCCGCGTGCGCGGGCGCGAGCCCTTGCCCGGGCGGACCCGGACGTCGTCCTCGTCGAGGTAGGCCGAACGGTTCCTCAGCTGCCTGACCTCACTAGTTCCGACCAGAGGGCGGTGAAGCCGGGGAACGTCTTGCCGACGGTCGCCACGTTGGGCACCTCGATGCCGGGCACGGCGAGGCCGAGGACGGCCGCGGCCATCACCATGCGGTGGTCGTCGTAGCTGTCGAACGAGTGGCCGGGCTCCGCCCGCAGCGGCCGCGGCGTGACCGACAGGCCGTCCGGCTGCTCGGTGACGTCGCCGCCCAGGTCGTTGATCTCCTTGGCGATCGCCGCCAGCCGGTCGGTCTCCTGGGCGCGCGTGTGCCCGACGCCGGTGAACACCGACCGCCCGGACGCGAGAGCGGCGACCGAGGTGAGCGGGAGGCAGAGCTCCGGGATGTCGCGCAGGTCGGCCTCGATCCCGTTGATCGCGCCGGAGCCGGTGATCGTCAGGCCGTCGGCGCCCAGCGAGCAGGACGCGCCCATGCGGGTCGCTGCGTCGAGGATCGCGTCGGCGGCCTGCAGGCTGTCGGCCGGCCAGTCAGCGACCGTCACCGAGCCGCCGGTGACCAGGGCGGCGGCGAGGAACGGGCCGGCGTTGGACAGGTCCGGCTCGACGGTGAAGTCGCCGAGGTCGAGCTGGCCGGGCTGGACGCGCCACACGTCGGGCCGCGGCTCGCCGGACGCCGCTACCTCCGCGCCCGCCAGTTCGAGCATGCGCAGCGTCATCTCGATGTGCGGCAGCGATGGGACCGGCGGACCCTCGTGCCGGACCTCGACGCCGGCCGCGAAGCGCGGCGCGGCCAGCAGCAGGCCGGAGACCAGCTGCGAGGAGCCGGACGCGTCGAGGACAACCGGGCCGCCGCGCACCGAACCGGTGCCGCGCACCGTGAACGGCAGGGCGCCGCGGCCGCCGTCGCCGATCACCACGCCCAGGTCGCGCAGCGCCGCGAGCAGCGCGCCGACGGGCCGCTCGCGGGCGCGCGGGTCGCCGTCGAACGACACCTCGGCCGGGGTGAGGGCGGCCACCGCGGGCAGAAACCGCATGACCGTCCCGGCGTTGCCCACGTCCACGCTGACCGCGGGATCGGGAGGCAGGGCACGCGGGGAGACGCTCAGGTCCGTTCCGGATTCGGAAATTCCATAACCCATGGCACGCAGCGCGGCCGTGGCGAGCGCGGTGTCGCGGGCCTTGAGCGGACCACGGATAACCGAGGGTGAGGAGCTGAGCGCGGCCAGCACCAGCGCGCGGTTCGTGATCGATTTGGAACCGGGGAGCCGCAGGCGGGCACGAACCGGTCCGTCGGCGGAAGGTGCTTTCCAGCGGCCAGAGTCCATACAGTCGAGGGTAGCGGCTGCCGTCGCCTGGTCCCGCGAGGCGGCTTGGTTTGGCGGCGCCGTTTTCTGGTTATGAAGTGCCAGTCCAGCTTCTACCGGGCCATAAAGGAAGGGCATATGTGCGGCCGGTTTGTATCCGCGCGGAAGCGGCTCGAACTCCTCGAGGAGTTCGCGGTCGAGCGTGACCTCGTGCCCGCCGACCGGAAGCCCGATAATACCGATTACAACGTGGCGCCGACGAAGCGGATATACGCGGTCCTCAACCACAAGAAAGACAAGGTCGAGGACGAATCGGGGCGCGAACTCCGGCTCGTCCGCTGGGGCCTGGTGCCGTCCTGGGCGAAGAATGTCTCGGCCGGCGCCCGGATGATCAACGCCCGCGCCGAGACGGTCGCGGTCAAACCGTCGTTCCGCAGCGCGTTCGCGAAGCGGCGCTGCATCATCCCGGCGGACGGCTACTACGAATGGCAGGCGGCTCCGGCCGGCAGCAAGGCCAAGCAGCCTTTCTACATATACAGAACGGACGGTGGCATTCTCGCCTTCGCCGGCATCTACGAGCTCTGGCGGGACGCGTCGCTCCCATCCGACCACGACCAGGTATGGCTCTGGACCGCGTCGATCATCACCACCGACGCCGCCGACGACATCGGCAGAATCCACGACCGCACGCCTATGGTGATACCCGCCGACGGCTGGGCAGACTGGCTCGACCCGGCTAATAGCGACAAGGACCTGCTACTCGCGATGATGCTGCCCGCCACGACATCTGGCGCGGCCGGCCTCACGTCGCACCCTGTGTCGACGGCCGTCAACTCCGTCCGGAACAACGGGCCCGAGCTCATCGCGCCGGCGAGTTGCCCGCAAGCACCTGGAAAAAATACGGGACGACCTCGACCGGACGGTCGCGGGGTTGAACGGTGAGCATCCGCTGGCCCGGGGCGGGGCCGGAAGGGCGGCTGGAGGTGCGGCCCGCGACCGCCCGCTGCGTGCCGTGCCAGGCCAAGCGGGACCGGCGGCGGTAACTCAGCGGCGGCGTTAACTCAGCGGCGGCGGGCGGAGATGATCAGCTGGTCGCCGACCGAGTCGTCCGCGCGGGCCGACAGCTCCGCCTTGACGAGCCGCTTGAAGCTGCCGGGGTCGCGGCCCAGCAGGTAGCCGACGGTCTTCGGCGAGAAGATCGTGCGCGGGCGTACCCAGTTCACGTCGAACCCGTTGCTCGTGAACAGCTCGCGCAGGTGCTCGGTGCCATAGCAGCGGGTGATCGCGCCGTCGGGCCACGGCACGAGGACGACGTCCGCGTGCGGCACGTCGACGAGGTGCGGCCAGTTCTGCTGCTGCGCGAGCACCGCCATGCCGAGCGTCAGCGAGTCCACGCACGCGAGTACCCCGCCGCCCGGCTTGAGCACGCGCGCGATCTCGCTGACGAGGTTCTCGGCGGCCAGGTGCCGGGAGAGCGTGCGGTCTTCGGCGATGATGCCGTCAGCGCAGCGGTCAGCGAGGAACTCCAGTCCCCAGCCGTCGCTGGCGACCGGCTGGATATGCGCCGGGCCGGGCTGGGCGGACTTGCCGGCCTTGCCGGGGAGCAGGTCGGGCGGGAACACCCGCACCACGTCGTGGCCCGCCAGGGCGGCCAGTTCGGCGGCGTCGGTGCCCGGCCCCGAGATGTCGATGAGGTGCGCGGCCGTCGCCCGTTGCCCGAGCGCGGCTAGCCATTGCCTGAACTGTGCCTGGGCGACCGCTGAGCGGAACCGGAAGTAAGCCGTGTCCGGACCGGTGTCCTGGACGGCGGTGGCGCTTGCCTGCACGGGATGACTCCTGCCAGGTACTCCCTGGCGGAGCACCCTTATTTGTTCACTTCCCCTTTGTTAGACGATCCATCCCCGGCGTTGGTGCCCTCGGCTGTCGTTCCTTGGCGCCGTCTTTAGCCGGGCTTGGCCAGACGAGCCGGGCGGACGCGGAATCTTCGGCCACCTCGTCGTGTTGAACGCGGCATGGCAGTTGCCTCACCTCCGAATCAGGCGAGCGGCAAGCTCGCTGATCGACGACAACGGTCGCGCCGGCCGCAGGCCGGGCGCGCCGGGCGGGTATCCTCGTACGGTCTTGTCGTGCCACCAGACGCCAACCGAGAGGGGGTGGGTCCCGTTCCAGAAACGCTCGAGGAGCGCGGTGAGCGCTTCGAAGCTGATGTGATGCCTTTCCTGGACCAGCTGTACTCCGCCGCCCTCCGCATGACGCGGAATCCGGCGGACGCCGAGGACCTGGTGCAGGAGACCTTCGCGAAGGCGTACGCGTCTTTCCACCAGTTCCAGCAGGGGACCAATCTCAAGGCCTGGCTGTTCCGGATCCTGACCAACACGTTCATCAACACGTACCGCAAGCGGCAGCGTGAGCCGCAGCGTTCGGGTGCCGATGAGGTCGAGGACTGGCAGCTCGCGCGGGCCGCGTCGCACACCTCGGAGGGACTCAAGTCCGCCGAGGCCGAGGCGCTCGGACGGCTGCCCGATTCCGACATCAAGACAGCGCTCCAGTCCCTGCCTGAGGAATTCCGCATCGCGGTCTACCTGGCGGACGTCGAAGGGTTTGCCTACAAGGAAATTGCCGACATTATGGGCACCCCGATAGGTACCGTGATGTCGCGGCTGCACCGTGGCCGCCGCCAACTGCGCGAGCTTCTGCAGGACTATGCCGCCGAGCAGGGGCTGGTCCGGTCGCAGGCCGCGAATGCTCAGGTAGGTAGTGCTCAGGCCGAGGCCGGCCAGGCCGAGGAGGACAGGTCATGAGCTGCGGAAAGCCACACGAAACGCCGTGCAGCGAGGTACTTGACCGGGTCTACTGGTATCTCGACGGCGAGGTTTCCGACGAGGACTGCGAGAGCATTCGCCAGCATCTGGACGAATGCGGGCCGTGCCTGCGGGAGTTCGGGCTGGAGGAGGCGGTCAAACGCCTCATCGCCAAACATTGCGGCTGCGATCCCGTGCCATCCGAGCTCCGCAGCAAGGTGCTTGTCCGCATTCGGCAGGTGCGGGCGGAGATCGAAGTCGCTGAGTAACGGCTGGCTGATAGGCGAATATCGAATTAGCGCGGGACAGCTTCTTCGTCGCCTAGCGTAGCCATTTGCTGGCTCCTCGTGTACGGTTGGCTTTGGGCCTGCGAGAATTAGCGCCGCCACGTTATCCTGTTCTGGGCGGCAACCTGTGAACTGCCGTCAGCATTTGCGCGAGAGAGGTCTACTCCAATGCAGGCTCATGCGGCGGCGTGCCGGTTCATGCCAGCGGGATTCGGTGCTTTCGGAGTGTCCTGGGGGTAAGCGGCGGCGTC
>DASZKN010000148.1:0-2673 GCA_035552855.1 Trebonia sp. | reverse complement strand
CTTAAGCTCCGCGCGCGTCGTCGCGTCGCCGAATAGCGCCGCGGGCAGGTGCAGGCCGAAGTAGGTCAGTGTGTGGGTCCCGTCGGGCACCCGGCCGAGGACCGAGGGATCGGTCAGCGAGTGGCAGTAGACCTCGCCGGGCAGGCGGGCGGGCAACTGCCCGGCAGCGGCCTCCGCATAGGCCCGCTCGAGCGCGGTGTACTCCTCGCCGAGGTGGAGGGTGCCGGCGAACGCGGTGCGCGGGTCCGCGCCCGACGCCAGCCGCGGGAGCCGGGTGAGCAGGAAGTTGACCTTCAGCTGGGCGCCGGCCGGCTTGGCCGCCGGGTCCCGCCGCTCGCCCAGCAGACCCGCGAGGACCCAGGGCGCGACGTTCGCCAGCACGAAGCGGGCGCGCAGCGACCGTGTTCCTGTTCCTGTTCCTGTTCCTGTTCCTGTTCCTGTTCCTGTTCCTGTTCCTGTTCCGTCGCGTGCATCGACCTCTGTGCCGTCGAGAACGTCGCCCCCCGCGCCGTCAACCACGGCGCCGTCGCGCACGTCGCGCACATCGACCTCGGCACCCCCGGGACCGCCACGGATCGCGGTGACCTCGGCCTTGACCACGAGTTCGGCGCCCGCCGCGCGGGCCGCGGCGGCGAGCGCGCCGCTGACCGCGCCCATCCCGCCGACGGGCACCCGCCACTCACCGGTGCCGTTGCCGATCAGGTGGTAGAGGAAGCAGCGGTTCTGGATCAGCGACGGGTCGCCCAGCCGTGCGAAGGTCCCGATCAGCGCGTCGGTCGCGACCACACCGCGCACCGTGTCGTCGTGGAAGCGGCGCTCGATGGCCTCGCCCAGCGGCCGTTCCACGAGGTCCTGCCACACGACCGGGTCGACCTGCTCCCGCACCCGCGCCTGCCGCGGGAGCGGCCGGGTGAGCGTCGGAGCCAGCTCGGCGGCGACCTCGCCGACCTGCCGGTAAAAGTCGCGCCAGGCCCCATACTCGGCATCCGAGCCGGTCAGCGCGCGGAAGCTGTCCCTCGTCGCCGCACCCTCGGGCCGCTCGACGAGCAGCCCGGTAGCGGCCCCGTCGCGATTGACCGGGGTATACGACGCCGTGCGGCGCGAGGACAGCTGCAGGTCGAGGCCGAGGTCCTTGATGACCGACTCCGGCAGCAGTGACACCAGGTAGGAGTACCGCGACAGGCGTGCCGGGAACCCAGGGAACGCTTGCGCCGAGACCGCGGCCCCGCCGACGTGGTCGAGGCGCTCGAGGACCGCCACCGACAAGCCGGCCCCGGCGAGGTAGGCCGCGGCGGTCAGCCCGTTGTGTCCCCCGCCGACGATCACCACGTCATAGGCGTCGTGACGGGTCAGGGATCCGTTCATCCCTCCAGTGTTCCGTTCATCCGGCCGGCGTTCTGCTCATGCGCCCGATGCTACGCGCGGTGCCCGAGGATCTCGTTACCTCGCTGCAGGCTCTTAACTAGCCGACCTTGTAGCTGACGGCCCTGTGCCTCACGCGCCTTGTGCCTCACGCGCCTTGTGCCTGACCGGTCTTGTGCCTGACCGCGCCTTGCGGCTAACGGA
Source organism: Trebonia sp. (assembly GCA_035552855.1). GTDB lineage: Bacteria > Actinomycetota > Actinomycetes > Streptosporangiales > Streptosporangiaceae > Trebonia. Next base: position 1,107 of record DASZKN010000148.1, on the reverse strand, counting down.
CTGCGTCTTTTTCCGATTTCGCGACGGAGCGGACGGTCGCCGCCAGCTGCTCCGGTGTCGCGCTGACCGAGCCGGCCAGCAGCAGCGGGTACCGGCCTACGCCCTCGGCCAGCAGCAGCTCGCCGAATTCGCGAATGAATGCCTTCCTCTCAAACGGGTGCCTTACAGCGTCGGCGTCGTCGTCAGCCGGAGCAGTGATGGTGTCGGTTGGAGAAGTGACGCACGCTGGCCGGGAGTGTCAGCCGCCCGTCTTCTCGACCGGCTCCCAGCCGGGGCGGCGTCCGCGGATGATCTCGGATTAAGCTGCTCACTGAACTGGGTCGTTTCCGGCGGTGAACGGCGTCGTTTCCGGCGATCCGGCCGCAGTCTCGTGATCGCCAATGGCGGCCCGGTGGCGGTGTCCAGCGGGTATGTGGCCCGGTGCCGGTGTCCAGCGGGGGTTGAGAGGCAGGCTAGTTACGTGGCATGGAGGACCTCTGCGAGGCGGACGGCACCGGGCACCAGCGTCGAAGGCGCACGGGCGGCGGTGCGGCGCTTTCTGTTGTGGCCCGCCGCGGTCGCGGTGCTCGGGGTCGCGCTGGACGCCGCGACCAAGGCCTGGGCGGTATCCCGTCTCTCCGGCGGACGCGATATCGCCGTGCCGGGAGGCGTCCTGCGACTCCAGCTTGTCATCAACCACGGCGCGTCTTTCGGCCTCGGCTCGGGCGCTGAGCCGCTGCTCGCGGCTGTGGCTTTCGTGGCCGTGATCCTCCTCGGCACCTGGGCGGTACAGACTGGCGGCCGCGCGGAAAGGTTCGGTGCCGCGCTGGCCACGGCAGGCGCGGCCGGCAATCTCATCGACCGGCTGTTCCGCGCGCCCAGTGTCCTGCACGGTGGCGTCGTCGACTGGCTGCATCTCTCGTTCTACGGCCCGACCTTCAACCTGGCAGACGTCTGGCTGCGGGTGGGCCTGCTGATCGCCATCATCGCTTGGCTGCGTCGTCAGTCCTCCCGGCAGCGCGGCGTGACTAGTCGCGCAGAGTAACGCGCGGGCTGACCGGCCGCGGGGGTAACCGGCGGCGTGAGGTGAACGGCGGCGTGAGGTGAACGGCGGCGTGAGGTGAACGA
>DASZKN010000147.1:0-20645 GCA_035552855.1 Trebonia sp. | reverse complement strand
CGGGTCGGCGGCGTGCCCGGTGACGATCAGGCCGTGCGCGCCGAACGCGTCCGCGGAACGGGTCAGCGTGCCGATGTTCCCCGGGCTCGAGGGCCGGTCGAACGCCACGGCGAGCAGGTCGCGTTCCCCGGGAACGCGCGCGAAGTCGTCGGGCGGGATCGCGGCGACCGCTATCAGTTCCGGCGTGTCGCTGTCCTTCTCGCCGAGCTCGCGCAACAGTTCCGGCGCCATCGCGACCCGGCGCGCCCCGGACGCGGCGAGCATCTCGCCGGCCCACCGCGACAGCGGCCGCGACTGGTCGTAGATCATCGCGTCGATCGGCCAGCCGTGCGTGACCGCGAGCGTGATCGGCCGGACGCCCTGGACGAGGAATTCGCCGGCCCGCTGCCGTTTGGTCCGGTTGGACAGCAGCGCCTGCCACTGCTGGAACGCCGCGTTCCGCGTTGTCACCCGCAGCGCGGGGGCCTTCGCTGCCATGGCGCGACCCTATCCGGTCCGGCCCCCGCCGCACCGCACCACGTCTTACGCCGGATTGACTGCCTGCAGTGGTAAACAAGGAACATGGCAAAGGTCGAGGGCTCCGCCGAGCGCGTTATCGACGCGCCCGCCGACGAGGTGTACGGCTACCTCGCGGACATGCACACGCACCAGCGGTTCCTGCCGCCCGCGTACTCCGACTTCCAGATCGAGGAGGGCGGCGTCGGGGAGGGCACCATCACCCGGTACAAGGTCACCGCCGGCGGCCGCACCCGCGCGTACCGCATGCGGGTCAGCGAGCCGGCGCCCGGCCGGACGCTCGTCGAGAGCGACACGGACACCAGCCTGGTCACCACCTTCACGGTCGAGCCGCGGGACGGCAAGTGCCTGGTGCGGATCTTCTCGAGCTGGGACGGCGCGCCCGGGATCGGCGGCTTCTTCGAGCGCGCGTTCGCGCCGCGGGCACTCAACCGGCTGTACCTTGACGAACTCGCCCGGCTGAACGCCTACGCCACCGAACGGTCCTCAGGAACATCCTGACGCGCGCCGGAAGCCGGCGCCCGTGACGCTGACCGCGGCCGCCGGACGGAACCCGGCCGCGGCCGCGTGCGCGCTGATCCGCGTGAGCTGGCCGGGGCCGGCGTCCCGCCAGTAGGCGCCGGTGTCGTCGCGGAACACCAGCGCGCTCGCCGCGACACGGAACGACCCGGACCCGATGATCCGCGCCGTCGTCAGGCCGGCCGGCTTTTCCATGGCGGCGATCGCGGCCCGGGCGATGTCGGCGCGGCCGGCCGAGCACGCCGGCACGGCGCCGCGCAGCGCGAGCACCACTTGCGTGTACGCCGGCCGGGGCAGGCCGCTGAGGTCGACGAAGACCTGGATCCTCACGTCACGCACCGGGGTGCTGCCCAGATTCTCCACGACCACGGGCACGTCCGGCGGCCGCGCCCACTCGTCCGGCCAGAACGCGACCTGCCCGGCTGCCAGGTTCAGCTCGTCACGCGTGTACGCCGGGCTTTTCGCGTCTGGTCTGACGTCCTGGGCGGCGGGCGGCTGCCGCGTCAGCGCGACGACGGCGGCGACCACCGCGATCGCCGCGGCCAGCGCCGGGACGGCGACTTTCAGCAGCGCCCGGGTCCGGCGCCGCCCGGATGCGGCCACTGGCATGCCTTGCGGCTCAGCGGCCTCTTGCGCCTCAGCCGCTTCGGTGGCCGTCTCCGCGTCGTCGACCAGCTCGATCGCCGCGCCGATCCACGGCGCCCGCAGCCGCTTTCTCAGCTCCACCCGACCATTGCAACACGTCGGGTGCGCGGGGGCTAGGCCGCGGCGACGCCGGCCTGGGCCGGTGCGCCCTGGCTCGTGATTCCGCGGAGGCCCTCGGCCTCCCGGTCGCGGCGCCCGCCTGACTTGTCTACTCACATGAAATTCAGGCGGAGACCAGGTCGCAGACGAAGATCAGCGTCTCGCCCGGCTTGATCTGGCCGCCGGCGCCGCGGTCGCCGTAGGCGAGGTGGGCGGGGATCACGAGTTCGCGGCGGCCGCCGACCTTCATGCCCTGCACGCCCTGGTCCCAGCCCGCGATGACCTGGCCGACCCCGAGCCGGAACGCAAGCGGCTCGCCGCGGTTCCAGCTGGCGTCGAACTCCTCGCCGGTCGAGAACGCGACCCCGACGTAGTGGACCCGTACCGTGTCGCCCGCGCTGGCGACCTTGCCATCACCCTCCCAAATGTCCCTGATCTGGAGGTCCGCGGGCGGCGCGCCCTCGGGAAAGTCGACTTCCGGCTTGCTGATGCTCATAATCACACCCTATGCGCAGCCGCCGGACCGCGAGTGATGACGCGCACGAACGCCGCGGGAAAACCACTGGCCGGACGGTCGCCGGCGTGCTCGGCGGGGTCCTCGCCGTCCTTATGGCGAGCGGCGCCGCGCCCGCGCGGGCCGGCACTCCGCGCTGGGTGGGCACCTGGGAGGCCGCGCAGGTGGCGCCGGGGACGAGCGGGCTGCCGGCCACCGGGTTCGCCGACCAGACGGTGCGTGAGATCGTGCACACCAGCGCCGGCGGCAGCCGGATCCGGATCCGGATCTCCAACGTGTTCGGCACTTCCCCGCTGGTCGTCAGCGACGTGCACGTCGCGCTGCGCGCGTCCGGGGCGGCGACCGTGCCGGGCAGCACCCGGCCGGCGCTGTTCCGCGGCAGGCGATCGGTCACGATACCCGCGGGCCAGCGGGAGTTCAGCGACCCGGTGCGGCTGGCGGTCGGCGCCGAGTCCGACCTCGCCGTCTCCATCTACTTCCGGCCGCCCACCGGCCCGGCGACGTGGCACCCGGACGCGCTCGGCACGAACTACTACGCGAGCGGCGACCGCGGCGCCGACGCGAGCGCGGCCGCGTACTCGTCCACGACCACCTCGTGGTTCTTCCTCGACGGCGTGGACGTGGCCAACCCGGCGGTGCGCGGGGCGGTCGTGACGTTCGGCCCCTCGACCACCGACGGCGTCGGCTCCACGGCCGGGGCCGACGCGCGCTATCCCGACGACCTGGCCCGCCGCCTGCTCGCGCTGCCGCGCGGTCAGCGGCTGTCCGTGCTCAACGCGGGCATCTCCGGGAACGAGCTCCTCGCCGACGACGGCACGAACGGCCAGAGCGCGCTGCGCCGCTTCGTCCGCGACGCCGTCGACCAGACCGGGGTCACGGCGGTCATCATCTGGGAGGGCACCAACGACATCGGGGGCAACCCCGGTCTGCCGCTCAGCGCCTTCGCCGGCGCCTACTCGCGGCTCATCGCCCAGGCGCACGCGCACGGCATCAGGGTGATCGGCGCGACGCTGCAGCCCGACGAGGGCGCAGGCTACTGGACGGCCAAGGGCAACGTGCTGCGCACGGTCGTGAACGACTGGATCCTGACCAGCGGCGCGTTCGACGGCACAGCGGACTTCGCCACGGTGCTCGCGGACCCGTCCGACCCCGCGCGGCTGCTGCCCGGCTACGACAGCGGCGACCACCTGCACCCGAACGACGCCGGCTACCAGGCGATAGCGGACTCCGCCGCGAGTCACCAGGTCCGTTCAGGAGCAATATCGGCCCGGGCCGGCGGGTCCACTGCTCATGCCCACGAGCTTCGCAGAGATCGCTAGTTGTGACAAGCGAATCAGTGGTTATGATTGCGTATATCTACGAAATCAGTTGACATTCGTCGGCTAGGTGACGAGCATGAAGCTGACCGCCCGCTTGGAGGGATGACCCGCATGACACCCAGACCGCCGCGCGGCACCGCAGCTCCCGGGGTCGTTCTCGACGACATATCCAAGCGGATTATCGAACAGCTGCAGGCGGACGGCCGTCAGTCGTACGCCTCGATCGGCAAGGTCGTCGGGCTGTCGGAGGCCGCGGTCCGGCAGCGGGTGCAGCGCCTCCAGGACGCGGGCGTGATCCAGATCGTCGCGGTCACCGATCCGCTGATGCTGGGCTTCCGCCGCCAGGCCATGATCGGCCTGAAGTGCGACGGGGACCTGGCGAAAGTAGCCGAGCACCTGGCCGGGATGGAGGAGATCGACTATGTCGTGATCACCGCGGGATCGTTCGACCTGCTCCTCGAAGTGGTCTGCGAGGACGATGACCACCTGCTGGAGATCCTGAGCCAGGTGCGCGGGGTACCGTCCGTCACGTCCACCGAGACATTCGTCTACCTGAAACTCAGCAAGCAAACGTACTCATGGGGAACGCGATGACCTTCGATCCGACAGACACAGCTGCCCTGCAGGCCGCGGCCAGGGACCACCTCTGGCTGCACTTCACGCGGATGTCCGCCTACCGCGACGGCGAGGTGCCGGTCATCGTGCGGGGCTCCGGCCCGTACGTCTACGACGACAAGGGCAAGCGCTACCTGGACGGGCTGTCCGGCCTGTTCGTCTCGATGGTCGGCCACGGGCGGACCGAGCTCGCCGAGGCCGCGTCCAAGCAAGCCTCCGAGCTGGCCTACTTCCCGCTGTGGTCCTACGCGCACCCGTCGGCGGTGCAGCTCGCCGAGCGGCTGGCGTCGCTGGCGCCGGGCGACCTGAACCGGGTGTTCTTCACGACGTCCGGCTCCGAGGCCGTCGAGTCGGCGTGGAAGCTGGCCAAGCAGTACTTCAAGCTGCGCGGCGAGCCAGGCCGGTACAAGGTGATCAGCCGCGAGATCGCCTATCACGGCACCTCGATGGGCGCGCTGGCCATCACCGGCCTGGCCGACATCAAGGCCCCGTTCGAGCCGCTGCCGCCGGGCGGCGTGCGCGTGCCGAACACGAACTTCTACCGGGCGCCGTCCTTCGTTTCGTCGTCGGCCGAGGTGTTCGGGGAGTGGGCGGCCGACGAGATCGAGCGGGCGATCCTGCGCGAGGGGCCGGAGTCGGTCGCGTGCGTGTTCCTCGAGCCCGTGCAGAACTCCGGCGGCTGCTTCCCGCCGCCGCCCGGGTACTTCGCGCGCGTCCGGGCGATCTGCGACAAGTACGGGGTGCTGCTGGTCTCGGACGAGGTGATCTGCGCGTTCGGGCGGCTCGGCTACTACTTCGGGGCGGAGCGGTACGGGTACCAGCCGGACATCATCACGTTCGCGAAGGGCGTCACCTCCGGTTACTCACCGCTCGGCGGGATGATCGTGCGGGACTCACTCATGGAGCCGTTCCAGTCGGGGACGGCGACGTTCCTGCACGGCATCACGTTCGCCGGGCACCCGGTGTCGGCGGCGGTGGCGCTGGCGAACCTGGACGTGTTCGAGCGCGACAACCTGCTGGGCAACGTGCGGTCGCGGGAGGAGGGCTTCCGGGCCGCGCTGTCGCGGCTGCTCGACCTGCCGATCGTCGGGGACGTCCGCGGTGACGGGTACTTCTACGGCATCGAGCTGGTCAAGGACAAGGCGACGAAGGAGACGTTCTCCGCCGACGAGTCCGAGCGGCTGCTGCGCGGCTTCCTGTCGCACGCGCTGTTCGAGGCCGGCCTCGTCTGCCGGGCCGACGATCGCGGCGACCCCGTCGTGCAGCTCGCGCCGCCGCTGATCTGCACGCAGGAGCACTTCGACGAGATCGAACAGATCCTGCGTTCGGTGCTGACGGAGGCGTGGACGCGGCTCTAGCGGCTCCGGGGCGCTGGCGGATGTCGCGGATGTGGCGGATCGCTAACGGCGCCGTGGGATTGCACGCAGGTCCCGCGGCGTCGCGTTATAGCATGCCGGGGTGCGAGGGGCCACGTGACCGCCGTACCCGGGAGCGGGCCGTCTGAGGGCGGACCGCCCGCGGGCGGGCGGCGAGACAACCTGGACAACCTGCCGGCCGACGTTACCCGGTTCATCGGCCGCCGCCGTGAGCTGCCCGCGATCACGGACGCCATCGCCAGCCACCGGCTGGTCACGCTGCGCGGCACCGCCGGGGTCGGGAAAACGCGGCTGGCGCTGCGCGCGGCCGCCCTGGCGCGCGACTCCTTCGCGGACGGCTGCTGGCTCGCCGAACTGTCCGCGCTGCGCGATCCCGGCCTGCTCCCCCGGACCGTGTCGGCGGCACTCGGGCTGCCCGACGAAGCGGCCGGCGACCCGCTCGAACTGCTCGCCGAGCACCTGGCCGGGCAGGAAACGCTGCTCGTGCTGGACACGTGCGAGCACATCGCGGGCGCCTGCGCCGACCTGGTGACAGCGCTGCTGGCGGCGGCTCCCGGCCTGCGCATCCTGGTGACGAGCCGGGAGCCGCTTGGCATTCCCGCCGAGCACACGCTGACGATCGCGCCGCTTGAGCTGCCGGGCCGGCCGGCGGCGGACGGCGGCTACCAGGTCGGCGACTACGACGCGATCGCGCTGTTCGCGGACCGTGCGCAGTCGGCGATGCCGGAGTTCGCGCTTACGCCGCGCAACGCCGGAGTAGTGGCCGAACTGTGCCGGCGGCTCGACGGCATCCCGCTCGCGCTCGAGCTCGCGGCGGTCCGGCTGCGCAGCATGGCGCCCGAGGAGATCCTCGGGCGGCTGGACAGCGGGTTCGCGATCCTCGGCACGGCGCGGACGAACGTCGGCCGGCACCGGACGCTGCACGCCGCGGTGGGCTGGAGCTACGAGCTGTGCACCCCGGAGGAGCAGGCGCTCTGGGCACGGCTCTCGGTCTTCCCCGGCAGCTTCGACGCGGCCGCGGCGGAGCACGTGTGCGGCGCGGGAACACGGGAGCGGCTGGCCAGGCTGGCCGAGAAGTCGATCGTGCAGTACGACGAGGCGGCTGGCCGGTACCGCCTGCTCGACACGATGCGGGAGTTCGGCGCCGAGCAGCTAGCCGGCGATCGCGAGGGCGGGGACTGGGACGACCTGCGCGCCCGGCACCTAGAGTACTACCACGGCCTCGTCGAGCGAGCGGCGGCCGAGACGCTGAGCCCCGCGCAGGTCAGCTGGATGAAGCGGCTTCAGCAGGAGACCGACAACCTCCGGGCGGCCCTCGGCTGGTCGCTGAGCACGCCGGACCATGCGGCCGCCGGGCTGCGCATGACCGTCCTGCTGCGCACGTACTGGCTGATGACCGGCATGTTCACCGAAGGCCGGCGCTGGCACGATCAGGCGGTGGCCGTCGCGCCGGGGACCGCGGACAACGCGTGGGCCGTCTACGGCGCGGCGATACTCGCTGTGCAGCAGGGTGACCTGGCGGAGGCCGCGCCGGCGCTCGCACGGGCCGCGCGACTGGCCGCCGGCCTCGGCGACAGCGACCTGGCCGCGCACGTCACCGACGCCGAGGGCATCGTGGCGTTCTACGGCGACGACCTGCCGACCGCCGCGGCCCGCCACGAGAGCGCGCTCGCCTGGCAAGAGCAGGCCGGCTTCAGTGACGCGTTCGCGCTGTCGAGCTACGGGCGGCTGGCCTCGGTGTGCCTGCTCAACATGGACATCGCGCGCGCGACCCAGCTGTGCGAGGAGTACCTGCGCCGCTGCGACGAGGTGGGCGAGCAGTGGGGCCGGGGCACCGCGCTCTGGGTGCGGGGCGGGGCCCGCTGGCTGTCGGGCGACAACGAGGCCGCGGTCGCGGACGCGCTGGCGAGCCTGGCGATCAAGGCGGCCCTTGGCGACCTGCACACCGTCACGATGGCGTTCGACCTGCTCGCGGTCTGCGCGGCCGCGCTCGCCGACTACGAGCGCGCCGCCGTGCTCTACGGGGCGGGTGACAAGTTCTGGAAGATACTGAACGCGCCCATCCAGATGGGTCCCGGCTACGCCGCCATCCGGCGCAGTGCCGGGGACACCGCGCGCGAGCGGCTGGGCGAAGAGCGGTACGCGGCGGCCTACTCCCGCGGGCTCGCGCTGACGCTGGCCGACGCGATCGCGGTGGCGCGCGGCGAGCGGCCCGCCCTCCCGGACGGCGGCCAGCCCGCCCGGCCGCTCACTCGCCGGGAACGGCAGATCGCCGGCCTCGTCGCCGCGGGCCTGGGCAACCGCGACATCGCCGAGCGCCTCTACCTGTCCAAGCGCACGGTCGACTCCCACCTGGAGCACATCTTCGGCAAGCTGGGCTTCGCATCCCGCACTCAGCTCACGCAGTGGGTGCGGCAGCAGCCCGAGAACTAGCCGGAGGTCGTGACGATGCCGTACTCGTGGATCCGGCGGTAGATCGTCGCGCGGGACATGCCCAGCGACCGGGCGGCGCGGATCTTGTTGCCATCGTGGTCGCGCAGGCTCTGCACGATCGCGTCGCGCTCCATCGACTCCAGCGGCGAGAGCACCCGGCGGCTCACCGTCCAGCATTCCGGCGGCAGGTCCCGCGGCAGGATCGAGCCGGCCCGCCGCCGCTGCACGACCTGCTTGAGCACGTCCCACAGCTGGGCCGCGTTACCCGGCCAGTTGTGCCGCAACAGCAGCTGCATCGCCGCCGGCGAGCAGCTCGCCCGGCCCTGCTGGCTGAGCCGGGCGAGCAGGAACGGCACCAGCTCGGCCAGGTCCTCGCTGTGGTGGCGCAGCGGCGGCACCTCGACCGTGCCGGGGAAGAACCGCAGCAGGGCGGTGAGATCGGCGCGCGCCCGGTTGCGGTCCAGCGTGAGGGCCACGCGCAGCTCCGGCTCGGCGCCCGGTTCCCGCGGCTCGCCGGCTCTCGCCTCGTGCAGCGCGCCGGTCAGCGCCCGCACCTCGCGGTCGCCGGCCGCGTCGACATGCCGGATGACCAGCATGCCGCGGCCGCCGGCCAGCTCGGCGCGCACGGTCGCCAGCCACCCGGAACCGCCGCTCGCGGAGCGTTGCGCGGGCACGCCGAGCACGTCGGCCACGTGGAACGGCGCGGCCGGGTTCCGCCGCTGGTGCACGGCGCGGATCAGCGCCAGCTTGCCGACGCCGCGCTCGCCGTCCAGGGCCAGCCACTCGCCCGAGTCGTAGCTGGCCTCCGCCTCGCGGCAGGCCCGCCGCCACACGGCGCTGCCGCCCACCAGGCCGGGCAGCGTCATCGGCGGCCGCGCCGCGCCCAGCGCCGCGCCCAGCGCGTCCGTGCCCGGCGACCCGGCGCGCGCCGGCGACGCCGTCCCGCCGGCGGGCGCCGCGGTCAGTTCGACCGCCGCCACGGCCGGGACGATGATCTTGACGTGGGCCACCCCGTCCAGGTACGGGCTGTCGCCGGACACCCGGTGGCAGAACATCCGCGCCACGGCCCCGCTCGGCAAGTCCACCGTGACGGCGGCGCCGGCCCGCGGCCGGCCGAGCGCGTCGGTGGCCCGCGCGATCAGCGCCGCCTGGTCGGCCGGGTTCAGCGACTGGCGCGCGTGGTCGTTCAGCATGACGACGTCGCCGCCGATCGCCAGCACGATGCCGCCGGAGTGACGGCAGGCGCGCAGGTACTCCTGCATCAGGTGCAGGTCGCGGCTGCTGCTCTCGGCGGCCAGCGCCTGGGTGAGCTGGCTGGCCGTCGCCTGGACGAGCGAGATCAGCAGCGGGTCCGCGTCCTTGCGCCAGCAGGTGAGGTCGACGACGCCGACCGTCTTGCCCGAGAGCGGATCGCGGATCGGCGTCCCGGCGCAGGCCATGCCCTCGAGCCGCTCCGCGTAATGCTCGTGGCCGAACACGTGGGCCGGCCCCCCGGACTCGAGCGCCGTCCCGATCCCGTTGGTGCCGACCACGTCTTCCGCGTAGGAGAAACCGGGCGCCAGCATGATGCCGTCGAGATGCCGCTCCAGGTCGCGGTCGCCGGTCAGCCGGAGCAGCACCAGGCCGCCCGCGTCGGTGAGGATCACGCTGATCGGCTGGCCTTCGAGCTGTTCGTGCAGCCGCCGCAGCACCGGCCGGGCGCTGCGCGCCAGCGCCGATTCGAGGTCAGGCGAACGCAGATAGTTCAGCTCGAGCCGGTCGGCGAGCACATTCCACTCACGCGACCGCCACCACGAGGCAAGGATCGGTTCCCGGACGTCGGCCGGGTCGACGGGCTGCGCGGCCAGGAACCGGTCCCTGGCCGTGGCCAGGCGACCGCCGGCGGTGTGCAGCCGCACTGATGCACGTCCCATATCGCCTCCTCCGCTGCGGTGCGCGGAGCTGCTGAACCCAGCCGGAGGAACTCCAACTTGTCCACAAGATAAAACCCGCTGTTACAAAGCACTGTCTCAAGTTGAGACCGCCCGTGCAATCTCACCGAGGAATCGCGGGGACCAGCGGGCCTGTCTCAGGTTGAGAGCTCAGCACGGCTCCCGCCGATGTGTGATCTAGGGCACAAGGACTTTCGCGCCCGACGCGACGCGCGACGCCAGGTCCGCAACGACCCGAGGAGGAATGCCGGTGAGCCGCCAGAGCGTTGCCAAGGCCCATCAGAAGATCCAGGAGCTTTCCTGGGAGCCGCAGTACCACCAGCCGGTCAGCCACTACGGGACCGACTACACGTTCCGCAAGGCGCAGAAGAAGGATCCGCTCAAGCAGGTGCTCCGGTCCTACTTCCCCATGCAGGAGGAGAAGGACCACCGCGTCTACGGAGCGCAGGACGGCGCCATCCGCGGCAACATGTTCCGCCAGGTGCAAGAGCGCTGGCTGGAGTGGCAGAAGCTGTTCCTGTCGATCATCCCGCTGCCGGAGATCTCCGCGGCGCGGGCGATGCCGCTGCTGTTCCGCACGGTGCCGAACCCGGAGCTGCACAATGGCCAGGCGATCCAGATGATCGACGAGGTACGGCACTCGACGATCCAGCAGAACCTCAAGCGCCTGTACATGAACAACTACATCGACCCGGCCGGCTTCAACTCGAGCCTGCGGGACTTCCAGAACGACTACTGCGGCACGATCGGCCGTCAGTTCGCCGAAGGCTTCATCACCGGTGACGCCATCACCGCGGCGAGCATCTACCTCACGATCGTGGCCGAGACGGCGTTCACGAACACGCTGTTCGTCGCCATGCCCGCCGAGGCCGCGGCCAACGGCGACTACCTGCTGCCGACCGTGTTCCACTCCGTCCAGAGCGACGAGTCGCGGCACATCAGCAACGGCTACGCCACCCTGCTGATGGCCCTGTCCGACGAGTCCAACCACCAGCTGCTCGAACGGGACCTGCGCTACGCCTGGTGGAACAACCACGCGGTGGTGGACGCGGCGATCGGCACGTTCATCGAGTACGGCACCAAGGACCGGCGCAAGGACCGCGAGTCCTACGCGGAGATGTGGCGCCGCTGGATCTACGACGACTACTACCGCAGCTACCTCGTGCCGCTGGAGAAGTACGGCCTGGTCATCCCCCACGACCTCATCGAGGAGGCGTGGAACCGGATCTGGAACAAGGGCTACGTCCACGAGGTCGCCCAGTTCTTCGCGACCGGCTGGCTCGCCAACTACTGGCGGATCGACCCGATGACCGACAAGGACTTCGAGTGGTTCGAGTACAAGTACCCGGGCTGGTATGACCGGTACGGCAAGTGGTGGGAGAACTACAACCGCCTGTCGAAGCCGAACGGGCACCACCCGATCGTCGCCGAGGACGTCGACTACGTGTACCCGCACCGCTGCTGGACCTGTATGGTCCCGTGCCTGGTGCGCGAGGACATGGTCATGGACGAGGTGGACGGCCAGTGGCGGACGTACTGCAGCGAGCCGTGCCACTGGACCGACGCGACCGCGTTCCGCCCGACCTACCAGGGCCGGGAGACGCCGAACATGGGCCAGCTCATCGGCAAGCGGGAGTGGGAGACGCTGTACCACGGCTGGAACTGGGCCGACGTCGTCTCCGACATGGGCTACGTCCGCGACGACGGCAAGACGATGGTCGCCCAGCCGCACCTTGACCTCGACGACCCGAAGAAGCTGTGGACGCTCGACCACCTGCGCCGCATGCCGCCCCTGCAGAGCCCGAACGTCCTGCTCAACGAGATGTCGGGCGAACAGCGCCAGGCCTTCCACGCCGACTACATCCGCGGCGGCCCGGCAGGCAGGCCCGCCCCGGCCGAGTCCTGATCAAAAGATCAAAATCCCTTTTATCCCGAACGCCCCGAGGTGACTGTGCCCGGCAAACACACTGTCCGATTCGAGCCGGTCGGCATCGAGATCAAGGTGGACGAGGACCAGACGATCCTGCGGGCCGCGGCCGAGCAGGGGATCATGCTCATGCACGGCTGCAAGGAAGGCCAGTGCGCGTCGTGCAAGTCGTTCATCCTCGACGGCGACGACATCGAGCACGACCGGTACTCCACGTTCGCGCTGCCCGACTACGAGAAGGAGGAAGGCTACACGCTGCTGTGCCGGGCGCACGCGTACGAGGACGTCACGATCGAACTCCTCAACTACGACGAGGAGATGATCCGTGCCGGCCTGCCGATCCAGCGGGCGGTCGCCGAGGTGGCGGCCATCATCCCGGTCACGCACGACATGCGGCACCTGGTGCTGCGCCTCGTCGAGCCGGCCGAGGTCAAGTTCTTCCCCGGTCAGTACATGGATATCAGCGTGCCCGGCACCGCCGAGGTGCGGTCGTTCTCCATGGCCAACACCTCGAGCAGGGACGGGCTGCTCGAGTTCGTGATCAAGGTCTATCCCGCCGGCCTGTTCTCCGAATTCCTCGACACGCGCCTCGCGGTCGGGGACCGGCTCGAGCTGACCGGCCCGTTCGGGGTGTTCACGCTCCGCGAGGGCGACGCGGATCTTGTCTTCATAGGCGGCGGAGCGGGGATGGCCCCGATCCTGTCCCTGCTCCGCTCCATGGCCGAACGCGGCATCAGCCGCAAGGCCACGTTCTTCTACGGCGCCCGCGGCGAGCGCGACCTCTGCTTCGAGGAGGAACTGCGGTCGATCGCCGGGAAGCTGCCCGCCTTCGCCTACGTCCCGGCCCTCTCCGCCGAGAGCAGTGCCGCCGAGAGCTGGGCCGGCGAGACCGGGCTGATCACCGAGGTCGTCAAGCGGCACGCGGGCGACTTCGCGGGAGCGCACGCGTACGTGTGCGGGCCCCCGCCGATGGTCGAGGCCGCGATACCGCTGCTGGAAACGCTCGGCGTCCCGGAAAAGCGCATCTATTACGACAAGTTCACCACCACCGGAGAGTCTCAATGACGACCACGCAAGAGCGCAGCGTTCCCAAACCGGTCTTCACCGACGCCGAGGCCGGCGCTAAGGAGTTCCCCGACTCGGGCAACCGCCACTTCACGTACTACTCCCCCGCCAAGCGCAAGCAGTCCCACTACGAGGACGTGACCGTCGAGGTCCAGCCGGACCCGCGGCACTACCTGTCGCAGGGCTGGCTGTACGGCTTCGCCGACGGCCGCGGCGGCTACCCGCTGGACTGGACGGCGCTGAAGGCGTGGGGCTCGGACCGGCCCGAGCCCGAGCGCTTCCCCGGCTCCGGCGGCAAGGGCTACGACTGGCCCGCGCACGGCTGGCACGAGTTCCGCGATCCCAACGAGGAGTGGGAGCTCACCCTCTACCGCTACAACTCGAACGTCGTGCGCCAGGTGAACCAGAACGTCGAGAACGCCAGGCAGTCGAAGGCGTTCGACGACTGGAACGCGAACTGGGTCCGGTTCGTGGAGCGCAACGTCGGCGCGTGGATGCACGTCGACCACGGCCTCGGCCTCTACCTGTACGCGAACGCTCAGCGGCGCGCCCCCACGAACATGCACAACAACGCGATCTCGGTGAACAGCATGCACCGGATCCGCGCCGCCCAGGACCTCGCGCTGTACAGCCTCACGCTCAGCGAGGAGGTCAGCGGGTTCGACGGCGGCGCGCACCTGGACGCCTGGAACAACGATCCCGCGTGGCAGGGCGTCCGGGAGACCGCCGAGCAGCTGACCTCGATCTGGGACTGGTGCGAGGCCGTCTTCGCGGGCAACGTCGTGTTCGAGCCGCTGGTCGGCGAGCTGTTCCGCAGCCAGCTCGTGCAGCACGCCGCGCCGCGCAACGGCGACTTCGTGACGCCGACGGTCATCGGCGCCGCCGAGTACGACTTCGCCGAGCGCGACCTGCGTTACACCCGGGCGATGTTCGAGCTGCTGACCGCCGACCGGGAGTTCGCCGGCCACAACAAGCAGCTCATGCAGGGCTGGCTCGGCACCTGGGTGCCGCGCGCGATCCAGGCGGCCCGCACCCTGCAGCCGCTCTGGTCGCAGCCCGACGCCAAGCCGCCCCGCTTCGAGGACGGCCTGGACGCCGCCAAGAGCCGGTTCGCCGGCATCCTGACCGACCTGCACCTGGACGTACCGAAGGAGCTGGGCCAGTGACCACGTTCAAAACCGCCGAGAGCCCGTTCAAGGCCGACAACACCCCGTCCAACCAGTGCGGCTTCACGCTGATGAACAACCAGGTCGGTGCCGTGATCGCGCAGGTGATGGCGACCAAGCGCAGCGTCGCCGTGCGGTACCTGCCGTCGATGATCCGGGTGGACGCCACCGGCCGGATGGACGTCGACTACGACGAGATCTCCGAGGCGCTCGGCGAGGAGCCCGGCTACTTCGACGCGGCCGAGTTCGAGGAGAACATGTCGACGCACTACGGCCGCATGATCCACGAGGACGACCGCACGATCATGTTCGCCAATCCCGAGGACGCCGCCGAGTACCTCGGCTTCGACCTCATTCCCGCTACCGCCAATTAACAAGGAGGCACGACGTGTACGCCAAGGACGGCGAGAGTTACTTCATCGTCGACTCCCACATGCACTACTGGAACGCCGCACCGGACAACTGGGTCCGCGGCGCGGAACAGTACGCCAAGGGCTGGATCGAGTGCTTCCACGCCTACCAGCACCTCGGGCCGCCCGAGACGCACTGGCCGCTCGAGAAGTTCCAGAAGTACTCGGCGGACGACCTGATGCGGGACGTCTTCGACGACGGCCATGTGGACGTGGCGATCTTCCAGCCCACGTACCTCAGGGAGTGGTACGCCGAGGGCTTCAACACCACCGAGCGGAACGCGGCGCTGGGCGAGCAGCACCCGGGCATGTTCATCGCCAACACGCGGTTCGACCCGCGGGACGGCGACAACGGCCTGGAAGAGCTGCGGCGCAACGTCGAGCGCTATGGCTCGAAGGGCGTGAAGCTGTACACCGCCGAGTGGAACAACGGCTCGCGCGGCTACAAGCTGAGCGACCCGATGTGCTACCGGTACCTGGAGAAGGCCCAGGAACTCGGCATCAAGAACGTCCACGTGCACAAGGGCCCGACGATCTGGCCGCTGGACAAGGACGCGTTCGACGTGTCCGACGTGGACCACGCCGCGACCGACTTCCCCGGCCTGAACTTCATCGTCGAGCACGTCGGGCTGCCGCGGATCGAGGACTTCTGCTTCATGGCGACGCAGGAGCCCAACGTCTACGCCGGCCTGTCGGTCGTGATCGGCGGCCTGATGCACGCCCGGCCGAAGTTCTTCGCCAAGGTCATGGGCGAGCTGCTGTTCTGGGTCGGCGAGGACAAGATGACGTTCGGCAGCGACTACGGCATCTGGGAGCCGAAGTGGCAGGTCGAGGGCCTCGTCGACTGGCAGATGCCGGACGACGAGGAGCTCTCGGACTACGCCAAGCTGACGACCGCCACGAAGAAGAAGATCCTCGGGCTGAACGCCGCCAGGCTCTACGACATCAAGGTGCCGGCCGAGTGCCTGCTGCCCGAGGAGGCGGGCACCCCAGCGGCTAAAGACGACGCGCAACTGGTCTCCGGGGAATGACCACGACGGACGTGGCGGGCGCCGCCTGGCTGGCGCTCGCCGCCGTGCGCGACCCGGAGCTCGACGAGCCGGTCACCGAGCTCGGGTTCGTCGCGTCGTGCGAGGTCAGCGGGGCCGGGCGGGCGCGCGTCCGGCTGCGCCTGCCCACCTACTTCTGCGCGCCCAACTTCGCCTACCTCATGGTGGCGGACGCGTACGACGCGGTGACCCGGGTGCCGGGCGTGGAGTCCGCCGAGGTCATCCTCGACGACCACTTCGCGTCGGAGCCCATCAACAGCGGGGTGGCCGCGCAGGCGGGCTTCGTTAAGTCGTTCACGGGAGAGGCCGTCGCGGAGCTCGATGAGCTGCGGGCGGCCTTTCTGCGCAAGGCGGTCATGGCCGGCACCGACCTGGTGTGCCGGCCGCTGCTCGCCGCCGGGATAACGCCGGCCGAGGTGCCGGCGCTGACGCTGGGCGACGCGCCGCCGTCGGCCGCGCTCGCCCGGCTGCGCCGCCGCCGCGCGGACCTCGGGCTGCCCGCGGGCGACGACGCGCCGCTCGTCATCGACCCCGCGACCGGGGCCGGGGTGGCGGCGGACGATCTCCCGCTGCACCTGCGCCGCGCCCGGGTCACCCGGGCCGGCATCGAGGCGAACACGAGCATGTGCTCCGGCATGCTCGCGCACCGGTACCCAAACCCGGCTCCGGGGGACGGGCAGTCCCCTCAAGCGGGGGGTCACCGGGGGGACGTCCCCCGGGGAAGACAGGAGCTCGCATGAAAGCTGTCAGACTGCACGAATTTCATGCCACGCCAGTCGTGGATGAGGTGCCCGAGCCGAAGATCAATGGACCGTTCGAGGTAATCGTCCGGGTCGGGGGTGCGGGCGTGTGCCGCACCGACCTGCACATTATCGACGGGCAGTGGGACGCGGCGATGGGCACGCCGCTGCCCTACATCCTCGGCCACGAGAACGCCGGCTGGGTGCACGAGGTGGGGGCGGGCGTCACCAACGTCAGCCCCGGCGACACCGTGATCCTGCACCCGACGCCGACCTGCGGGCTGTGCCGCGCGTGCCGGGCGGGTGACGACATGCACTGCGAGAACAGCTCGTTCCCGGGCCTGTCGACCGACGGCGGCATGGCCGAGTACCTGCTGACGTCGGCCCGGGCGTGCGTGAAGCTCGACCCGGGGACGCGGCCGCGGGACGTCGCCGCGCTCGCCGACGCCGGCATCACCGCCTACCACGCGGTCCGCAAGGCCATCCCGCGGCTGTACCCGGGCACGACCGCCGTGGTGATCGGGGCCGGCGGCCTCGGCCACATCGGCATCCAGTGCCTGGCGGCGCTGACCGCGACGCGGATCGTCGTGGTCGACCGGAACCCCGACGCGCTCAAGCTCGCCGAGCAGCTCGGCGCGGACGTCGCCGTCGCGGCGGACGGGAACCAGGTCGACGCGGTCAAGGACCTGACGAACGGCCAGGGCGCCGACGTCGTGCTCGACTTCGTCGCCGAGCAGGGCGCGGAGGCCGACGGCTGGCACATGACCAGGCCCGCAGGCTCGTACTTCGTGATCGGCTACGGGGGCACGCTGCACATCCCCACGCTCGACATCATCTCCACCGAGCGCGACATCATCGGCAACATCGTCGGCACCTACAACGACCTGGCCGAGCTGATGTCGCTCGCGCAGGCGGGCAAGGTCACGCTGCACACCAGGACCTACCCGCTGACCGCGGCGGCCGACGCGCTCGCCGACCTCGACGCGGGCCGGGTGCGCGGCCGCGCAGTGCTTGTCCCCGGGGGGGACTCCCCCCGGTGACCCCTCCCCGTTCGGAGGGACTACCCGTCCCCCGAGGCCCCCTGGGGGAACGCTCCGCGCTCCCATCCCGAACTACGTAGGAGAAAAATTTCATGGCCAAGGAACTGCGCTTCGGCGCTGAGGCGCGCGGCCTGCTGCTGGCGGGCGTGGACCAGCTCGCCGAGGCGGTCAAGTCGACGCTCGGCCCCAAGGGACGCAACGTCATCCTGGAGAAGATCACCGGCTCTCCGGTGGTCACGAACGACGGGGTGACGATCGCCCGTGAGATCCACCTGAAGGATCAGTTCGCGAACATGGGCGCGCAGCTCGTCAAGGAAGCGGCGATCAAGACCAACGACGTGGTGGGCGACGGCACCACGACCGCCACCGTGCTCGCCCAGGCGATCGTCCGCGAGGGCATGCAGGCGATCGGCGACGGCGCGAACCCCGTGCTGGTCAAGCGGGGCATCGACCTCGCGGTCGGCAAGCTCACCGGCTACCTGCGCAGCGTCGCGCACCCGGTCAGCACCGAGGACGACTACCGGCGCGTCGCGGCGATCTCCGCCAACGACGACGACCTCGTGGGCGCGGTCATCGCCAGGGCGCTGCACACGGTCGGCGACGCCGGGATCGTGACCGTCGAGGACACGCCGGCGCCGGGCATGGGCGTCGACTTCGTCGAAGGCTTCCAGTTCGACAACGGCTACCTGTCGCCGTACCTGGTGACGTCGCCCGCCGCGCTCGAGGCCGTCCTCGACGACCCGTACATCCTGCTGTGCAGCGAGAAGATCTCCAAAGTGCAGCAGCTCATGCCGCTGCTCGACAAGGTCATGCGGGCGCCGCGGCCGCTGGTCATCATCGCGGAGAACGTGGAGGGCACCGCCCTGTCGATGCTCGTGCACAACCACGTGAACGGCATCTTCCAGTGCGTCGCGGTGCGGGCGCCCGGGTTCGGCGACCGGCGGCTGCACAAGCTCGAGGACATCGCCGCGCTGACCGGCGGGGCGGTGTACAGCAAGCACTCGGGGTTCAGCCTGGAGACGATGACGACCGAGCAGCTCGGCCGCGCGCGCCAGGTCCGGGTGACCGCCGACGCCGCGGCGATCATCGGCGGCGGCGGGTCGGCCGCGGCCGTCGAGTTCCGGCTGAGCCAGCTGCGCGCGGAGCTGGAGCGGGCCACGTTCGGCATCGACGAGGACGTGCTCACCGAGCGGATCGGCGCCCTCTCGGGCAAGGTCGCGGTCATCCGGGTCGGCGCGGCGACCAGCGCCGAGCTCAGGGAACTGCGGCACCGGGTCGAGGACGCCCTCTCCGCCACCCGCGCCGCGATGGCCGAGGGCATCGTGGCCGGCGGCGGCTCCGCCCTGCTGCACGCGGTGACCGCGCTCGACGATGTGACCAGCGAGGCAGACGTGACCGGAGATTACGCGATCGGTGTCGGGATCGTGCGCCGGGCGCTGCCCGAGCCGGCCCGGCTGATCGCCGCGAACGCCGGGTACGACGCCTCCCGCGTGGTGGCGGCGACGGCCGGGCTCGGCCCGGACGAGGGGTTCGACGCGCTCGGCGGCCGGCACGGCGACATGATCGAGATGGGCATCGTCGACCCGCTGCGGGTCGTCCGGTCAGCGCTGCAGAACGGCGCGTCGGTGGCGGGGCTGCTGCTCACGACCAACACGCTGGTCGCGGAGGAGCAGACGCCGTGGGGCGGCAGCCCCGCGCTGATGACCGAGTACGGCTCGCTCGACGAGGACCTGCGCCAGCCGTCGCCGGACGCGAGCACGCCGCAGTCGCTGGGCCTGGGTCCCTCGGTTGGCTGATACCGCGCTCGCCGCCCGGCAGGCGCTCGCCGGGGAGCGGCGCGGGCTGCGCGCCGTCGCGCCGTTCCTCGGCCCGGCCTTCGTCGCGGCCGTCGCCTACGTGGACCCGGGCAACTTCGCCACCAACATGGCGGGCGGCGCGCGGTTCGGCTACGCGCTCGGGTGGGTGGTGGCGACCGCGAACCTGATGGCGATGCTCGTGCAGTCGCTGTCCGCCAAGCTCGGCATCGCGACGGGCCGGAGCCTGCCCGAGGTGTGCCGGGACCGGCTGCCGCGGCGGGCAGTGCTGGTCCTGTGGGTCCAGGCGGAGGCCGTCGCGATGGCCACCGACCTCGCGGAGTTCACGGGGGCGGCGCTGGGACTGCACTTGGTGTTCGGGCTGTCGATGTGGGTGTCGGCGCTGCTGGCCGGGCTGGCGACGTTCGCGGTCCTCGGCATGGAGGTGCGGGGCTTCCGGCGGCTCGAGGCGGTGATCACCGCGCTCGTCGTGGTGGTCGTGCTGGCCTTCGGCCTGGAGATCTTCAAGACGAGCCCGGCGCCGGCGGCGGTCGCGGGCGGGGTGTTCGAGCCGCGGCTGCCCGGCGGGTCGGCGCTGCTGGCGGTCTCGATCATCGGCGCGACCGTGATGCCGCACGTCATCTACCTGCACTCGTCGCTGACGAAGGGGCGGGTGGTGGCGACGGGCGCGACGGGGACGGACGGCGCGGCGGCTACGGACCGGCGGAAGATCTTCCGGTTCGAGATCGTGGACGTGCTGGTGGCGATGGGGCTGGCCGGGCTCATCAACCTGGCCATGCTGGCGACGGCGGCGGCGGTGTTCGGGACGCGCGGGCTGCACGCGGCCGGCGGCGACCTCGGCACGGTGTTCACCGGGCTCAACGCGTACGTGGGCGGGCACGCGGGCACGATCTTCGGCATCGCGCTGCTGGTGTCGGGCATCGCCTCTTCCTGCGTGGGCACGATGTCGGGCCAGGCGGTGATGGAAGGATTCATCCGCCGGCAGGTGCCGGTGTTCGCGCGGCGCGCGGTCACGATGCTGCCGGCGCTGGCGCTGATCGCCAGCGGGTTCAGCGCGACGCGGGCGCTGGTGCTGAGCCAGGCGTTCCTGTCGTTCGGCATCCCGTTCGCGCTGATCCCCCTGGTGGTGTTCACCAGCCGTCGCGGGCTCATGGGCACGCTGGTGAACCGGCGGCTCACTAACGTCGCCGCGTGTTCCGTCACGGCCGTCATCGTGAGCTTGAACGTGTACCTGCTGGCGACGACGTGACGCCTGGCGACTAGCTGCGCGGAGGCTTCGGCGCCCGGGACTACGTGGGCAGCATCCCGCTCGGCCAGGCGGCGGTCGGCCTGCCGTTTCCCCGGACGGCCGCTCGCTGTACGCGACGAGCGAGATCAAGCGGCCGCGGGGCGCGGCCGCGGTCGAGCCGGGGACGCACGAGCCCGGCACGCTGACCGTGATCGGCCTGCGGCGCGCGGAGACCGATC